>JBKOVK010000261.1:0-4664 GCA_046724475.1 Acidobacteriota bacterium | reverse complement strand
GACGTGCCGTGTCCTCCGACGCCTGGGGCGCCGTTTGGAGACTGGATCGGGCAGTTGTTTGTGGAGGGAGTGACGGCGGGGTGTGGAGGCAACGACTTCTGCCCGGCCGCCGGCATCCCGAATCAGCAGATGGCGACGTTCTTGGTCAGGGCATTTTCGATTCCGCACTTGTAAACCTGTCGAGTGACAGGAGGGCAGGAACCGTGAAACGACTCAACGCATCCGGGCTCGTCGTCTCGGTGGCCGGCGGAGCCCTCCTCGCGACCCTCGCCTGCTCCAGTCTGTCCCGCCCGGCCGGGTCGGGCGAGGCTCGAGCCGCCCGCGGATCGTACCGGGCGGGTGCCCAGGGGCTTCTGCCGGGCGGCGGAGCCGAGGGAACGTTCGACATCCAGCCCGGGACGAAGATCCCGACCTTCGAGGTGCGTCACTCGATCCGCAACGCCACCTCGCGGCCGTTGATTCAGATGGCCCGGCCGCCGGCGCCTCCTCCGGGCGGTCCCCTGCGCGACATCGAGATGGAGAAGGGGCCGGACGCCGCGCGTCCACCCGCTCAACTGCGCCCGGACCCGGTGCTCCAGTCGCGCGCGGGCGCGGGCATGCCGACGCCGGACGTGAACTTCGAGGGGGTCAACAACGTCAACCATGTCCAGCCCGCCGACACCACGATGGCGATCGGTCCGAATCACGTCTTCCAGTGGGTCAACCTGTCCTTCCAGGTCTTCGACAAGTCCGGCAGCTCCCTGGCGGGGCCATTCGACGGCAATACCCTCTTCACCGATCTCGGCGGCGACTGCGCGGCGGTCAACGGCGGCGACATCATCGTGCTCTACGACCAGTTCGCCGATCGATGGATCCTGACGCAGCTCGCGCCGGCGATCTTCGGCGCGCACGGCAACCACCAGTGCATCGCGATGTCGACGGGCTCCGACCCGCTCGGCACCTACTACCTCTACGACTATCTGTACGGCGACGCGCTCAACGACTATCCGAAGTTCGGCGTCTGGCCGGACGCGTACTACATGACGGTCCGCGAGTTCGGGGGCAAGGGCGGATTCACGATGACCGTCACGGCGTTCGACCGCAACGCCATGCTCGCGGGGCAGCCGCTCACCGCGATCTTCGTCAGCCTCAACAACGGCGGCTTCGACGGGCTCCTGCCGGCGTACATCGACGGGCCCAATCCGCCTCCCGGCACCGTACTGAACCCGGACGGGACCGCGGCGGCGGCTCCGGAAGAGATCCTGATGGGCGTGGACCCGCAGGGTGTCGTGGGCCCGAACGCCGTGATCCACATGTACAAGATGCACCCCGACTTCACGACGCCGGCCAACTCGACCTTCACGGGACCCGTGGACTTTCCTATCGCCGACTACAACCCGGTCTCGTTCTTCCAGGGCGTCCCGGAACCGGGTGGGGGCTCGATCGAAGCTCTCGGCTGGATCCTCTACCGGCTGCCGTACCGGAACTTCGGCACGCACGAGTCGCTCGTGCTGTACCACGACGCCAACGACGAATCGCAGCGCGTCGTGCCGCGGTGGTACGAGTTCCGGGATCCCTACGGCGAGCCGATCGTCTACCAGCAGGGAACCTACGCGCCCGACGACGGCGTGAATCGCTGGATGGGCTCGATCGCGATGGACGGCAACGGCAACCTCGCCGTCGGGTACAGCGTGTCCGACGACACGGCGACGTATCCGGGCATTCGCTACGCGGGCCGGCTCGCCGCGGACCCATTGAACGAGCTTTCCCAGGGCGAAGCCGAGCTGATCGCGGGCCAGGGCACATTCATCGGCTCGCGCTGGGGCGATTACAGCATGATGGCGATCGACCCCACCGACGACTGCACCTTCTGGTATTCGCAGATGTACATCGGCGAGCCCGGGCAATCCAACTGGCAGACCCGCGTCGGCTCGTTCAAGTACCCGAGCTGCTTCGCCCCGGGCTACGGCACCGTTGAAGGAACCGTCACGGATGGGGCCAATCCGCTCGCGGGCGTCCGCGTCCGCGTCACCGGCTCGATCGGAGGCGGTGGGGGGGTCACCGACGCCGCCGGCCACTATGCCTTCGACCTGCCGGCCGGAACTTACAGCCTGACGGCGTCGAAATACGGCTACAGCCCGTCCACGCAGGCAGGTGTGGTCGTGGACGTCGCAAGCCAGACGACCCAGGACTTCACGCTGTCGACCGCGCCCTCCGAGAACGTCAGCGGCACGGTCACGGACGGCTCGGGAGCCGGGTGGCCGCTCTACGCGAAGATCGTCATCACGGCCACCGGCGCGCCCACGTTCACCGTATTCACCGACCCCGTCACGGGCGCGTACTCTCTCCCGCTCGTCACCGGAAACCTGTTCAAGTTCGCCGTCTCGGCGATCGCGCAGGGTTATTCCCCCGGGGGCGGGAACCTCCAGCTCGATCCGGTCGGCGGGGGAGGCGTCGTCGCGAACTGGACCGTCTCGGTCGATCCGGTGGCGTGCGACGCGCCGGGCTACGGACGCGCGGGTCTCTCCGAGAGCTTCGACGCCGGCGTCGTTCCTGCGGGCTGGTCGCTGGTCACGAACTCGGGACTGCCGTGGAGCGTGGTGAGCCAGGACCCATGCGGGACGTTCGGTAATGAGACCGGCGGCACCGGGCCCTTCGCCGTGGCCAACAGCAACTGCGACGGCGAAGTGCTGGACGACAACGAGCTGCGCACGCCTCCCGTGGACATGTCGGGCTTCGCGGGCGCGTCCGTGGCGTTCAACTCGGCGTTCCTCGCATCGGGGTCCAACGTCGGCGACCTGGACATCTCCACCGACGGCGGCACGACGTGGACCAACGTCCTGCACCTGGAAAGCGTCTTCGAGTCGAACACACGCCACACGATCGACATCAGCGGTATCGCGGCGGGTCACGCGGACGTGCGTGCGCGCTTCCACTTCTCCAACGCGTTTGCGGCGGGCTGGTGGCAGGTCGACGATGCGTTCCTCGGCGATGCGGACTGCCTGGCGGGACCGGGTGGTCTGGTGGTCGGCAACGTCCTCGACGCGAACACGACACTGGGCTTGAACGGCGCGGCGGTCGCGGTCCTGCCCCAGCCTGGCGGCGACACGACCACGACGTTCGCCACGCCGGAGGATTCCGCGCAACCGGACGGCATGTACATCGTCTATGCGAACTCCGGCTCTCAGTCGTTGACGGCGTCGCTCGATCTCTACACGCCGCAGACTTCCGGGACGAACGTCGTGTCCCACGGCGCCGTGCGCCTCGATTTCCACCTCGCGGCCGGCCGGCTCGAAGCGAGCCCTCGGCCTCTCTCGGCGAGAGTCGACCCGGGCCAGGGCTCGACGGCTCCTCTCTCCCTGGACAACAGCGGAGGCGCGAGCGCGGACTTCCAGCTGATCGAGCTCGACGTGCCGCCTCCGGCGGAGCCGGGAGGCGTTCCGCACTTCGCGGATCCGGGGAAGGTGCGGGCCGCGCTCGCGCGGATCCCAGAGGGCGGGCGGAACGCACAGACGACCGCGGGCCTCTCGCCTCTGCCCGGGTCGCCGGTGCTCGGAGCCCCTCTCGTGGGCGGCAACGTCATCCACTCCTATCCGACGGGCCTCCTCGCGGGCTGGGGGATTGCCTTCGATACCGACCATGGCGACTTCTGGATCTCCAACGGGGGTCAGTTCGGCGGCGACGACTTCGAGTATCGCTATCTCACCGACGGCACGCAGACGGGCGACACCATCGACGACTCGGTCTGGGTCGAGGACTACGCGGCGGACGGGGCTTTCAACGCGCGCACGGGGATGCTCTGGCGCGTCAACGTCGGCGGCGACAACTGCCTGTACGAGCTGGATCCGTTCACGCGCTCGGAGACCGGAAACAAGATCTGCGCGCTTCCGTGGTCCGGCATCTCCCAGCGCGGGCTGGCCTACGACGTGAAGACCGACACCTATTACACGGGCGGCTGGAACGACGGCGTCATCTATCACGTGGACGGCGCCGGAAACGTACTCGACTCGACGTCGGTCGCGATCCCGATCGCCGGCCTGGCGTACGACAGCCGGACCAGCCATCTCTTCGCGCTCACCAACCACGGCGCCCCGCCCCAGGCCACTCTGGACGTCTTCGTGTTCGATGCGAAAAACGGCATGGCGGTGGTGGGCGGGTTCAACGTCACGCAGAACGGCCAGCCGCTTCCGGGTCTCCTGGCCAACGGCGGAGCGGGGATGGAGATCGACTGCAAGGGCCACCTCTGGTTGGTCGACGCCGCGAGCCAGACGATCTTCGAGGTCGACTCGGGCGAGTCGAACGCCTGCGCGTTCAACGACGTGCCCTGGCTTTCGGAGAGCCTGACGGCCGGCACAGTGCCTGCCACCACGACTCTGCCGATCTCGTGCACGTTCGATTCGACAGGCCTGTTGCCGGGGTTGCGCCAGGCGCAGTTGAAGGTTCTGACGAACACGCCGTACCGCGTCGCGGCGGTGCCGGTGGATCTGACGGTTCGGTTCGCCGACGTCTCGGATTCGAGCATCTTCCAGGCGTTCATCTACGGAGCGGCGGGAGCGGGAGTGATGCCGGGGTGCGATCCGGCGGCGTTCTTGTTCTGTCCGACGGACCTGGTGACACGGGCGGACATGGCGGGTTTCATCCTGCGGGCCGTGCACGGGGCCGACTTCGTGCCGACGCCGTACGTG
>JBKOVK010000119.1:0-16998 GCA_046724475.1 Acidobacteriota bacterium | reverse complement strand
AACCGCGCCTTTCGACGCGAAAGATTCCTTCTGCTCCGCCGGGATGGAGAAGTCTCCGGCGGAAGGCGCGGAGCCGGGCTCGAGCTTCGAGATCGTCAGGGCCCGCCACGGCCGGCCGCCGCGTTCGACGTCCCACTGCATCGGATAGAAGAGGCCCCCCGGTCGCAGATCCCAGTACGAAAAGCTGACGCGGGTTTCGACGTCTCCCCAGACCTGCCAGTAGAGATCGTCCGGATACGCGCGAGTGGTTTCGACCGCCGTCAGAAATCCGGTTTGCGCGTTGAAGAGGAGCCGCCGCTTTCCCTCCCCCTGACCGAAGGCGACCGCGTGGTTCGGAACTCCCTGGAAGACGACGTCGCCTTCGCGCCGCAGGTCTTCGGCGCCGAGAGCGGAGAGAAGGATCTGGTGCGGCGACAGGGCCATCCACTCACGCGCCTCGAGGATCGTGCCGCGCCCCGTTGGAAGCCATGCATCGCCGTACCGGCGCGCGGCGGCGCCGTCGGCCACGATGGTCTTCAACGTGTACTCCTGGTCCGCCGCGGCCGCCGAGGTCGTCTCCTGCCAGCGCCCGTTCAGTGTGTCCCAGATTTCCGTGGTCTTCTCGATCTGCGGAATCCAGGGTCCCTCCGGGCGCTCGGACTGCTCGAGCAGATTCCGGTAGCCCACCGACTCGAGCCGCAGCGTGGCCAGACGGCGGAGCGCCTCTTCGCCGCTCATCCGCTGGACGGCCGTCTGCACCCAGCGCCGGGCCTCGACGTCCGGCGGAGTTGCCGACGTTGTGAACAGCGCGATGACGAGGCAGGCCCACATAGAAACTCTCGCCGCTGCCTACGTGAGGCGCCGCGCGAAGTTTTCGCGGGAGGCGATATATATTTCCCGCATTAACCCGGAGGACTCCCATGCTCCGTGACCTCTCCCGTGTCGCGCTCGCGGCTTTTCTCGTTGCCTGTCTCGTCGCTGCGCCAGTGCTGCATGCGCAGCAATCGACTCCCTCGGCCGCCGCGGCCCCGTCCGCGACAGCCGGATCTTCGGCCGGCCCGTCGGATCCCTGGCCGCGCCGGCTCGGAACCAACGCCGGGGTATTCCTGATCTATCAGCCGCAGCTCGACAGCTGGAACGGCAATCAGCTCGAGGCGCACGCAGCGGTCTCCGTCACGCCCACCGGCGCCAAGGACCCGACGTTCGGCGTCATCTGGTTCAAGGCGCGCACCGACGTCGACAAGACGAACCGCCTCGTGTATCTGGAGGATCTGAACATCACGCGCTCGAGCTTCCCCTCGGCGCCGGCCAAGGCCGCGGCGTGGGTCGAGGCCCTCCACGAGCTCGAGCCGACCAAGCGGTCGAAGGCGATCTCGCTCGACCGCCTCGAGGCGGACCTCGGGATCACGCAGGCGAAAGCGCAGGGCGAGGCGCGTCCGCTCCAGAATGCGCCGCCGAAGATCATCTTCTCCGACGTTCCGGCGGTCCTGGTTCTCATCGACGGTCAGCCGGTGTTCAAGCCGCAGTCCGGAACCGATCTGCAGAGGATCATCAATACGAGCTCGATCGTTCTGAAGGCGGACTCCGGGGAGCTCTACCTGCACCTCTTCGACGGCTGGATGGAGGCCTCGTCGATTGCGGGTCCGTGGAAGGTCTCGGATCCGATCCTCGGCCGCAAGTCGAACCTGGACAAAGCGCTCAAGGACATCCTCGCCGCCAAGAACGGGGACCCGATGACCGGAGGCTCGTCGGATCCCAACAGCGCGAAACCTTCGCTGAAGACCAAGCCCGTGCCGGTGGTTTACATGGAGACGCAGCCGACCGAGCTCATCGTCATGGGCGGCCAGCCGAATTACACCGAAGTTCCCGGGACGAATCTGCTCTACGTCTCCAACACGACCGGCCGCGTCTTCAAGGACATCATCAATCAGCAGACCTACGTCCTGATCGCCGGGCGCTGGTTCAGTGCCCCGGACACATCCGGGCCCTGGACCTACGTGCCGCCCGCGAACCTTCCCGCGGACTTCGCCAAGATTCCCGACGACAGCCCGATGGAGAACGTCAAGGCGTCGGTGCCCGGCACGGCGCAGGCGCAGGCCGCGGTCGTGGCGGCGAGCATCCCGCAGACGGCGACCGTCCAGCGCACGGCCCAGGCGGCCAAGGTCACCTTCGACGGCACTCCGCAGATGAAGCCGATCGAGGGCACGACGCTCCAGTACGTCGTCAATGCGTCCTCGCCCATCATCATGACCGCGCCGAACTCGTACTATCTCTGCCAGAGCGGCGTGTGGTTCACCTCCACGGCGGTCGCGGGACCCTGGATCGTCGCGGCGTGGGTTCCGGCCACGATGTACACGATTCCGCCGGCGTCCCCGCTCTATTCCGTGACGTACGTGCAGGTCTACGGCTCGACGCCGACGGTCGTGTACGTCGGCTACACGCCGGGCTACACCGGAGCGATCGTCTACAACGGCGTCGTCGTCTACGGCACCGGATACGTCTACGACCCGTGGATCGGGACGGTCTGGTACGGGCCGCCCGTCACCTACGGCTACGGCGTCAACATGGCCTACACGCCCTACACGGGCTGGGCGTTCGCATTCGGCGTCGGTTGCGGCTTCGCGATGGGCGCGGCGATGTGCGGCTACGGCTGGGGCTACTACGGCTGGGGCTGGGGCGCCGCGTGGGGCGGCTGGTACGGCCACTACGGCTACGCCGCGTGGGGTTACGGCGGCGGCGCGGTCTGGGGACCGGGTTACGCGCGCTGGTCGTCGGGCAACGTCTACAGCCAGTGGGGCTCGACCTCGGCGGTCACGCGCAGCGGCGGCGGCTACAACGCCTGGACCGGCAACGCGTGGCATGGACAGGAAGGCAGCTTCTACAACTCGACCACCGGAGCACAGGGCTGGGGACAGCGGGGCCAGGCCTACAACGTCTACACCGGCAACTACGCTTCAGGAGGGCGAGGAGCGGCCTACAACCCGACGACCGGCGCCTCCGCCGCGGGCGGCCGCGTGACGGTCGGCAACGCGTACACCGGCAACCAGGTGACCGCGTCGCACGGCACGGTGACGGGCGCGGGCGGCAACACCTATACCGGCGGCGCGATCCACGGAGATCAGGGCGGCGTCGCGAAGGTCAACGGCAACTACTACGCCGACCACGACGGCAACATCTACTCGAACACCGGAAACGGCTGGCAGAAGTACGTCGGCGGCGGCGGCTCCACCTGGCAGGGAGCGTCGAGCGAGGAGTCGAAGAATCTGGACAGCTGGTCCAACGCCCGCTCGACCGGCGACCAGCGCTGGAACAACTTCAGCAACTCGAACTGGGGCAACAAGGACTGGGGCGGCGGTGGCAACCGTTCCTTCAACAGCGGTGGCGGATGGGGCGGACGTTCCGGCGGATGGAGCGGAGGCGGCGGCGGAGGTGGTCGCCGGCGCTGAGACCAAAAAAACGCGGCGCGAGGTGAATTCCTCGCGCCGCGACATTGAGAAGGCCTTCTAGTCCGCCCAGTTCAAACCCAGCGCCTTGGCGAGGAAGATCGCCATCTGGCGCCGGGTCACTGGACTATCGGGGCAATAGTTGCCGCCGCCGCATCCGCCGCTGATTCCCGAGGCGGCGAGCGCCTCGACGAACTGGAATCCGAAGTCGGATGTCGGAACGTCGCCGAACGATGCCTGGCTCGGCGCGGGCGAGACCTGCCGCTCTCGGAGGTGGAAGTCGAGCGGCGGCCCTGCAGCTTCGGTCCCGCGAGCTCCAGCTGGACGCCATCGAGCAGCGCCCCGCTCTCGTCGGTGACCGTTCCGACGATCTTGCCGGTCGTCTGCGCAGCCGCCGAAAAGGGAAGTAGAAAAGCGGCAAGAAACAGGACGATGCCGACGCGCCCCGCTGCAGCGCTCCGACGGGGCGCCCTCTCGGTTTGCACCTCGCCTCGCTTCTCCCCTCGGGCTCGAATTTTGAGCCTCGGAAATCATGTTCCGATCCGGGGTGTGGAACAAGAGGCCGTGGAACGAGACTCGGCCGAACGTCGAACGAGGTTCAAAGATTTGATGTGGCGAAGGCGGACGAATTCGCGGATTGTGGTTTGATCCCGCTGAATGCGCGAGCGGGACGGCCCTGGCCGGCACGGGCAGGATGCCGTCCACAGCCGTCAGCGGATGCTGCTCGTCGCGGCGGCCTTCGCGTTCGTGCTGAAGGCCGCGCTCGCCTGGACGTCGTACGGCACCAATGACGTCCAGACCTTCGAGCAGATGCTCGAGACCCTCCAGCAACGAGGCGCGCGGTACTTGTATCTCGAGGGGACCGATATCGTCCTCGACGGGCGGGTCGTGGGGCGGATGCCGATGAACCATCCTCCGACGGTGCTGGCGATGCTGCGCCTCGGGGGCGCGTTGCGCGACGTCACCGGGCTCCGGCTCGGGTTCTGGCTCCGATTGTGGTGTGCGTTCGCGGATCTGCTCACGCTCTGGGCGCTCTATCGCCTGTTCGGGCTCGCGCGAGAACGATGGATGGGCATCCTTCTGGTCGCTCTGGCTCCCGCGTCGATCATGATCTCCGGGTTTCACGGGAACACGGATCCGATCATGATCGCCTTCGTCGTTCTCGCCGTGTACCTGCTCGAGAAGCGGGACGCGCCCTGGCGCGCGGGCGCGGCGTTCGGGCTTGCGTGCAGCATCAAGGTGTGGCCCCTGGTCCTCGCGCCGGCCTTTCTGCTCTCCGATGGACCTCTGCGGCGCCGGGCGACGTTCGTGGCGTCCGCGCTGGGAACGGCGCTCGCGCTCGCACTGCCCTGGCATGCTGTGGGGTTCGGGCTGATGGCCCAACGCGTGTTTCGATACGGATCGCTTCCCGGTTGGTGGGGCATCACCTACCTGGTGCAGGGTTCCCAGGCTGCCACCCGAATCGCGATGGTCGCGTGCGTGCTGGTCGGTACGGCGTACATGCATCGCCGCGTCCCGTCGCTCTTTGCACGATGCGCGGTCCTGACCTTTCTGTTCCTGTTTCTGTCACCAGGGTTCGGACCGCAGTATCTCGCCTGGGCCGTGCCCTGGACCGTGGCGGCGGGTTGGAGAAGCGCAGCGGCGTGGCACGCGGCCGCCGGCGTTTTTCTCTTCGGCATGTACACCGCCTGGTCTGGCGGCTTTCCGTGGGACTTCGCCAACGCTCACAAGTACCTGATCCCGGCGGGGACTTTTCGCGTCGGGCTCGTGGCGTGGGTCGTGACGGCGCTGCTGATCGTGGACGCCTATCGCAGATCCCGCCGCTCCGTAGCGAGCGAATCGTGAGGTAGTGCGGCGCGGGCAGGTCTACGGTCCGTAGAGGAGTAGCCCGAACGTCTTGACCAAAAAGACGGCCATCTGTCCGCGGGTGTTGGGGTTGGTCGGACAGTAGAGAAGAGGAGACTGCTGGCAGCCGCCGGTGATCTGCTGGTTGTACAGATCCTCGATCCAGTCGGCGAAAAGCGACGGACAGGAGACATCCTGAAAGATGCCCACGCAGGGAGGAGGCACGTAGGCGCTGGTGTATTTCGTCTTGAGGAGGAAGGCGGACATTTGCTGACGCGTGACTGCCCCGTCGGGACAGTAATTGCCGCCTCCGCAGCCTCCCGTGATGCCCTCGGCGGAGAGCCGCTCGATCCAATCCGCGAACTGCGAAGGGCAAGGGACATCGGGGAAGACTCCGGTGCAGACGGGAGGGACATATCTCGAGCCGTGCTCGGCCTTGAGCAGAAAAACGGCCATCTGCGCCCGGGTGACGGAGTTGCCGGGACAGTAGCCGCCGCCGCTGCAGCCTCCGGTGACTCCGTTGTGGAAGAGGTTCTCGATGAAGGGATAGAAGAGGAGCGAACGTGGCACGTCCGGGAACGAGTCGCCCACGTGCAGTGTCCAGAGCTTGGAGGAGCCACCGCCCACGGTCTCCGAAAAGGTTGCGTCCCAGTGGGAGCCCGGGCGCGTGCCAGCGACCGTCATGAGGTAGCAGTTGCCCGTCGCGTCGTGGCAATTGGCGGTGTTCCCCGGATTGATGGTGCCGTAGTCTGCGTTGCTGTCGACGATCGCGTAGACGCCTCCGGCTGGGTCCGTGAGATTCGACGCCACACCGGCTAGCGCCAACGGGACGGGAAAAGTATCCTGATAGGCCGGTTCGACCGAAACCGTCTCGCCCGGCTCCAGGACACCGTTCAGGTCCGACGTCCCGCCGGTCCCGTGCGTGTCCACCGCCATGGGCTGAGCAATATGAAACTCGACGCGTCGAGCGAATATGCCGTAACCGTTGCCGTCCTGTCCCTGAGAGGCCCACGCGACCACGAAGTTCCCCGATCCGTTCATCGCGATGGCGGGCTGAAGCTGATAACCCGTGGTGAAGACGTTGACCTGGAACTCCGAGCCCACGGGGACGTTGGGATCGCCGAAACGCTGGGCGAAGACCTCGGTCGCTGCGTTGTCCTGGGCGAAGCTCTGCCAGCAGACGACAAACTCGTGATTGGCGTCGAAGGCCATTGCGGGTCTCGCCTGGTTGTTGGTCGTGTACGTGTTGACCTGGAAGACGTCCCCCTCGCGCGCCCCCGCACTGCTGAAGCGCTGTCCGAAGATCCCGTAGCCGCCGGCGTCGTTCTGCATCCACGACACCGCGAAGTCGCCGTCGTCGTCCATGGCGATCGCCGGTACACCGGCGTTCGTTCCGGTCTGCGTGTTGACCATGAACTCGCCACCGAGCTTTGTTCCAGAGGAGTTGTAGCGCTGGCCGAAGACGCTGTAGTTCGGCGTCCCGGCCGTCGCTCCGGACCAGACGACCACGAAAGCGCCGGAGTCGTCCATGGCCACCGCGGGCGCGTATTGCCCTCCCGTCGAATACGTGTTGACCTGGAACTCGCTGCCCTGCGCTGCGCCGGAGGCGTCGAAGCGCTGTCCGAAAACGCCGTAAGTGTCTCCGTCCTGGCCGCCCGCGCTCGTCCAGACGACCACGAAGGAGCCCAACGCGTTCATCGCGACGCTCGGATCGTACTGCGTGCCGGTCGTATACGTGTTGACGTGGAACTCCCCGGCGACCGGATTGCCCGAGCTGTCGAAACGCTGCCCGAAGACTCCTTCCATATCTTCCCCGGTGTGCGCGCTGCTGGTCCAGATGACGACAAAGTTTCCCGAGCCATCTGCCGCGACACTGGGGGAATCTTGATCTGCGGTCGTGTAGGTGTTGACCGGAAACTCCGGTCCGAGGGGAGCCCCGGAGACATCGAAGCGCCGACCAGAGATACCGAGGCCGTTGCCGTCCACGGTGAAGCTCTGCCAGACGACGACGAAGTTTCCCGAGGGATCGATGGCGACGGAAGGCCTTTTCTGGTTGCTCGTCGTGAACGTGTTGACTTGGAACTCGGGACCGAACAGGGGAGTCTGGGCGGAGAGTGCGCAGGTGAAAAAGAGCGCGACGCAGAGTGCCGTGAGGATCCTAGGCATAGGACCTCCAGGACGCCCCCACTATACGCCCGTCAGTAACTGAGAGATGGTCGGGGCGGCCGGGATCGAACCGGCGACCATCTGCTCCCAAAGCAGATACGCTACCGCTGCGCTACGCCCCGTGTCGGGCGATTATCCCACGCGAGAACGGCTTCCTACCGATGGCGGTCTGCCGCTTCCTCGCATGCTCGGATACCACGAGTCCAACCGCCTTCGTCGTGCGACTGAGAGAGAGAAGCGATCCGTCTAGAAACAGGGAGGCATACCGATGCGCATGCGTAGGAACGTCAAGTACCTGAGCTCCAACGACAAGGACAAGTTCGTCAGCGCTGTCCTGGGTCTGAAGTCCAAACCCAGCGTGCTCCACCCCGGCGACCCGACGCGGAGCCGCTACGACGACTACCCAGAGGTCCACATGAACGCGATGATGGCCGACCCGGGATGGGCTCACCGTCGTCCGGCCTTCTTCCCTTGGCATCGCATCATGCTCCTCGCGTTCGAGGACGACCTGGTCTCGATCGAACCGGACGTCACGATCCCGTACTGGGACTGGACGGACGCGGCGTCGAACCCGCTGAAACCCGAATTTCTCGGCGGCGACGGGGATGCCGCGGATTCCGACAAGGTCAAGACCGGCCCCTTCGCGCACGAGGGACCGAATGCCTGGACGCTTGTCGTCAAAGACAACCCGGGGGATCCCGACTTCCTGCAGCGCTCCTTCGGAACGGACCCGACGGCGATGGAGCTACCAACCTGGTCCGACGTCTTCACCGCCTTGAACGTGGATCACTACGACAGCTATCCGTGGGAGTACCAATCGTCCGGTGTCCGGGCAAACGTGGAGTACGGCCTGCACAACCTCGTGCACCGCTACATTGCGGGAACGATGGGCGGGATGACGTCGCCCAACGATCCCGTTTTCTGGCTGCACCACTGCAACCTCGACCGGTTGTGGGCGGTGTGGCAGCGCATGCATTCCGGTGCTTCGCCGTACCAGCCTGCGACCGGAGCGGCGCAGGGGCACAACCTGATGGATGCGATGATCTTCAGCGACGGTCCGCCGGCGCCGTGGGGAGGAACGTTCACACCGTCGAGCGTCATCGATCACCACGCGCTCGGGTACCAGTACGACGACGAGCTCGTGTTTCCGAAGGCCAAGCTTCCGCTGGCCTACGTCCGAGTTCTCTTCGGGGTGATCAACGATGCACCAGGTTGGGTGATTGGACCGGACGGCAAACCTCACCCGGTGCCGGGACCCGAACCGTGGATGCGCCTATCGCGCGGCGATCGCAACGATCTGGCTGCTCTGGCGATCCACCAGGCTGCCGGTGCCATGCCCGACAAGAGGGTCGCGGCGCAGATCCAGAAGATGGCGGCGAAGGTTCTCTCTCGCGAAGGCGGGAGACTCCTCGGCCAGAAGGCTGGAAAGCTAGCGAGATAAACCGTCGTCGATCAGCGTTTCGCGATTCGTCTGGCGGCGAGCTCCGAGCCGGCGCGAACCATCGCGTCCAGATCGTCCTGGCGGGTCCGGTGGTTGGTGAGGTTGGCGCGAATCGCCAGCGCTCCGCGAATACGGGTGGTCGAGGGCGCGGCGATGCCGGATTCCTGCAGATCGGCGACGATGTCTTCGTTCAACTGGTCGAGCGCCTCGGCGCTCCAGCCCTTCGGATGGAAGCGGAAGCACACGATGTTGAGCGAAGGCTCGCACAGGAGCTCCGCGCCCGGGGTACGGCGGACCAGCGCGGCCAGGTACTGCGCCTGGCGGACGTTCTTCTCGATGAAGCGACCGAACGCAGCGACGCCGTGCTCCTTGATGGCGAACCAGACCTTGAGCGCCCGGAAGCCGCGGGAGAGCTCCGGGCCGAAGTCGTAAGGCCAGTCGTCGCCGCCGCCGAGGCCGCGGGTGGTCGGATGGAGGTAGGCCGGACGCACGGAAAACGCGGCCCGGTGTTTGTCGCCGTCGCGCACGAGCAGGCAGCCGGCGTCGTACTGCACGTGAAACCACTTGTGAAAGTCGAACGCCAGCGAATCCGCGCGCTCGATGCCGCGAAGCCGTGGCCGCAGCTCCTCGCTGAGTATCGCGAGAGATCCGAAGGCGCCGTCGACGTGGAACCAGAGCTTCTCCTCGCGGCAGATGTCGGCCAGCGTCTGCAGGTCGTCGATGGCGCCGGTGTTGACGGTGCCGGCCGTTCCGATGATGCAAAACGGCTCGAGCCCGGCCTTCCGGTCCGCCGCGATCGCGCGGCGCAGAGCGGCGATGTCGATCCGAAAGTCGCCGTCGACCGGCAGGTGCCGAAGGGCTTCGCTTCCGAACCCCAGAAGATCCGCCGCCCGGGTCACCGAGTGATGGGCCTCCTCCGAGGTGTAGGCAACGAGCGTCCGGGGCTGGCCCCGGAGTCCCTCAACGCGGACGTTCTTCGGAGCGCGAGCGCTGCGCGCGACGGCGAGGCCGGTGGCGTTGGCCATGGAGGTTCCGGTCAGGAGAATCCCGGTCGTTCCCTTGGGGAAGCCGAAGATCGTGCGGCACCAGTCGATGATCGTGCGCTCGACGTAGTGGCCGGCGTGATTGCGGCCGCCGCAGTTGGAATCCAGGGCGGCGGCCAGGAGCTCGGCCACGATCCCGGACGTCAACCCGACGCCGTGGACCCAGCCGAAGAATCGCGGGTGAATGTTTCCGGTGGGATACGGGAGGATGAGCTCGAGAAAGTCTCGATAGGCCTTCGCGAGGCCCTGCGGCTCTCGCGGCAGCGGCTCGGCAATCCGGGTCTTGATGGATTCGGGAACGGGACGCCAGACCGGGCGCTCGCGCAATCCCTGCACGTAGTCGACGGCTTCGTCGAGAGCCGCGTGGGCGAGCATGCGAAATGCGTCCCAGTCCGCGGGATCGAGGGACTCGTCGGCCTGCGGTTTCGGAACGCCCTTCGGGCGTGCGGCGACCGCGGCATCGCGGCCGGTCCGGCGAACAACCGTTCGTCGTCCCCGAGCAGACGCCGGTCTTTCAGAACTGCTGCGATTTCGCGCCATGGGGCGTCCACCTCGTGATCGACATCGTATAGCGCCGAAATCGAAGGCGCACCGGATTTACCGTGACATCATCCCGTTGGCCTGCCGATTACTGTGACGAGCGGCCGGCGCAAGCGAGAGGAGGCTCTGATGCTCTTTCCGGCGCTGGCGCGCTACGGGGACTGGGCCCTCCTGGCTCTCCGGCTGGTGGTCGCGGCCGTCTTCTTCTCGAGCGGCCTTTCCCACGTCCGCGATCCGAAGAAGCGCGGCGAAAGCATCGGGGCAGGACCTGCGTTCACGCGGTTTCTCGGTGTCGCGGAGATCGCGGGAGCCCTCGGCGTGGCAACGGGCGTCCTGATCCAGCCGGCGGCGCTGGGCCTGATCCTCATCATGCTCGGCGCCATACAAAAGAAGATCTTCGTCTGGAAGATCGGCTTCTGGGGAGAAAAGGCGTCGGGATGGCACTACGACCTGATGCTGGTCGTGATGAACCTGGTCCTGCTGACTCTCGGAGGCGGCCGGATCGTCTTGCTCTGAGGGATTGCGCGCTTAAGAATCGCGCGCTCATAACGCGATTGTGGCAAGATTCCCGCCGCTTCTCGCTCACATACAGGGAAAGGCGGATCGATGCGACGCGAATACATCGCCTGGGACTCGCCCGTGCTGGGGCGGCGGATGGATCTGCTCTGGTTCGGCCACGCGGGCAAGCCCATGATCTGGTTTCCGACGTCGCAGGGCCGCTTCTACCAGAACGAGGACTTCGGGCTCGTGGGGGCAGTCGCCGATCTCGTCGAGAAGGGCGCGATCCAGATCTGCTGCGTCGACAGCGTCGACTCCGAGAGCTTCTACGCGACCGAGAAGCATCCCGCCGGGCGCATCCGTCGCCACGACGAATACGACCGCTACCTCTACTCCGAGATCGTTCCGTTCGCCCGCAGCCGCGGCGGCAACGCCGGCCACGTCGCGACGCTCGGCTGCTCGTTCGGGGCATACCACGCGGTGAACTTCGGTTTCCGCCATCCCGACGTCGTGGACAAGGTCGTCGGGTTTTCCGGGAAGTACGACATCCATTCGTTCCTCGACGGCTACTGGGACGATCTCTGTTATTTCCACTGCCCCACGGCGAACGTACCCAACATGGATGGCGACTGGGTCGCGCGCCTGTCGGCGATGGATATCGCGATCGTCACCGGCGAAACCGACAACATCCTTTCCGGGACGACGACGATGCTCGAGATCCTCAATACCCGGGGGATTCGCAATCGCGGATCGGTCTGGAACGCGCCGTACGGCCACGACTGGCCCTGGTGGAAGATCCAGATTCGGAGTTACGTGCCGTAGGCCGGGAAGGCGGGGTTCGGAGGGCACCGTTCCGGAGGGACAGGAAAAAGGCCGCCGGCGAACGGTACCGGCGGCCTCACCCGTCTACCATGTCGGCCGCTTTAGCGTCCCCGACCGCCGCCGCCGCCCGTACCCGTGCCAGCGCCGCCGCCCGAAGTGCAACGAGGCGAAGCCGGGCCGCCACAAGGACGCGGAGAAGGAGCGCACTGCGAACGATCCCGAGTAACGATGCACGGTCCCGGACCGGGCTGAGGCCGCGGAAGACCCGTCGCCGCGTTTCCAATTTCCGCTACCGCGAGAGCCGCCAGGAAGAGGCCCGAAACCAGAACTCCAAGACGCTTGTTCATGACGCCTCCTTTCATGTGGCGCAGTCTCGCGCAGACGCCCACATCGAGTCCGGAGACGTACATGAGATGTACGTGAGAAATTTTGAATTTCTTCGGAAGCGACGGAACGCCTACCGGAGGCCCTCCAGAACGAACAGATCCGAGCCTTCCCGGCGCTGGTAGCCGTAGGCGTAGGACCGTCCGTCCGGCGTGATCAGGACGTTGTCGATCTGCATGACTCCCGCCGCGTCCGACGGCTGGATCTCCAGCCATGGCGAGGTCTCGCCGGTTGAGATCTCGCGTCGCGTGATCTTCGCGGGCAGCCCGCCCATCCAGGCGAGGTACAGAAAACGGCCGTCCGAGCTCCACTGAAGAATCTCTTCGTCGTCGCGGAGAGCCGGGCCGGGCAGCTCGCGGGCGGAACCTCCCGCGAGCGGGATCACCGTGATCTTGTCCGTGTCGCCCGCGTACGCCAGCGTCGCGCCGTCGGGGGAGGTCGCGTAACCGTGCGCATGGTTGATCGGCACGGGAGGTCCCTGCGTTTTTCCCGTTTCGAGGCGTACGTACGACAGCAGCGCCTCGCCCTTCTTTCCCGAGTGCTCGATGACGACGCTCTTCCCGTCCGGCGAGAAGTTCGCGTCGTCGGGCTCGATGCCGCTGACAGGAATCGTCCTCGAGGAGCCGGCGCCGGTCGGCAGCAGGACGAGCCCCGCCGGAGAGCCGGACATCGCCAGCGCCCATTTGCCGTCGGGAGAGAGATCGCGCGGGACGCCGGCACCGAGCTGGACCGCCGGTGAATCTCCGCAGCGGCGGAGATAGACGCCTCCCTCGGGATTCCGATCCCCGTCTCCAACTTCCGTGAAGACGAAGGTCCGTCCGTCGCTCGAAAGGCCCCTCAGGTCGGAGCCGTCGAGCCAGCTGACGTCGCGCTCCTTGGCCTCTCCTCCCGGCCGGCACTCCACGCCCAGTCGCCACGAGGAGCGCTCCAGAAGAAAGCGGCCGTCGGCGGTGACGTCGTGGAGCCGCACGCCCGTTCCCAGGGCCGGCAGCAGAACGCGCACGCGGCCCGAAAGATCCACGCTGCGCAGCGCCTGCGACTCGACCGTCGGCCCTCCCACGAACAGGACCTCGCGCGATGCGGGAGACCAGGCGAGGCCTCCGACGCGCCGCTCGAGCCTCGCGAGCTGGCGCTTTTCTCCGGAGCGGTCGATGGCCCACAGCTTCGTCCAGCGGTCGTTTCCCTCCGGCTCCATGACGGCGACGAACGCGCCGTCGGGCGAAACCGCGAGGGGACCGGCGAGCGCTTCGGCGTCGTACAGCGGATGCCCGATCGGATACTCGAGCCGGAATCGGCCTCCTTCGACTGCGCGAATCGCGGCGAGGTCTTCGCCGTTGGGCGCCCAGCTCGCCGCGGACACGTTCTCCAGAAGCTCCCGCGGAGCGCCTCCTCCGAGCGGCAGTCGCGCGAGCGTTCCGCGCGAGCGCGGTCCCTTGGTCTTCAGCAGGATCGCCAGGTCGCCCTTGGACGACACGGACGCGAGGTCCGCGTTGGCGAGACCGAGAGGGTGGGATTCGATCGTGTCGGTGCGCACCGAGAAGAGCTCGGCGGGTCTCCCGTCCCACTCGGCGGCATAGACGACGGTCTTGCCGTCGGGAGCGAAGCGCGCCGACAGCATGTTGCCGCGCCGGAAAGTGAGGCGATGCGAAGTCGGCGACGAGGTTTCCCGCCGGTCGCCTCCGAAGCGAGAGCCGGCCCAGGCGGAGAGCGCCGCGATCGCGAGCGCGGCGGCGGCGGTGCCGGCGTACCGCGCGACGCGGTTCCGCGGAGCGACCGCGGCGGCGGCTCCCGACGCCGACGTGACCGTCGAGATCGAGGCGAGATCGAAGGCGAGGTCTCGCGCCGACTGGAACCGGTCGCCCGGCTCCTTCTCGAGACAGTGGGAGACGATCCGCTCGAGAGCCGGCGGAATGGTGCGCCCGCTCTCGGCGAAGGGAGGCGGCTCCTGCCGCAGGATCGCGGTCATCGTGTCGGCCGGCGTGCCGCCGCGAAACGCGCGTTTGCCCGTGAGCATCTCGTAGAGCACGGATCCGAACGTGAAAATGTCGGAACGCGCGTCGGGGCGCTGGCCGCGGATCTGCTCCGGCGACATGTAGCCCGCCGTTCCGACCACGACGCCGGAGCGGCTCGGATCGGTCAACGTCTTGTGGGGGAGCGCCGTGGGAGGGCGCGTGACCTCGCGGGCGAGACCGAAGTCCAGGATCTTGACGCTGCCGTCCTTGGTCAGGAACAGGTTCTCGGGTTTCAGGTCCCGGTGAACGATGCCTTTCTCGTGCGCGGCCGCCAGGCCCAGCGCGATCTCCTTGGCGATCTCGACCGCGCGCCGGACCGGAAGCGCGCCGTGATCGATGCGTTGCCGCAGCGTTTCGCCCGACAACAGCTCCATCACGGCGTAATGAATGCCGTCGAGAGTTCCGAAGTCGTGGATCGCGAGAATGTTCGGGTGCGACAGCGCCGCGACGGCCTTGGCTTCGCGCTCGAAGCGCACCTGTGCCGCGGGATCCGTCGCGGTGTCGGCGGGCAGGACTTTGACCGCGACCTCGCGGTTCAATTTCGTGTGGCGGGCCCGGTAGACCTCTCCCATGCCGCCCGCGCCGAGCTGCGCAAGGATTTCGTACGGGCCGATCTTCGCTCCCGCCGGCAGCGTCACGAACGCTCCCGGCTCTTTGAGAGCGAGGGGTTCAGTCGCTGATAGACGTCGACCGTTTCTCCCGCACCCACAGGCGCGGGGACATCCCGGGGGCGCAGGTGTGAACCCGCCGCCAGGGTCATGGAGCGGGGGAATTCTACTGAGCGCGTCGATCGTCGGGAAGGAGAATCCGAAGACTTGCCGAGGAAAGGTTCGGCCGGAAGGGCGTTCGGCTGGTCCGGGCCCCTAAATCGCGGCGGCCGCCGGTCTCTTTCCCGGCGGCCGCGAGTTCACCCCTCGGCCGAGACTACCGGCTGGTCGGCCGACAGCTTCTCGGGGATGCCGGCGAGCACGGGAGCGGGACCGGCAAGCACTGCCGTTTCCTGTTGAAGCAGGGGCCCGGCGTGGGGCCGGGTCCCGGCAAGCGCCGCGCCTGCCCAACCTCGGCAACTGCCAGAAGCATGAGAGCCGCGATCGTGATGCCTACGCGCTTGATCATGACGTCTCCTTTCTCGACGCCTACTCTCTGGCCGCAGGGCATCGGAAGTCCGGAGATGGGCAGGAGAAGTTTCTGAGATCGTCGGGGCGCACTAAGTCGCTGATCGGACTCGGGATCGAAACGGGAGCGGTTCAGCGCGGCTGGGTCGAGGCCCAGTCGGTGACGATGACAAGCCGGCGCTCCGGCTCCGGTGCGGGGATTTCGCGCGGGGCGACGAACTGGTTGCCGTCGGCGGACACGTCGAATTCTCGAGAGCTTTCGGTCCAATGAGAGGACCCGAGACCCGCCGCCGTAAAGAGGAGCCGGGGTGCGGAGACGGTGAGCCTCGGGGAGGTTTCTACATCCACGACCATGAACTGTTCGTCTTCCGAGCCGGTGCGGTAGATCAACTCCCGGCCGCCCCGGGACCAGGCCGGTTCCGCTCCGTAGCCGCTCGAAACCTTGATCTTGTTCCCCGCCTCTGGGTACGAGCGTACGAAGACCTCGTAGGTGCCGGATTCCTCGGAGACGTAGGCGATCCATTTCCCGTCAGGGGAGAATTGCGCCTCCAGCTCGCGATAGGGCGTTTCGAACCAGGGTCGCGACGCCAGTTTCCCATCCGATCCCACCAGCCAGATGTCGGACGAAGAGGCCGGGCGTGCCGGGTCGTGCTCGCCGGCCGCCTCGTGGACGACAGTGTAGGCGATCGTCTTGCCGTCGGCAGACCAGGAGTTGACGAACTCGGGATCGTCCGAAGGCCGGGTCAGGGGTTTGATCTCTCCTGAACCGTCCGAGCGTTTCATCGCCAGCGCCGGGGTAACCGATTCGTAACGCGTGAAGGCGATACGGTCCCCCTCCGGCGACCAGATTGGACCCCAATAGCGACCCGGCTCCGGTGTCAGCGCCGTGAGAACGTTGCGATCCGGTTCGTAGACGACGACCTCCGCTCGGGCGCCGTCGAGCCGGCCGAGCGCGAGCCGCTTGCCGTCGGGCGAGAGCCGAGGTGACCCATATGCTCCGGGCGGGAGCGGGACGAGACTCTCTTTTCCCGTGCGATCGAAGCGGAGGACGGAGCTCCGCTCGCGCGTGTACGGGGCGCCCTCGAGGAATACCAGCGTGCCTCTCGGCGAAACGTCGATGTAAGCAAATTCTTCGTCGGAATTGGTCGCGATTGACTCTCCCAGCGCGGCCACTGGCCCGGTCGTCTCGAGACGTGAGACGTCGAACGGAACCGAAAAGACTGCGTCCCCGCGCTGGAAGACGAGACGCCCGCCGCCGAATCGGGCAAACGTAGCGCCCTCCAGGACGATCCGCGGTCTCCCCGTGGATGTGTCGAGAACGGCGATGCTCGATTTGTCGACTTCCTGGAAGTCTCGTCCGTGGCGAACCGTGAAGAGGAGGGCCGGGCCCCCGGCGATGAACTGCGGATACAGGTGCGCCTGCTCCCCGCGTGCGGGATCGAGTCGCGTCAGCCGCTGCGGATCCCCTCCGGTTTCGGAAACCCACCAGAGCTCTCCCTTGGGCGCCCGGCTGTAGACGATCCTGCCGTCCTTCCCCCAGGTCCCTCCGGTGTTGATGGGGGGGACGTGGGCGAGAGAGACGGCCGCTCCGCCGGACAACGGCACTTTCTTGAGCTCGTAGACGCTGAAGAACCCGATCCACTGGCCGTCGGGCGAAAAGAACGGCCCGTAGGCCCCGGCGGTATCCGGAATGGGGTCTGCGCGGACGCC
>JBKOVK010000058.1:0-5992 GCA_046724475.1 Acidobacteriota bacterium | reverse complement strand
CCCCCGGAGCCGTGGAAGGACCCGAGATCGACCGTAAACGCTTTACTTCAGACCGGGCGAGACAGGCCCACCGACTCGCCGGAGTCGTGAGGAAAAACCCGCGAATCGTACGCGCCCGCGGGGGGTCTGTCAAGCGGAAACTCTTCTCAGGCCGCGGCTTGGCGTCGCCGACGACCCGTCCGGCCACCCTCTCGCCCGCGTTCCCGGCCTCCCGACTCCGGAGCCGCGCTCTAAGCCTCAGATCCGCAAGTGGATAGCATGCGGATTCACTCGGCGGTGGCCTTCCACTCGTCGACCCGGCGCAAGAGATCCCAGAAACGCGGATCGCTCCGAAGACTCTCGAAAAGCGGATACGTGCGCAAGATGGCCATCGTGTCCGAGTGCTCGCCGTAGGCCCGCTCGAGCTCAACGAACGCCGAATCGGCTCGCCCGAGTCCCGTGTCCACGACCGCCAGGGCGAAAGGCGAGACGTACCGCGTCTTCGCCAGAGCCGCCAGACGATCCCGGATGCGGAGGGCGTCGTCGGTGCGGCCGGCGCGAGCGTAACCGTAGCCCAGAGTCGTGAGCATGCGGGGCTCGTCCTCGAGCTGCGCCGCCCGCTCGAGCTCGGGCACGGCTTCTTCGGCGCGTCCCTGCTTCAGGTAGGTCATCCCGAGCACGTTGTGGGCGAGCGCGAAGTTCGGCTCGAGCTCCAGCGCTTCGCGAATGTGGACCACGGCCCGGTCGTATCGGCCGGCCCACATGTGGATCTCGCCGAGGTCCGTCATGAGGCTCAGGGACAGGGGATCCAGGGCCTGCGCGCGCTGGGCCGACGCGATCGCCTCGTCGAACCGTCCACGCGAGGCGAGCGAGTACGCGCGCCACTGGTGCGCCGTCGCGTATCCCGGGTTCAGTGCGATGGCACGCCGGAACTCGACCTCGGCGCCGTCCCAGTCCCAGCCGTAGACCCATAGGACGAGTCCCGCGGACGCGTGCGCTTCGGCCGGAGCGTCGGCCCGCTCGACGGCGCGCCGGGCTGCGACCTGCGCGCGGCCGTGAGTCTCGTCGGCCGGACCGGCGCCCCAGACGCCGAGCAGGCTGTAGCAGTCGGCCAGGCCCGAGTAGGCCAGCGCGTATTCCGGATCCTCTTTGATCGCCTGTTCGAAGGCCTCGATCGCCTTGCGAAAATCGGCCTCGGTCCGTCGGTTCCAGAAATACCGGCCCCGAAGATACGCCCTGTAGGCCGCGAGGTCCCGCGTGCCGGGCCGGGCCAGCCTCGCTCGCGCGGCGGCGCTCAGGCCGGGAGTGAGCGTCTCGGCGACTTTCTGCGCGATCGCGTCCTGGACCTCGAAGACCCGCGCGTAGTCGGTGTCGAAGGTCTCGCCCCAGATTGGCCGGCTGTCGGAAACGCGCACGAGCCGCACGTCGACGCGGATGCGGTCCCCCACGCGCTGGACGCTGCCCTCGACGACCGTATCCGCGCGGAGCAGGCGGCCCGCGCGCTGAGCGTCGGTCCCGTCGCCCGAGTACGGCAGCACGGCGCCGACTGGCCGCACCGCGATGCCGGGAACGCCGCTGAGCTTCGCGATCAGAGTGTCCGCCATGCCCTGCTCGAGGACCGAATCGTGGCCCGTCGGCGCGAGAGGGCGGAACGGCAAAACGGCGAGCGCCGTCGCGGACGCCGTCGCCGCCACGGGCCGCGCCTGATGGCGGAGGGCCGCGGCACCTGCGCCGAGCGAGATCGCGGCGATCGCCGCGGCGCCCAGCCCGGCCCAGTGCCGGCGCGCGAACCTCCTCGTCCGGTAGCCCATGGTGTCCGGGCGGGCGAGCACCGGCCGGCCGTCGAGGAAGCGGCGGATGTCCTCCCCCATCTCGCCCGCCGAGGCGTAGCGGCGCGCCGGCTCCTTGCGCATGGCTTTGAGGACGATCGTGTCGATGTCTCCGACCAGCTCCCGGGCGAGAGAGCGCGTCGCTTTTTCCGAGGGCCGGGGAGGCTCGGTCTCGCACACGACCCGGACCATCTCCGCGACCGAGGCTCCGGCGGCGTAGGGCCTGCGGCCCGTCAACAGCTCGTAGAGCATCACGCCGAGCGCGTAGACGTCGCTCGCCGGAGTCACCGCTTCTCCGCGGACCTGCTCCGGGCTCGCGTAGTCCGGCGTCAGCAGCTGGAAGAGAGTGCCCGTCTCCTCGATCTTCGCGCCGAAGAGCTCCGGCACGATCAGCTTGGCGATCCCGAAATCGAGGAGCTTGGCCGAGCCGTCGGCCGTGACGAGGACGTTGGCCGGCTTGATGTCCCGATGCACGACTCTGTTTCGGTGGGCGTATTCGACCGCGGCGCAGACGTCGACGAAGATGCCCAGTCTTTCGCGAACGTTCCGCCCTCGCCGCACACACCACTCCGGCAGAGGAAGGCCCTCGATGTACTCCATGACGAAGTAGGGCCGGCCGTCGTCGGCGGCTCCGCCGTCGATGAGGCGGGCGATGTGCGGATGCTCGAGGTTGGCGAGGATCTGTCGCTCGGTTCGAAACCGCCGCAGCACCGACTCGCTGTCCATGCCGCCGCGCACGAGCTTGATCGCGACCTTCTTCTCGAAGGCCTCGTCCGCGCGACGGCCCAGATACACGGTCCCCATCCCGCCGTGGCCGATCTCCTCGAGAAGCTCCCAGGGGCCGATGCGCTCTCCCGCCTGGGGTCCGGCCGTCTCGTACAACGCCGCCGCCGAAAGCGGCGGGAGGGGCGCGTCGAGCATGGGGAACGGCGCCTCGTGCGACGCGATCAGGGAGCGGACCTCCGCGAGCAGCCTGGCGTCTCCGCCGCAGGCCTTCGCCAGGAACTCCTCCCGGGCCTCCCTCTCGAGAGCAAGAGCCTCGTCGAGGATTTCCTTCAGGCGACGCCAGTCCTCGGGGGTCATCGGTTTGCTCGGGCTCTCAAAATGCTACTTCACAAAAACGAGAGGCCCGCCGAAGCGGGCCCCGAGGACCGGCATCCGTGCCGGCTCGCTTAGTTGAAGTTCAGACCGAGGGCGATCGACAGGAAGACGGCCATCTGTCCGCGGGTCAGCGCCTGACCCGGGCAGAAGTTTCCGCCGCCGCAGCCGGCGGTGATTCCCGATGCCGCGAGGGCCTCGATCCACTGGAAGAAGGGATGGCTGGTCGGAACGTCGAGGAAGGTCGCGACGGCGGGGGCGGGTGAGACTTGCCTGTTCCACTGGACGCGGAGCTTCTGAAACTCCAGGCCCGTCGTGTCATCGAAGCGCACGCGCGCCACGTAGTTGCAGTCCTGGTTGTTGACGGTGGTTCCGGAGCCGGCCAGAACATCCGACTGGTTCCCACCCGAGCCCGTCGTCGCCGGGTCCTCGAAGGCAATGGTCGTGACGGTTTCCCCGCCGGGCCCGAAGCTCGGATGACACTGTTCGAACACGAAGATGCCGATGTTCGCGCCGGCGTTGATGTCGTTGGCCCACCAGCGGAAGGCGGCGAGGTTCACGCCCGTCGGCAGCTGGATCGGAGAATCCGCGAACTGCTCGGTACCGGCCCGGCTGAGTACTAGATTGGTGTCCGCGGTCGCTCCCAAATCGTAGTACCACGGTGTGGCGGCCGTGTTCTGTCTCCCGATGAAAGAATGCGGAGACACGGGTGTGAAGTGGAAGCCCCCACCAAAATCGTTGGGGGTCTGCATCTCCACGGGTTTGGTCAGGTTCTTGGCCATGTAGACGTTCGTGGCGTTCCGTGGAAACCCCATGGACGCGAGCACGTTCGGATCGGTGACGAGTGTGCGTGCGCTCTCCGGCACTTGCGCGAGGATGACGCCAGCCACGCCGACGCAGAGAATCGAAGCCACGATGACGAGGACCCTCTTCATACCAGGCTCCTTTCGTTTGGTTGGGCGGGAAACGTGTCGAAACGGGAACGTGCCGAGCATGGTACGGGCAGGCGGACAAGCGGTCAAGCAATGCCTCGTTCGCGGGAGATACTCCGGGACGACAGGGTGGAACTCAAAGGAGGATGCGCGTGGAGCATTGCAACGATGCCCTTGAGCAGAGAATCGACGATCTGAGGCGCCAGGTTCGCTGGCACCGCCGCGCCCTGGTGATGCTGATCACGTTGTTCGCCGGCGCTCTGGTCACGGGGCAGGCAAAGAGGCCGGCCGAGCCCGAGGAGGTGCGAGCCCGAAGCTTCGTCCTGATCGACGCCGCGGGAGCCCGGATCGGCTCGTGGGGACTGCAGGACGGCCGGGCCGTCCTCCAGATGGCCGACCCCGGAGGATCGCAACAGTTGTCTCTTGGCCTCGGAGCCGGAGGACCGCGAGTCGCCCTCGTCGCTCCCGACGGGAAGAGATCGGCGGGCCTCGAGGTCAGCGAGGAGAGCCCTCGCCTCGTGCTTCGGGACAACAAGGGGATCGAGAGGCTCTGGGTCGCCCTGCGCAAGGATTCCCCGGCGATTCAGTTCTTCGACGACGGACACGTCGCCCGCAGCGGACTGACGACCATCAACGACGGGAGGGGGATCGCATTCGTCAGCGAGAGCGACGGCAAGGCGCACGGCCTCGTCCTCTACGGAAAGAACCGGGACCTGATCTGGTCCGCTCCCTAGATCTCGCCCGGAAACGAAAAGGGGCCCGTTGCCGGGCCCCTTCGATTTTCGAGTCGCTTTGATCTACTCTTCTTCGCTCGCGTCCACCTCGGCGTCGGCCTCGGCGAGCGCCAGCTCCTCGGCCGGGTCGGTCAGGAAGTCCTCGAGCGCCGGCTCCTCGACTTGCGGGATCTCGTCCCGCTCGAGGACGACGTTGCGGTAGTACTCCATTCCCGTTCCGGCGGGGATGAGCCGTCCGACGATGACGTTCTCCTTCAGGCCCCGCAGGCTGTCGACCTTCCCCGAGATCGAGGCCTCGGTCAGGACGCGCGTGGTCTCCTGGAACGACGCGGCCGAGATGAACGAGTCCGTCGAGAGGGAGGCCTTTGTGATCCCGAGCAGCATCGGGCGTGCCGTCGAAGGCTGCCCCTCCGCGGCGATGACCCGCTCGTTCTCCTCCTCGAACCGGAAACGATCCACCTGCTCGTCGATCAGGAAGTCGGTGTCGCCGACCTCCTCGATCTTCACGCTGCGCATCATCTGCCGGACGATGACCTCGATGTGCTTGTCGTTGATGGCCACGTTCTGCGAACGGTAGACCTCCTGGATCTTGTCGACCAGGTACCGCTGCAGCTCCTTCTCTCCCAGGATCGACAGGATGTCGTGCGGGTTGATCGGGCCGTCGATCAGAGGATCGCCGGCGCGCACGCGCTCGCCCTCCTGCACGTTGACGTGGGTGTAGCGCGGGATCAGGTACTCGCGCGTCTCTCCGTCGTCGCCCGTGATGATGACCTTGCGCATGCCCTTGGCGATCGGGCCGTGCGAGACGCTGCCGTCGATCTCGGTGATGACGGCCGCGTCCTTGGGCCGCCGCGCTTCGAAGAGCTCGACGATGCGCGGCAGACCGCCGGTGATGTCCTTGGTCTTGGTCGTCTCGCGGGGGATTTTGGCCAGCACGTCGCCGGGCGAGACCTCCTGCTTGTCGGCGACCATCAGGTGCGAGCCGATCGGGAGCAGGTACTTCCTCTCCCCCGACTTGCCGCGCACGATGACCTGCGGCGACCGCTTCTCGGCGCCCACCGTCTCCACGATGATGTTCTGGGCCAGACCCGTGACGCGGTCGGTCTCCTCGCGGAGGTTCTCGCCTTCCACGATGTCGCGGAACTCGACGGCCCCGCCGACCTCGGTCAGGATCGCCGAGGTGAACGGATCCCACTCCACGAGCTCCTGCCCCGGCACGACTTCCTGGCCGTCGGTGACCTTGATCGTCGAGCCGTAGACCACCGAGTAGCGCTCCTTTTCGCGCCCCTTGTTGTCCACGATCGTGATCTTGCCGTTGCGGTTGACGACCACGAGGTTGCCGTCCTTGCGCTGGACCGTCGCGATCGACAGGAACTTGACCGTTCCCGGGTTCTTGGCGGCGTGCTTGGACTGCTCGGTG
>JBKOVK010000358.1:0-13866 GCA_046724475.1 Acidobacteriota bacterium | reverse complement strand
GTCCTCGGGCTCGGTCAGCTCGGGCCGCGGATCCCGCCGCTGCCGCTCGCACACCGTCAGGTAGACCTTGGCGCGATCCACGAGCTCGCGCTCCTCCGGGTACTTCTGGATGAGATCGATGAAGTGGCGCTCGGCCTCCTCAAGCTTCTTCTTCTGGAGGGCCGCCACACCGCGGTCGTAGTCCTTGCGGGCATTCTCGGTGTGCTTGGAGAGCTCCTTGAGCGTCTGGGCCTTCTTGGCGATGAGATTTTCCGAGGCGCCGCCCAGGAGTCCCAGCCCCTTCATCTTCTTTTCCAGCTCGTCGATCCGAACCGAGAGCGCGTCCGCCAGTGCCTGGGGGCTCATCTTCTCGGCGTTGTCTTTCAGGAATCGGAGTTCCGCGTCGGCCCAGCGCTTTGTCATCTTGGTTGCACCTTTCCGGCGTCCGTCGAAAAACGGCGTATTGTAGGGACGCCCCGGCCCCCTGTCAAATCGTCGGAATACGGCATCCGCCGGCGCGGGTTTCCCATCACATGACGACCCTTGGATTCGCTCGGCTTGCCCTCGGTGTCGTCGTCGCCGCTGCCATCGGCGCGGCATTGCTCCCCTCGGCCGCCTTCGCCTCGCCCCAGGACAAGGCCCAGACGACGACCGGGACGGTCACGAAGGTGCAGGCCTCGCAGCGAACGGTGACGGTCGCGCTGACGGACGGCGGCGAGGCCGTGTTCGTCTGGAACCCCGACACGAAGATCAACGGCACCCTGACCCCTGGCGCCCGCGTCACGGTCCGGTATCAGCCCGGCGACGGCGGACGCAACGTGGCTCTCCAGATCACCGTCGCTCGCAACTGACGGACGTTTTGAGGGGCGCTCGACGCGCCCGACGAGAGCGGAGAGTGGTCCCCGGCTGTTGTCCGCAGGGCGTCCCGGAGCGATGCACCCATCCATTCTTCAGCAGCCTGCTAGAATCTCCGCGCCCGCGGGACGGCCGCGGCGAGGAGGATCGGATGGGGATGTACATCATCGCGGAGCCGTGCATCGGCACCAAGGACACGGCGTGCGTCGACGTCTGTCCGGTCGACTGCATCCATCCGCGTAAGGACGAAAAGGGATTCGAGACGGCCGAGATGCTCTACATCGATCCGGACGTCTGTATCCAGTGCGGCAACTGCGAGCCCGCCTGCCCGGTAACCGCGATCTTCACGGAAGAGACGATTCCCGAGAAGTGGAAGCACTACCAGCAGGTCAACGCCGACTGGTACAAATCCAACAAGTAATTGGGCCTGTCATCCCGACAGGGATCCCGCCTCTGAACGCCGGCCCGGCCAATCCTGACGGGATCCCTCGCTGCGCTCGGGATGACAGCGTGAGGCCGGGCGGCCGCGGGGCAGCCCCTACGACGCCTAACCCAGAACCTTCTTTAGGAACGCGTCCGCGCGGGCGTTGGCATCCGCGGCGTCGGCCGCGCGGTAAACGCTCGGATCCTTCGAAGACGCGAACGCGTGGCCGGCGTCGGGATAGATCTTGAAGTCCACGGACTTGCCGGCCTTCTTCGCCTCGGCTTCGAACGCCTTCACGTCCGAAGGCGGAATACCCTGGTCTTTCCCTCCGAAGTTGCCGAGCAGCGGAACCCTCAGGCTCGCGATCGTCGACGGCTCGGTCACGAGGTGGCCGTAGTAGATGACGGCCCCCTTGAGGTTGGGCTCGGCAAGGGCGAGGTTGAGCGCCAGCCCGCCACCCATGCACCAGCCGATCACCGCGATCTTCGACGCATCCACGTCGGGCCGGGAACGCAGGTAGGACACCGCCGCCTTCATGTCGCGCAGCGACCGGTCCTCCGGCATCCCGCGCATCAACTGGTGGGCGGTATCGGCGTCGGTCGCGACCTTGCCGCGGTAGAGATCCGGCGCCAGCGCGATGTAGCCCTGCTTCGCGAACTCGTCCGCCTTGGCCTTCACCCAGTCGTTGACTCCCCACCATTCGTGGATCACGACGATCGCGGGCTTCTTGCCCGCGCCGCCGGGAGCGGCGAGATAACCCGACACCGTCTCCGAGCCGCTCGGATACGACACCATCGTGCCCGCGGCCGAGACGTCGGCCGCGACGGCGAATCCGATTCCCACCATCCAGGAAGCCTTCATCCGCATGGCTCCTCCCTTGCTGCGCTAATCTTATTTCGGTGGAGTTCCTCTTCCCCATCGCCGACTCCGATCCCGCGGGCCGGCTCCAGAACCTGTACGACCGTCTCGCCTTTCGATTCGGCTTCGACCCGGCGCGCGTCCGCCTCTCACGGCGAAAGCTGACCGGCGGAGAGATCGTCTACGGATCGCCGCACGCGATCGTGATCTCGGCCCATCTGTCTCCCGCCGAGCAGGAAGATACGCTCCGGCACGAGGCCGCCCACGCGTGGGCATGGCGCCTGGACCGGCGCAGCCCCGGTCACGGACCGCTCTTTCGCAAGCTCGCCCGCGCGCTCGGCGCGAAACCCGGCGGCGCACCCGAAACGGCGGCCCTCAAGGAGTTTCGGAGCAGTCGGACGCGTGTGACGTATCGCTGCGAAGGCTGCGGCCGGCTCTTCCGCCGCTTCCGCCCGTTTCGCGGCGCCCGCGACTGCGCCGCGTGCCGCCGGGCGGGGCGTCCCGCGCGCCTGCATCGGCTTCCCTCGGCGGAGCGATGACACGATTCCCGCCGGGATACCGCGTGGGCCACGCCACGGACGCGGCGCGCCGCACCGGCTGCACCGTGATTCTGCCGCCCGCCGGAACGATCGCGGCGGTGGACGTCCGCGGCGGGGCGCCCGGGACGCGCGAGACCGGGGTCTTCGCGCCGGGGAACCTGACTTCCGACATCCACGGCGTCGTCCTCGCGGGAGGCAGCGTCTTCGGCCTCGCGGCGTCGCACGGCGTGGCGGAATGGATCGTCGAGCACGGCGGCGGATTGCTGATCGGACCGGCGCGCGTGCCCATCGTCGCGAGCGCCGTGCTCTTCGACCTCGGCGTCGGCGACCCGACGGCGTTTCCGGACGCCGCCATGGGGCGCGCCGCCTGCGACGCGGCCTCGGAACAGGAGATCGCGTGCGGGCGCGTGGGAGCCGGCACGGGCGCCACAGTCGGCAAGCTCCTCGGCGTCGAGCGCGCGGCCGAAGGCGGGATCGGAGCCGCGGAGGTGCGGCTGCCCGACGGGACGATCGTCGCGGCGATCGCGGCCGTCAACGCGGTCGGCGATGTCGTCGACCCGGACACGGGCGCTCTTCTGGCCGGACCGGCGAAGCCGGGATTCCGATCGGATCGCGCCCTCGTCGAAGAGCGGCGGATCGAGGGGCCGTTTCTCGGCGGCAATACCACGCTCGTGGTGGTCGCGACGTCCGTCCCGTTCGATCCGGCGTCGTTGAAGCGCGTAGCGATCGAGGCCCACGACGGTCTCGCTCGCGCCGTGCGCCCCTCGCACACGCTCTTCGACGGAGACGTCGTGTTCGCGCTCTCACCCGGCGGCGGGACTCCCCCGCTGCCGGCGCGCCTTCGCGTGGGCGCGGCGGCCGCGAGGGTCGTCGCGCAGGCGATCGTCGCCGCGGTCACTTCTCCCTCTCCCCCCGGGGAGAGGGAAGGGGTGAGGGGGTGAATTCCGAGCGCCGGGGCATCCTCCTCGTCGCTGCGGCGGCCCTGCTCTGGTCCACGGGAGGAATCGGCATCAAGTGGCTCTCGGAGCCTCCCCTGGTGATCGCCTTTTACCGCTCGGCGACCGCGGTGTTCGCTCTCTGGGTCTTCTTCCGGCCCCGCGTGTGGCGTTGGACACCGGCGTTCCTGATCGGAATCGTCAGCTACGCGGCGTGCCTGACGACGTTCGTGCTCGCGACGAAGTGGACGTCGGCGGCCAACGCGATCTTCCTCCAGTACTGCGGCGTCGTATGGGTCCTGATCGCCTCTCCGCTGATCCTCCACGAGCCCTTCCGGCGGCGCGATGCGGTGGCGGTGGCGGTGGCGTTTGCGGGCATGCTCCTCTTCTTCGTGGGCCGTTTCGAGTCGCGGGACTTTCGCGGCGAGATCGCGGCTCTGATCTCCAGCGTCGGCTTCGCCACGCTCGTGCTGGCTCTTCGGCGCGAGCGCGGTACAGGAGCCGAAGCGGTCGTGACGTACGGAAACGTGCTTGCGGCTCTCGTCCTCTTTCCTTTCGTTCGGACGCAGCTCGTCGTCCCGGCGAAGGAGGGCGTGGTGCTCGTCCTCCTCGGCGTCGTCCAGATTGGCGTGGCATACGCGCTCTTCGTCCTTGGCCTGAAGCACGTCACGGCGACCGAAGCTGCTCTGATCGGGATGCTCGAGCCGATATCCAACCCCATCTGGGTCTTCCTCTTTCTGGGGGAACGGCCGAGTGCGTTCTCGATCCTCGGGGCGGTCATCGTGCTGTCGGCGATCGCCTGGCGCACGCTGACGAGCGGCCCGGCGGTGGCGACGCCGCCTCCGGACTGAGAAGTCCCAGGTCCCAGGTCCCAGGTCCCAGGTCGGCTACGGCAAATCGAACTCTTTCCGAATTTTCTCCCCATCGGCGTCGAGCGCCGGAGGAAACCGCAGAGGCGGCGGCTCGCCCTCGATGCGGACCGGCGGCGCGACGAAGGAGACTCCCTGGCACTCCGCCACCGACGCGAGGGCGCGCGCGTTCTCCGACCGCAGCGCCTCAAGCGGTCCGCGCACGGGACCCGCCGGAATCCCGGCCGCGCGGCATCGCGCGACCCAGGTCGCCCGGCTCTCACGCAGAAAGATCGGCACGAGCTCCGCCTCGAGGACCGCGCGGTGGGCCACACGCCCGTCGTTGGTGGAATAGCGCCGGTCGGCCGTCCACTCCGGATGCCCGACCAGCTGCGCCAGCCGTTCGAATTGCCGGTCGGTGCCCACACCGAGAACGAAATCACCGTCCGACGCGGTGAAGGTCCGGTAGGGAACGATCTGCGGATGCGCGTTGCCGTGACGTTGTGCCTCACTCCCCGTCAGGAGCGCCGACTGCGCCACGTTGATCAGGGATGCGAGTGTCGCCGAGAAGAGGTCCGTCTCGACGTGAGCGCCTTTTCCGGTGCGCTCCCGGGCGGCGAGCGCCGCCAGGATCCCGATCGCGGCGTAGCAGCCCGCGAGCAGATCCGAGACCGCGACTCCGGCCTTCGTCGGCCCCGAGTCCGGCGTTCCGGTGATCGCCATCAGACCGGCCCCGGCCTGGGCGAGCAGATCGAATCCCGGAGCGGAGGCGTCGGGCCCGGAGCGGCCGAACCCCGTGATCGAAGCCGTGACCAGGCGAGGGTTTTCGCGCCGGAGCTCCGCCAGCGACAGGCCGAACTTCTCCAGGCCGCCGGGCGGAAAGTTTTCGACGAGCACGTCCGCGCGCCGCGCCAGCCGCCGCACGGATTCCGCTCCTTTCGGCGTGGCGAGGTCGAGCGCGATCGACTCCTTGTTCCGGTTCACGGACAGGTAGTACGCGGACAGGCCGGTCGCATCGTGGTACGGAGGTCCCCACGCGCGCGTGACGTCGCCGTCCACCGGATGCTCGACCTTTACGACGCGCGCGCCCAGGTCGCCGAGCATCATCGTGCAGAAGGGGCCCGCGAGGACCCGCGAGAGATCGAGGACCAGCACGCCCGAAAGGGGTGCGGCCACGGTACGGCTTTCTAGCGGGCCGCGGCCGGCGCGGGGCGCCAGCCGAGCGGCCCGGGCAGGAAGTGGAAGAGCCCGAGGGGCGAGATCACGACTCCGTCGACCCTCTTCGACATTCCCCAGTACTGGTCCACGCCCCAGAGAAAGTCCGCGGGCAAGTCGGCGGCGAGGACGCGATGGATCTGCTGGTAGAGCACGATCCGCTTGGCCGGGTCGAGCTCGAGGCGTGCCGCTTCCATCAGCTTGTCGGCCTCGGGATTGGAGTAGAAGCCCACGTTCTCACCCTTCGGCGGAGCCTGCTTCGAGTGGAAATACCGGTAGGGATCCACATTGGGAGGCAGGAAGAGCCGGCCCGTTAGGTGGGCATCGAACTCCCCCGCGCCGACGCGCTCGGTGAACGCCGCCCAGTCCAGAGGCCGGACGTTCGCCTGGACTCCGACTTTTTCGTAGGCGCTGCGCAGGATCTCGGCGATGTTCGCGTCGGTCGGCGCTTCGGCGCGCACGAGCAGATCAAAAACCGCCTTCTTGCCGTCCTTGCTCCGGACACGATCGGGACCCGGCTTCCAACCCGCGGCATCGAGGAGGCGCGCCGCCTCGGCGAGATTCTCCGAGGGCGGGGGGACGTCGGGCGCGTTCTCCGGAATTGCCGGAGGATACGGCCCCGACACGAGCGTCGCGCCCTCCGGCGGGTAGAGCTGCTTCGCGGTCTCGGCGCGTGGCCAGGTCAGCGACAACGCCTTGCGCACGCGGGTGTCGCGAAACAGCGGATGGCGGCAGTTCCAGATCACCAGGGCCTCGATGAACTGCGGCACCTTCAGCAGCCGATTCCGGGCGTTGAACTCGGGCGAGGCCTTCGCCGACTCGACGCGGTCACGCGTGACCCGGAACTCGTCGAGCTCTCCGCGCAGCCCGGCCTGGTAGAACGTCGCGCGGTCCGGGATGATCCGAAAGACGACTTCGGAAAATCCCGCTTCGGACGGTGACGCGCCCTCGCGGCGCACCAGGCGGATCTTCGAGTTGGGCTCCCACGAAGCGAGACGGTACGGGCCGCTCCCCACGGGATGACGGTCGGTCTCGGCCGGACCCGAAGCGCGCGCATACGCCTTGGCCGAGACGATCGGCATGTTGAAGGCGAAGGCGCGTTCGGCGTAGGGCTCGGAGAACCGGACGCGCACGGTCTGCGGATCGGGCGTCTCGATCGAGGCCAGGCCGTCGAACGCGGGACTCCAGGCGGCGCCGTTGACCTTCGGATTGCGAACGCGCTCGATCGTGAAGCGGACGTCGTCGGAGGTCACGGGCGATCCGTCCTCCCAGGTGGCCTTGGGATCGAGATGAAACTCGTAGACGCGGCCGTCCGGCGAGACCGTCCACGACGTCGCAAGCCCCGGCGACGGCCGCCGCTGGGCGTCGATGCCGAGCAGCGGGCGGAAGATCAAGGCCTCGACCGTCAGGGCGGCCTCCTCGGTCGTCGTGGTCGGGTCCAGAGTGGCCGCGTCCGCAAAGAGGTGTCGCGACAGTACGGTGGCCGGAGCGGACGGAGCTTCTTTGCGCGCGCAGGTCAGCGCCGACAGCGCGGCCAGCGCTAGAAAACTCCAAGAAAGACGTTTCATCGGTGTCGCCAGAGAATAGCATCCCCCGCGATGGCGACCGTCGTCCTCGACATCGAAACTGCGGGTCAGGATTGGGACGCGCTCGACGACGCGCAGAAGACGTACCTCCAGAAGAACGCGCGCACGGACGAGGAGCGCCTGCAGCTTCCCGAGACGATGTCGCTGTGGCCGTTCACCGGAAGGATCATCGTCGTCGCGATGCTCAATCCCGACTCGGGACGCGGCCGCATCTGGTACGAGAGAACGGAGGGGCGGCTCGAAGAGAAGTCCGCCGACGGGCTCTTCACGTTCGTGGGAGACGCGGAGCCGACGTATCTGGCCGAGTTCTGGAAGGCGATGCGGCGCTTCCACCGGTTCGTGACGTTCAACGGCCGGGGATTCGACGGACCGTTTCTGATGCTCCGCAGCGCCGCCCTCGGAATCGCCGTCACCCGCAACCTCGTCGGCTACCGCTACTCCCTGCGGCCGCACACCGACCTGCTCGAGGCCATCACGTTCTTCGGGGCCTCCCGCAAGTGGAACCTGGACTTCGCCTGCAAGGCGTTCGGGGTCGAAAGTCCGAAGGAGCAGGGAATGGACGGCTACTCGGTCGGGCCCTATTACCGGGCCGGAAGGCTGCGCGAGATCGCGCTCTATTGCCGCCGGGACGTCGAGGCAACCGCCCGGCTGTATCAAAAATTGGAAAAGACCTTGCTCCCCGCCCTTGAAAACCGCTAGAAATAGCCGAATCCAAACGCTGTGCTAGGATGCCGGCCAATCGCGAAACTAGAAAAGCCGAGGCCATGAGGGAGCGTCGCGCACATCCCCGATCACCGGCCAACGAGAGAGCATCCGAGCGCATCCGCATCGGCGCCCCGGCGACGCTGAAGTGGGGCGAACAGGAGCTCTCGGGTTTCGTGGAGCTCGTGAACGTCTCGGGAATGTACGTCGCCACCTCGAAGGTGCCCGAGATCGGCGACTACGTCGAGCTCGTCTTCTCCCTGCCCGGCGACCGCAGGAGCTTCCGCGTCCGCGGCAACGTCGTCTTCCTCGAGCAGGCTGCCGCGACAGCGTCGAAGCGTCCGGGATTCGGCGCGCGCTTCGAGAGACCTCCGGTCACCCTCCTCGACGCCATCCGCAACCTCAACAGAGAGCACTGAGGACGAGCGGAAGGGCCTTCCCTAGTCCGGTTTCGCCTGGGTTTGGTTCAGTGTCGAGTAGGCGAATTCGATCGTCGCCTGCACTTCCGTCAGGACCCCGGCTCCGACCGACGAGATCGTGGCCGGTTGAACGTTGGTCAGCTCCCAGCGCACGAGGATGTTCCCGACGTTGTCCTTGGCGACGATGGCGACCGACTTGGAAATGGGATTGTCGGCGTTCGTGGCGGCATTGAGCCAATCCTGCAGCCGATTGAGCCCCTTCTGTGTCACCGTGATCGACAGCCTCCGGTTGTCCGGCGAATAGAGCGTGTTGAGCTGGCGTGAATCGCTCTTGGTCTGCGGATCGTGGTTGAACGCGACCTGATAGCCGATGACGCCGGCGATCTGGGTTCCGTCGACGATGAACTGAAAGCTGTTCTCGCGCGGATCCGGGCCGGTCTGGGCCGCGAGAACGGCGGGAATCGCGAACGCGAGCAGTGCCACGAGTGTCCGGAGACGGGGCATTCGATCCTCCTTTAAAGACGGCCTGCGAGCCTAGCACGCCCTCCCTCGCAGCCGGGTCTTGAAATCCGTCCGCCGTGGACGGGAGAATAGACGTCTCGGGGCGAGCCGGCCCTCCACCGCCGGTCTTCTACGGACCCGGAGTTTCGACCGTTTCATTTCCGAGGGAGGTTGTATGAATCTGAAAGCCAAGGTCGCCGTCGTCGCCGTCCTGGTCGCTGGAATCGCCATCGTCGGGGTCGGAACGACCCACGCCGGAAACGCGTCCACCTACGAGGTCACCGCCGACACCATCGAAGGTTGTTCCTGCCCGCTCTTCTGCACCTGCTATTTCTCGGCGTCCGCCGACGAGCACAAGTGCGAGGCCAACAACGTCTACAAGTTCCGCAAGGGAAGCCACTACGGCAACGTGGACCTCTCCGACGCGATCGTCTGGGTCAACCTCGACCTCGGCGGCGAATGGCACCACAAGCCCGGCCCGGGCATGCCCACCGAGTGGGCCGTCGTGACGTTCGACAAGAAGACCACGCCGGCGCAGCGCGAGGCGATCGGCAAGGTCCTCGGAATCGTCTTCCCGGTGAAATGGAAGAGGTTCTCCACCCGCGAGGACGCGATCACGTTCGAGCAGACGGACAAGGGCGCGCACGCCACGATGGCGAGCGGACTCTCCGAGATCTCCCTGGACAAGACCGCAACTAATCGTCCCGACAAGAACGGACCCGTCGTGGTCAAGAACCTCCAGTACTGGGGCTCGACGTCCAACGAAGGCTTCGTGCTGGCCATGTCCAAGCACCACTTCAACGGCACCGACGGAAACCCCAAGTACTCCTACGACAAGCGCAACGGCTTCACGATCGCCTGGACCGCGAAGGGGGAGATCCCGGCCGAGGCGTCGAAGTCGGTCAAGAACTAGCGGCGCCTCGGTTCCGGAAAGGCGGGCGGGCGGCCGCCCGCCTTTTCGTTTGCGCCGGTTACAATCGCCGCAGGAGATCTTTGTGAAGCCCGACGACATCGCGCCCGAGTTCCGCTCGCAGCCCAAGGACTACGCGAAGCCGACACCGATCGAGGGCGTCCGTGTGCTGCGCCTGAAGCGTTTCACCGACGACCGCGGGTTCTTCATGGAGATCTTTCGGGCAAAAGCCAACCATCCGGAGAGCCGCGAGCTCGCCGAGTTCTTCTCCGGCGTCCCGATCGCCCAGGCGAACTTTTCAATCGTGGACGCGGAACGCCACATCAAGGGCCTCCACTACCACCTGAAGCAGGACGACATCTGGTTCGTGCCTCCCCCCTCCAAAGCCAAGTTCGTATTCTTCGACGTCCGCAAGAGCTCTCCGACGTTCGGCAAGACCCAGGTCGTCGTCGCGGGCGGCGGCCAGGACTTGCTCGTGCGGATCCCCGCCGGCGTGGCGCACGGCTACCGGCCGCTGACGAATCCCTGCGCGTTGATGTATTTCGTGACGGAGACCTTCGATCCCGCCAGCCCCGACGAGCTCCGGATCCCCTGGGATCACCCGGCGGTCAAAGACCTCTGGGACGTCCCGAACGGGTAGCGGCCAGGCGCTTCATCGCCTTTTCGTCGAGCGTGTAGCGCAGCCACGGCGCCCGGGATCGCGCGCCGATCCGGTGGTAGAAGCGCAGCGCCGACTCGTTCCAGTCGAGCACGTCCCAGTCCATCCGGATCGCCTTCCGGCGCAGGGCCTCGCGTGAGAGCGCGGCCATGAGCGCCCGGCCGACGCCGGTTCCGCGCGCGCTCTCGGCGACGACGAGGTCCTCGAGCCCGAGGAGGTTTCGGGCGCGAAACGAAGTACCGAGGGCGAACCAATAGAGCGCGACGCCCTCGACGCGGCCCCCGCGGACCGCCACGAGCGCCTCGACCTCGCGCTTGTCGAAGATCATCGAGAGAAGCCGCCGCGCCTCGGATCTTCCGGGCGGCGGGAGTCTCTCCCACGCCGCGAGCTCGCGCTCGATCTCGAGGATCCGCGGGCCGTCGGAACGGCGCGCGCGCCGCACGCGAATGGGCGCCGCTGCGCGGCCGCTCACTTCGTCGCGGCGACCCGCGCGAAGTCGACGGCGGCGATGAGCTTGAGCGCGGTATCGCGGTCCACGTTGGCGCCCTGCGCGAGGACGAGCCGGGACGGAAGCACCACGACGGTGACGAGAGTCGTCGGATTGCCTCCGGAGCGGTCGGTCACGGCGAAGGCCTGTAGTCCCGCGACCTTAACCTCCTTGGCTTCCACGCTCGGCACCTTTGCCGACTCGCCGACCGCCTTGCGGATCTCCGGCTCGAGGTTCTTGTCCTTGCCATAGTCCTGCACCACGAGGCGGAACTGCCGCGTCACCGTCGGGCTCTCGATGCGCTGGAAGAAGCGCGAGACCTCGGTGAAGACTCCCATGTCGTTCTCATCGGTGTCGGGCAGCGGATCCGTCGGCGCGGCCTCGTAGCCCGGGAGCTGCTTCGGGAGCCCGTCGCGCAGGGAAAGGGGCCACGCGGTCTGCTTCGGACCGGCCTGGGGTGCACCACTCTGCTGCGCCGCGGTGGGCAGCACCGCCGAAAAAAAGATTACCGAGACGAGTCGGAGCATCGCGAAGAGGATAGCAGCACTTGTTAGACTTCCCTCGAGTCGTCGAAGCGTGGACGAATCCGAACGCGCACGCATCCGCGTTTTCCTCAACGACCCGGAGAGCCGAGGCCAGCGGCAGGTCTCCGTCGACGCGCCGGTGGACACCGAGCGCGGTCCTTGGGGCTTTCGCGTCGAGGGCCGTGCTCCCGAACCGAAGGCCTACGAGCCTGACACGCCCGAGTCTCTGTACTGGCAGGTTTCCTCGGCGCTCGACCGCGGCAAGAAGTTGTGGACGGAGCGACTGCCGTCGGGCGAGTGGATTCCCGGGCCTGTGCTGCCGGCCTATCCCGCGGCGGGAACGGACCTGAACGCGTATTACGACCGCAAGGCGCTGCGTTTCTTTCGAGAGGTGGACGCGAAGACCGGGCAGCTCGTCGAGGCGGGCGACAGCACCGACGTCGTCACGCACGAGCAGGGACACGCCATCCTCGACGCCGTCCGTCCGGACCTGTGGGACGCGCCGCACTTCGAGGTCGCCGCGTTCCACGAGGCCTTCGGCGATTTCGCGGCCATCCTGGTCGCGCTCGCGGACCCACCGCTGGTCGAGAGCATTCTCGCCGAGACGAAGGGAGATCCGGCGCGCTCGAATCTCGTCTCGAGGCTGGCCGAAGAGCTCGGCGCGGCGGTGCGGGACAAGTACGGGCCCGACGCCGCCCTCCCGGGATCGTTGCGCGACGCGGTCAACGAGTTCCAGTACGTGGACCCGAAAACGCTCCCCGACGACGCGCCGGCGCGCGCGCTGTCCGCCGAGCCCCACTCCTTCTGCCGCGTGATGACGGGCGCGTTCTGGGACGTGCTCGTCGTGCTGTTCCACTCGAGCGCCTTTCCGACGGCCGCCGCTTCGTTGGCCGCCGCCGCAGGCTCTTTATCGCGACACGCGGTCGCCGCCGCCGAAACGGCGCCGACGGGCGCGGACTTCTTCGGCGGGGTCGCCCGGCGAATCGTCCGCGAAGCCCGTTCGACCAGCAACGACGCGGCGCAGGCGATCGCCGAGGCGCTCTATCGCCGCCATCTGCTCGAAAGCCCCGACGTGCCCGACGAGCTCTCTCCGGACGAGGACCCGGGCGTTCCGGCGCCGAGGCCGGAGGAGCCGGTGCCCGCCGCGCTGACGCAGGCAATTGCGGCGCGGCTGCCTGCTGCCCGCGACGGCGAGATTCTGATGCGGCGACGCGCGGATGGGCGCGCCGACCGGCGGCTGCGCGGCCGCCGCCGCCGCGATCTCTTTCTTCATGGACCCGAGTACGGGCCCGCCGACGGCGCCGCCGTCGAGATCTCGGATCCCTTCACGCTGGAGTTTTCCGAAGCCGGTTTCCTGCGTGCTTCCCGGATCTACGGCGCCGGTCCCGACGACGAGGAAGACGCGCGCGCGTTCGTCCGCCACCTCGCGCGCATGCGACGCATCGCCGAGACCACCGACCGGTTTCCGGATTCCCGGCCGCTCGCCCTGGAACGAAAGACACACGCGGTCGTCCGCGAAGAAGACGGCGTGCGGCGTCTGCGGCGCGTCTGGATTTCGAAGGAGGTTGCATGAGGACGAGGACCTCGGTTCCTGTCCTGGTGATCGCGGCCGCGCTCGCGGCCGGCTGCGCGTCGACTCCGAACGCTCCGCCCGTGACACCCGCGCCCGAGCCGATCACGCCGGCCGACCTCGTCGCATCGATCGCCGACGTGGCGGCCGGCCGGAACCCGGCGATGGCCGAGACCGGTCTCGTCCTCCAGAAGATCGAGTTCCATCTCTCGGTCGGGCGACAGACGAAGGGCGGCGGCAAGATCGAGATCCTGCTGCTCGACGCGGAAGCCTCGCGCTCCGCCGAGACGGCGTTTCTCCAGGAGCTCACGCTCGAGATCCCGGCCTCGGGCCGGAGGAGCGCGGTGCCGCGCCCGCTGGTGCCGGGCGTCCTCGAGTTCGTCGACTCGGCGATGAACACGGCGCGCGACCTCGCCCGCGCCGCGCAGGCCGCGGGGCTGCCGCAGAAGCTCTCGGGGGTCGAGTTGACGGCCAAGATCACGCGCTCGCGCACGCTGGGCGGCGGAATCACGGCCACGATCCCGGCGTGGGTCAAACCCTCGATCGGCGCCGAGCTGGGGGCCAAACGCGAGGAGGAGAACGTCGTCCGGCTGGTCTTCGCAGCTCCGTGAGTTGTCTTTCGCAATAAAAAAAGCGGTCCCGATCGGGACCGCTTCTTCCTCTCCTCGGAGACTTGGGATCGGCTTCTTACTTCTTCGCTCCGAGAATGGCGTCTTTCGCCTTCTTCGAAACGCGGAACTTCACCACGCGCTTTGCGGGAATCTTGATCTCCTCGCCCGTCGCGGGATTGCGGCCCATGCGCGCCTTCCGATTCACCAGAACGAGCTTGCCCACGCCCGGGATCGTGAAGCTGTTC
>JBKOVK010000305.1:0-10014 GCA_046724475.1 Acidobacteriota bacterium | reverse complement strand
CACCTGGATCCGATCTTCGCGCGGCTGGCCCCCGGCGCGGGCGACATCCCCCGCACCCCGGGACGCAACGGGAAGGGCAGCACGTCGGAGCAGGGATATCTCCACTGCGGCCCGAACGGCGCCGGGCATTTCGTGAAGATGGTCCACAACGGAATCGAGTACGGCGTCATGGCCGCATACGCCGAGGGCCTCGGCATCCTGCGCTCCGCCAACGTCGGGCGGCAAGGCCAGACCGTCGACGCCGAGACGACGCCGCTGCGCGACCCCCGGCACTACCAGTACGAGTTCGACCTCCCGGAAGTCGCCGAGGTCTGGCGGCGCGGCAGCGTCATCGCGTCCTGGCTCCTCGACCTCACGGCTTCCGCGCTCCTGAAGGACCCGGCGCTCGGGCACTTCGAGGGGCACGTATCCGACTCCGGCGAGGGAAGGTGGACGATCACGGCGGCCATCGACGAAGCGGTGCCCGCCCCGGTGCTCACCTCGGCGCTGTATGAGCGCTTCAGCTCGCGGGGCGAGGCGGACTATGCGAACAAGCTGCTCTCGGCCATGCGGTTCGAGTTCGGTGGACACGCCGAGAAGTCGTCGGCCGAAAGGAGGGCCGCAGGATGACGACCGAAAACCTCCGTTCGGATGCGCTGGTCTTCTACGGCGCCACCGGCGACCTCGCGTACAAGAAGATCTTCCCGGCGCTGCAGGCGATGGCGAAACGGGGCCACCTGGACGTGCCGGTCATCGGCGTGGCGAAAGCGGGCTGGAACCTCGAGCAGCTCAAGGCTCGGGCCAAGGACAGCCTCGAGAAGCACGGCGGGCTCGATCCGAAGGCGTTCGGCACGCTCGCCGAGCGGCTTCGCTACGTGGACGGCGACTATCAGGACGCCGCGACCTTCCAGGCCATCCGCCGGGAGCTCGGGTCCGCCCGCCGGCCCGCCCATTACCTGGCCATTCCCCCGGCCTTGTTCGGGCTGGTCGTCGAGCAGCTCGGCAAGTCGGGCTCGACGGATGGGGCGCGCGTCATCATCGAAAAGCCGTTCGGCCACGACGCCGCGACCGCGCGCGAGCTCAACCGAGTCCTGCTCGGTGCGTTCGACGAGTCCGCGATCTTCCGCATCGACCACTACCTTGGGAAGCGGCCGGTGAACCACATGCTCTTCTTCCGCTTCGCCAACGCGTTCCTGGAACCCTTCTGGAACCGCGCGAACGTCGAGAGCGTGCAGATCACGATGGCCGAGGACTTCGGCGTGCAGGGCCGGGGCGGCTTCTACGACGCCACCGGCGCGATCCGCGACGTCGTCCAGAACCACCTCTTCCAGATCCTCTGCAACCTCGCCATGGAGCCTCCGGTCCGAGCGGACAGCGAGTCGATCCGGGACGAGAAGGTGAAAGTCTTGAAAGCGATCCCTTCCCTGGGCGCGGACGACATCGTCCGCGGGCAGTTCCGCGGGTATCGGTCGGAGCAAGGCGTGGCGAAAGGCTCCGAGGTCGAGACGTTCGCCGCAGTGCGCCTGCGGATCGACTCCTGGCGCTGGCGTGGTGTGCCGTTCTACATCCGGGCGGGCAAGTGCCTGCCCGTCACGTGCACGGAGGTGGTCGTCCGCCTGCGCAAACCGCCCACGATGTTCGAGGGCTTCGACATCCAGCCGAACTACACCCGCTTCCGGATCAGCCCCGAGGTCACGATCGCGATCGGCGCGAACGTCCTCGCCGAGCAGGAGACGGGCACCCTCACCGGGGAAATGCTGGGGACCCGGCTGCCGCGGGCCGGCGACATGGATGCCTACGAGCGTGTGCTCGGAGACGCCATGGAGGGCGACGCGACGTTGTTTGCCCGCGAAGACTACGTCGAAGAGGCGTGGCGCATCGTCGATCCCGTGCTCAAGGGCTCCACGCCCATCTACGAGTACGAGCCGGGGACCTGGGGGCCGAAGGAAGTCGAGTCCAGGGTCTCGCCTCCCGGCGGGTGGCAGGACCCAGTGGTGAGGCCGAAGGAAGTCGAGTCGAGGGTCCCGCCACCCGCAGTGCGGCAAGACCCGGTGGTGAGGGCGTCGTGAAGATCCAGGTCCTGGCCGATGCCGAGGCGGTCGCACGTACGGCGGCCTCGCTGATCGCGTCGGAGGCCCGCGCGGCGGTGGCCGCTCGCGGCTGCTTCATCGTCGCGCTCAGCGGCGGCCGTACTCCGTGGACGATGCTTCGGGCCCTGGCCGATGAAGACGTCCCCTGGGCCGGCGTGCACGTCTTCCAGGTGGACGAGCGCGTGGCGCCCGACGGAGATCCCGACCGGAATCTCACTCACATCCGCGAGAGCCTGCTCGCTCACTGCCCGATTCCGCCGCACCAGGTCCACGCCATGCCCGTGGAATCGGCGGATCTCGCCGCCGGCTGCGCGTCGTACGCGGAGTTCCTGGCGCTCGTCGCCGGGTCGCCCCCGGTGCTCGATCTCGTTCTCCTGGGCCTTGGGCCCGATGGCCACACCGCGTCGCTCGTGCCGGGCGACCCCGTTCTCGCGGTCTCCGACGCGGACGTCGCGCTCGCAGGGCCCTACCAAGGTCGGCGCCGGATGACGTTGACGTACCCCGTGCTCAATCGTTCGCGGCAAATCGTCTGGCTCGTCACCGGAGCGGAGAAGGCGGAGATGCTGGCGCGCCTCCTGGCGGGCGATCGGTCGATCCCCGCGGGACGAGTCGGCAGCGAGCGGGCGCTGATTCTTGCCGACCAGAGCGCCGCGGCGCGGGCGGGAGCGACTTCGACGCCGCTGCAAAACGTGGAGGGATGAGCATGCGAGTGGGAATTGCGACAGATCACGGCGGATTCGCGCTCAAAGAGGATCTCGTGTCTCGGCTTCGCGCGGCCGGTCACGACGTGGCCGACTTCGGTGCGGAGGCTCTCCACCCCGGGGACGACTATCCCGACTTCGTCATACCGCTGGCCCGGGCCGTCGCCGCCGGGACAGTCCATCGAGGCGTGGCCGTGTGCGGCAGCGGCGTGGGCGCGTCGATCTGCGCGAACAAGATCCCAGGCGCCCGGGCGGGGCTCATCCACGACCACTTCTCTGCGGAACAGGGCGTCGAGGACGATCACATGAACATCCTCTGCGTGGGCGGCCGCACGGTGGGCGCGAGCGTCGCCTGGGACCTGATAGACGCCTTCCTGGCCGCCAAGTTCAGCCAAGACCCGAGACACCTGCGCCGCCTCGCGAAGGTGGCGTCCCTGGAGCTCGAATCGACGAGGACGAACTCATGAGCACGACAATTGCGACGGAGACCCCGACGACCAGCCCGAACGCGGTGGACCTCGACGAGCTCGCGGTGAACACCATACGCACGCTCTCGATCGACGCCGTCGAACTCGCCAAGTCCGGACATCCCGGCACGCCGATGGCCCTGGCTCCGCTCGTCTACACGCTCTGGAACCGCGTCATGCGCTTCGATCCGGTCGACCCGATCTGGCCGAACCGCGACCGGTTCGTGCTCTCCAACGGCCACGCGTCGATGCTGCTGTGGTCCGCGCTGCACCTGAGCGGAGTCAAGGCCGTGAACGCGGAGTACGAGCGGCTGGGCGAGCCTTCGGTGTCGCTCGAGGACATCCGGCGCTTCCGTCAGATCGGAAGCAAGGCTCCCGGTCACCCCGAGTACCACTGGGTTTCGGGCGTCGAGACCACGACCGGACCGCTCGGCCAAGGCGCCGCGACGAGCGTCGGGATGGCGATCGCACGGAAGTGGCTCGGCGAGCGCTACAACAAGCCGGGCTTCCCTGTCTTCGACTACGACATCTACGTCGTCGTCGGCGACGGTTGCCTGATGGAGGGCATCGGGAGCGAAGCCGCCTCGCTGGCCGGCCACCTCGGCCTCGACAACCTCTGCTGGATCTACGACAACAACCACATCACCATCGAGGGGAACACGAGCCTGGCCTTCACGGAGGACGTGGCCGGCCGGTTCCTCGCGTACGGGTGGAACGTGCTGCGCGTGGGCGACGCCAACGACCGGGAGCGCATCGAGCACGCCCTCTCCGTGTTCCGAGGGACGGAGGGGCGTCCCACTCTGATCATTCTCGACAGCCACATCGGCTACGGCTCCCCCCACAAACAGGACACCTCCGCGGCCCACGGCGAGCCGCTCGGCCCCGACGAGGTCCGCCTCGTCAAGCGCAGCTACGGTTGGCCGGAGGACGCGCAGTTCCTCGTGCCGGACGGCGTGCGCGAGCACTTCGCGGCTGGGATCGGGGCACGCGGGGCGGCCGCCCGGAGCCGGTGGACGGAGCTGCTGGCGGCCTACCGGGTGGCCCACCCGGAGCTCGCGAAGGAGATCGATCAGATGCAGCGGCGAGAGCTCCCCGCCGGGTGGGATGAGGATCTTCCCGTGTTCCCGGCGGACCCGAAGGGCATCGCGGGCCGCGATGCCTCGAGCAAGGTGCTCAACGCGCTCGCCCGGAGGATCCCGTGGTTCCTCGGCGGATCCGCGGACCTCGGACCGTCGAACAAGACCCTGCTGACCTACGAGGGCGCGGGCAACTTCCAGGCCGCAAGCCCGGGCGGCAAGAACCTCCACTACGGCATCCGTGAGCACGCGATGGCGGCGACCGTCAACGGCCTCGCGCTGTCGAAGCTGCGGGCGTACGGCGCAAGCTTCTTCATCTTCAGCGACTACGCGCGTCCCGCCATCCGTCTGTCCGCGCTGATGGAGCTGCCCACGCTCTTCGTGTTCACGCACGACGCCATGGGGGACGGCGAGGACGGACCCACACACCAGCCCGTGGAGCACCTGGCGTCGCTGCGCGCGATGCCCGGGCTCGTGACCCTCAGGCCCGGCGACGCCAACGAGGTCGTGGAGGCATACAGATACGTGATGCAGCTCCGCCACCGGCCGGCGGTGCTCGCGCTCTCGCGGCAGCCGTTGCCCACGCTCGATCGCGGCAAGTACGCCCCGGCGGCGGGAGTGGCGCGCGGCGCGTACGTGCTCGCGGACGCGCCGGATGGGAAACCCGAGCTGATCCTCATCGCTTCCGGCAGCGAGCTCGCCCTCGCCGTCGAAGCCCACGGCAAGCTTCTCGCGGACGGCATCCGTTCCCGCGTCGTTTCCATGCCGTCCTGGGAGATCTTCGATGAACAGCCGCAGGATTATCAGGACAGCGTGCTGCCACCCGCGGTGACGGCCCGGATCGCGGTCGAGCAAGCTTCCACGTTCGGTTGGGAGCGATATGTCGGGAAGACTGGCCGGGTCATCGGCATGAAGACCTTCGGAGCCTCCGCGCCTCTGAAGGCTCTTCAGGAGAAGTTCGGGTTCCAGCCTGAGCGAATCGTGACCACCGCCCGGGAGCTGATGGGCCGGCCATGAGACCGGTGCGATTCTGGTTCGCGGCGCTCGTGTCTTCGTGCGCTTTTCCGGCGCGGGCACAGACGCCGGAGGAACTCCAGCGACAGCTCCAGCAACTCAAGGAGCAGTACGAAACGACCACGCAGGAGCTCCAGCGCCAGATCGCGGCCCTCGAACAGCAGATCCAGGAGTCCAAGGCGTCTGCGGCCGCGGCCGCGGAACGCATCGCCAAGGAAGAGGCGCGGAAGACGCTCCTGAGCCAGGTGCTCGACGTCGGCGCGCAGTACCAGGGTCAGCTTCCCTCGGCGCCGACCTACGACCAGCTGAGAGAGGCAGAGACGAGGATCGAGGGGCTCGAAACGCAGGCCAAGCTCTTCGAGTTCCACGGCTACCTCCGTTCCGGCTACGGCTTGAACGGCGTCGGGGGCCAGCAGGTCCCGTTCCAGGCCCCGGGCGCGGACGCGAAGTACCGGCTGGGCAACGAGGCCGAGACGTATACCGAATTGATCCTCGTCAACAACTGGCTGAACCCGGACCGAAACACCGACAAGGCCTGGTTCAAGACGGAGGTCATGGTTCAAGCGAACACCAACAACTCCTCGAACTTTACAAACTTCGCCAATCCCGATTTCAACGACCACTTCCGCCTCCGGGAAGCGTTCGTTCGCGCCGGCAACCTCTTCGATAGTCAACCGGATCTCAAGCTCTGGGCGGGCGAGCGGTACTACCGCCGCCAGCACATCGAGATCGACGATTTCTACCCTCTGGACATGAGTGGTTACGGCGGAGGCATCGAGGACCTCAATGTCGGGATCGGCAGCGTGGCCGCCTCGTACCTCGCCGGCGCCCGACCCGACATCACGACGCAACACGGCAATTACGCCCGGAGCAACCTGGATCTGCGTCTCTACGACGTCAAGGCGGCCGGCGGGACGCTGGGTCTCTGGTTCGACCTGGCCACCAGCCGGGGTGGCACCACCCCGATGGGCGACGTGATCCCGAGCAGCACCGGATACGCCGTCGGCTTGCGCTACCAGACCCTCGAATGGCACGGCGGCTTTCAGGTCTTTGGAATTCAGTACGGGACCGGCCCCGCCAGCAACTTCACCACGGCGATCCCCGACCCCAATCCTTTCCTCGACAGCGCGGAGCGTCTCCTCATCACCGAGCAAATCCTCATCCAGCCGAACGACCGCTTCGCGATCTCGCCGATCTTCGTCTACCAGCGGCAGCGCGACGGCACTCCCGATAGCGGCTGGAACGAGTGGGTCTCCTTCGGTGCGCGGCCGGAGTTCTTCTTCACCAAGATTCTCTCCCTTGCCCTGGAGGCGGGGTTCGACCACACGCGCAGCGGAACGGGCCTGTACGAGGGCTGGCTCGAGAAGTTCACCCTCGCCGCGCAGGTCGGAGCGGGCCGTAAGTTTTTCAGCCGGCCGGTCCTGCGCTTGTTCGTGACCTACGCGCACTGGTCCGATGGGCTCCGCGGTTTCGTGGGCGGGGTGCCCTACGCCGACGAGACGCACGGCCTCACCTACGGAATCCAGGCCGAGACGTGGTGGTAACGGAGGCAGCCATGCTGATTGCGGGAGACATCGGCGGCACGAAGACCGATCTGGCGATCTACTCGAGCGAGGCCGGACCGCACGCGCCGCTGGCCGAGATCGAGGTGAAAAGCGCTGACTATCCCAGCCTGCAGGAAATGGTCACGCAGTTTCTTTCCCAGGTGAAGATGTCGGTTACGACGGCGTGCTTCGACGTCGCCGGCCCGGTCATCGACGGCAGCGTGAAAACGACAAATCTGCCCTGGGTGATGGACGAGCGCTCGCTGGCCCGGGACTTGAACCTCAAGTCCGTTCGCCTCATCAACGACCTCGAGGCGGTCGCGCGGTCCGTGCCCACCCTCCGCCCACAGGACCTCGTCACCTTGAATGAGGGTAAAGCGGTCGAGCGGGGCTCGATCGCGATCATCGCTCCCGGAACGGGTCTGGGGGAATCGTTCCTCGTCTGGGATGGAGGCCAGTACCGGGCGCACGGATCCGAAGGCGGTCACTCCGATTTCGCGCCCACCGACGCGCGGCAGATCGGCCTCCTCGAATACATGCTGGGGCGCTTCGATCACGTCGGATTCGAGCGTGTCTGCTCCGGAATCGGTGTTCCCAACATCTACGACTACCTTCGCGACAAAGAGAATCTGCCCGAGAGTCCCACAGTTGCGGCAAAGATCGCGGCGGCCAAGGATCGGACCCGCGCGATCCTCGATGCCGCCGCCGATCCCCACGAGTCCAGCGAGCGCTGCCGCGCCACCGTCGAGACGCTGATCACGATCCTCGGGAGCGAAGCCGGCAACCTCGCGCTGAAGGTGCTCGCGACCGGGGGCGTCTACATGGCGGGCGGCATCGCGGTGCATCTCCTGGGCCCGCTCCGTGAGCCGCGGTTCCTGGAGACCTTCACGCGAAAAGGCCGGTTCAAGGACGTGATGGCGCGCATGCCCATCCACGTCATCACCACCCGCGCCGCGCTGCTGGGAGCCGCGGCCTACGGACTGGAGAGCCTCCGCAAGACGAATGCAGGGCCGCAGCCGGAGAGGATGTCGTCGTGAGCGAGATCACTACCGGCCACGTCGCGCCGCCGGCCAGCTTGAAGGCGCTCGAGAAACCCAAGGCGTCCGGCCATTCCTACGTCATCCTGCTCAGCGCGGTCGCCGCGCTTGGCGGCTTCCTCTTCGGCTTCGACAGCGCCGTGATCAACGGCACCGTCGACGCTCTGGCGGCCGAGTTCGGGACTCGCGCCGCGACCACGGGATTCGCCGTCGCGTCCGTGCTGGTCGGCTGCGCGATCGGAGCGTTCACGGCCGGGAGGGTCGCCGACATTCACGGCCGGCGTCCGACCATGATCCTGAACGCCGTCATCTTCCTGATCAGCGCGTTCGCGACGGGTGCCGCCCCTTCGGCCGGCTTCTTCATCGCCTCGCGCCTCCTGGGCGGCATCGGCATCGGCGCCGCCAGCGTGCTGGCGCCGATGTACATCGCGGAGGTGGCCCCGGCGGCCATACGCGGCCGCCTGGCCTCGCTGCAGCAGATGGCCATCGTGCTGGGGCTCTTCTTTGCCTTCCTGAGCAACGACATCCTCGCCAAGATCGCCGGCGGCGCGAAAGCGACTCTGTGGCTGAGCTTCCCGGCGTGGCGCTGGATGTTCTGGATGGAGGCCCTCCCCGCCGCCGCGTTCCTGATCGGCGCTTTCCTGATCCCGGAGTCACCGCGCTTCCTGGTCGCTCGCGGTCGCCGCGAGGAGGCCCGCAAGGTCTTCGCCCGTATCGGCGGCGATGCCGACGCGCTCGTCCGACAGGTCGAGGAGGGTCTTCGCGGCGAGCACAAGCCGCGCCTGTCGGACGTGCTGGTGCCCGGCTCGGGACGGCTCGCCCCGGTCGTGTTGGTCGGCATGGGGCTGGCCGTGTTCCAGCAGCTCGTCGGGATCAACATCATCTTCTACTTCGGCGAGGTGCTCTGGAGGGCGGCGGGAGCGACGGAGCAGTGGGCGCTCCGCATCAACCTTCTCACCGGTCTGGTCAACATCCTGGCCACGATCCCCGCGATCGTCCTCATCGATCGCGTGGGCCGCAAGCCGCTCCTGCTCGCGGGCTCGATCGGCATGGCCGTGACCCTGGGCGTCATGGCCCTCGTCTTCGGCGCGGCCGGGACGGGTCCCGACGGCAAGCCGCTTTTGACGCACGGCGCGGCGGTGGCGGGTCTCACCGCGGCCAACCTGTACATCGTGGCGTTCGCGATGTCGTGGGGACCCGTGATGTGGGTGCTCCTCGGTGAGATGTTCCCGACTCGCATGCGCGGCGCGGCCCTGGCCGTCTCCGGCGCCACCAACTGGGCGGCCAACTTTGCTGTGACGGTCACGTTCCTGCCGCTGATGGGCGTGGCCGGACTGTCCGGAGCGTACGCGCTCTATGCCCTGTGTGCCGCTGTTTCGATTCTGTTCGTCGGGAAGGCGGTCCATGAGACGAAGGGCAAGACGCTGGAGCAGATGTGACGAAGCGATGTCGTGAGTGCCGCTGATCTGTTTTGCGGGACACCGGAAGGAACGAGCGGATCACGAGGGATTCGCTGCGTCCGGCTCGTGTGCTTCTCCACCCTGATCTCGATCGTCGGCCCCTTCGCGGGCAGCGAGGTCCGAGCGCAGACGACGCCACCGACTCCCGCCAAACCCTGGTCGCCACCGGGGCTGGATGTGTACGAGAAGGAGCTGGCCAGTCGACGCTCCGGCGACGAGGAGGTCACGAAGATCGACCCCGAGAAGGTCTACGACCTCCCCGAGCTCATCGACATCGCGGAATCCACGAATCCTCAAACCCGCGTCGCGTGGGAACGCGCTCGACAGGCGGCCGCTGGCGTCGGCCTCAGCAAGAGCGCCTATTATCCGTACCTCGCCGCCTCCGCCTTCGCTGGCTACGAAAAGGCCTTCATTCCCTTCCCGACCCTCCAGCAGGGCCCCGGCCCTTCCGACGTCTCGGTCGTCGGGGGAGGGGCCCTGGGCTTTGAATTGAAGTCGGCGCGCGTCGCCCTCGACATGAAGTGGCTGCTCCTGGATTTCGGGGAGCGGAGCGCAACGAAGACCATCGCCGAGGAGGGGTTGACGGCCGCGAACGTCGGCTTCAATGCCGTCCATCAGCAGGTCGTCTTCGCCGTCGCGCGGCGTT
>JBKOVK010000046.1:0-14827 GCA_046724475.1 Acidobacteriota bacterium | reverse complement strand
CGAAGTGGTCGGCCGGGGCGTCGCTTCCGAACGAAAGCGGTCCTCCCATCGAGTCGCCCATGTTTCGCGGAGGCGGCACGTAAGCGGGGCTGGGCTCGTCGAGCGAGAGGGAATCCAGGCTCAGGTGATCGAGGCCGTCGGAGCTGGGAGTGAGGGGCTCGGCGTCGGCCGGAGCCATGTCGGGGATCTCCGCGAGCTCCAGGCCAGGGTTGGTCGACTCGCCCACTTCCTGAGCGGCGGGGGCCGCGGGTGTCGCGATGCGCCTCTCGAGCAGCGCGACCCCCGGGTGCTCGGGGTCGAGCATTCGCATCTTGTCCAGCGCCGCGCGCGCCTCGGCCTTCCGCCCCCCGTCGAGGGCCGCCATCGCTCGCTGCCGCATCGCTTCGAGCTGCGGCTGCGCATTCTTGCGATGGCGCGCCCCTTCCAGGATCGCGCCGGCGTCCTGATTCCCTGGCAACACCTTCAGGACCTGCTCGGCCGTCGCGATCGCGGCGTCGAAGTCGCGTGCGTTCAGACTCTCCGCCGCGCGGACCAGGAGGCGGTCGGTATCGACCGACGCCACCCGCTCCTGTCGGGTGGGCGTCGCGGCGACGATCGCCTCCAGCGCCCCGACGTCGACTCCGGCGGCCGGGTTCTTGGTCTTCTCCATGAGCTGCCGGGCCGGAGAGAAGCGCGGGTCCATCTTCAGGATGAAGTCGCAGCCGATGACGCAGTCGTCGGCCTTCCCCTCCTTGTAGAGGTTCAGGGTGTGGCGGAACGTCGAGAGGATCTTGTCCCGGACCTCGCGCGGCAGCGAGGGGTTCCCGGGATAAGAGACCGGTTCGGCGCTCATGCGACGCTCCCCGTGGCCACGGGAGAAGGCAGGGTTTTGGTTCTCACTGTGGGGGAGATTATAAACTGCCCGGTCAGGAACTTCCGACTTGGCCGCGCTGATCGAGTGTGTCCCGAACATTTCCGAGGGCCGTGACCGCGCGGTCGTCGATGCGGTTGCCGCGGCGGTCCGGAGCGTGCGCGGCGTCCGGCTCCTGGATGTGTCCTCGGACACGTCGCACAACCGGAGCGTCTTGACCTTCGTCGGCGACGCCGCGGCGGTCCGGCAGGGCGTGCGTGCGCTGTTCGAGGCGGTCCTGCCGCGGATCGACCTGCGCCGCCACCAGGGTGAGCATCCGCGCATGGGAGCCGTCGACGTGGTGCCGTTCATCCCGCTGCGCGGGAGCACGACAGAGGACTGCGTCGCGCTGGCGCGTGAGGCCGGCGCCGAAATCGCGCAGCGTTTCGGTGTGCCCGTCTATCTCTACGAGGACGCGGCCACGGCCGAGCACCGCCGCAATCTCGCCGACGTGCGCAAGGGCCAGTTCGAGGGCTTCGCCGAGAAGATGAAGGACCCGCGCTGGGCGCCCGACTTCGGCCCGCGCGAGCCGCATCCCTCGGCGGGAGCGGTGGCGGTGGGCGCGCGTCCGTTTCTGATCGCGTACAACATCAACCTGGGCACGCGCGACCTGGCGATCGCGGACCGCATCGCGAAGGCGATCCGCCACATGTCCGGAGGCTTTCGGTACGTCAAGGCGATGGGCGTGGAGCTGGCCGAGCGCGGCCAGGTGCAAGTGTCGATCAACATGACGAACTTCAAGAAGACGCCGCTCCATCGCGTCTTCGACTGCGTGAAGTCGGAGGCCGAGCGTCACGGTGTGGCGATCGTGGGTTCCGAGATCGTCGGGCTCACGCCGGCCGATGCGCTGTTCGCCGCGGCCGAGCACTATCTGCGACTCGAGAAGTTCACTCCCGACCAGGTTCTGGAGACGAAGCTCCTGGAAGAGTAGCCGCTACTCGCGCTCGACTTCGATTCCGTAACCCTTCAGCTTCCGGTACAGGTTGCTCCGCTCCACCTGCAGCGTCTCCGCGGCGCGGCTGATGTTGCCGCGATGGCGGCGGATCGCGGCCAGGATGTAGCGCCGCTCGAAGTCGTCGCGCGCGTCGCGCAGCGCCGCGTCGGCCGGGAGCGGCGCCGAGAGCTCCGCGTCGCGGATCTCGGCGGGGAGATCCTCGCGCCGGACCTCATCGGCGGGGCACAGGATCACCACGCGCTCGATGACGTTCTTCAGCTCCCGCACGTTGCCGGGCCAGCGATACTCCGCGAGCGCCTCCAGCGCCGCCGCCGAGAGCGTCTTGGGTCGGTGTCCGAAGCGCGCCGAGGCCTCCTGGAGGAACGCCGAGGCGAGCAGGCCGACATCGTCGCCCCGCTCGCGCAGCGGCGGCACGGCGACCGGAACGACGGCCAGGCGGAAGTACAAGTCCTCCCGGAAGTTACCGCGTCGGATCTCCTCGGCGAGATCCTTGTTGGTGGCCGACAGGACGCGCGCATCGGAGGAGATCGGACGCGCGCCGCCGACCCGGGTGAACGTCTGTTCCTGGAGCGCGCGGAGCACCTTGGCCTGGGTCCGGGCGGACATGTCGGCGACCTCGTCGAGGAAGAGGGTCCCGCCGTCGGCCTCCTCGAATTTGCCGCGGCGGTCGTCGGTGGCACCGGTGAACGCGCCGCGGACGTGGCCGAAGAGCTCGGATTCGATCAGTTCCTCCGGGATCGCGGCGCAGTTGACCTCGACGAGCCGGGCGTCGGCGCGCGCGGAGGCCCGGTGGATCGCCCGCGCGACGAGCTCCTTGCCGGTGCCGTTCTCGCCGGTGATCAGCACGCGCGCGTCCACGGCGGCGACCCGGGCGATTTCGTCGCGCAGGCGCCGCATCGGGGGAGACTCGCCCAGGAGCACGGCCTCCGCCTCGATCTGGCCGCGAAAGCGCACGACTTCGGCCAGCAGATCGCGGCGTTCGATCGCCTTCTGCGCGGTCAGGATCACGCGCTCGAGCGACAACGGCTTCTCGAGGAAGTCGTAGGCGCCGAGCCGCACGGCGCGGACGGCGGTCTCGACGTTGCCGTGGCCGGAGATCATCACGACCGGAACTTCGCGCAGCCGGTCGGCCGCGGCCTCGAGCACGGAGAGTCCGTCGCGGTCCTTCAGCCAGACGTCGAGAAGCACGAGGTCGAACGCCTCCTCGCGAAGCCGCCGCAGGCCTTCTTCCCCCGACGGCGCCGCCGCGACCTCGTAGCCTTCGTCGGCGAGGATCTGCGACAGCGTTTCCTGGATCGCCTTTTCGTCGTCGACGACGAGGACGCGACGTTTCTTCACGCGGCGGGAAGCTCGATGATGAACCGCGCGCCGCGCGGCCGGTTGTCCTCGACGCGGATCGAGCCGTTGTGGTCGGCGACGATGCGCGACACGATCGCCAGGCCCAGTCCCGTGCCCCGGCCCTTGGTCGTGAAGTCGGGCAGGAAGAGCCGCTCCCGGTCGCGGGCCGGCACGCCGTGGCCGGTGTCGGCGACTTCCAGGGTCACGCCGCCGTCGTGCGCGGCCAGGCGCACGACGATCTCCCCGCGGTCTCCGCACGCCGCGAGCGCGTTGTCGATCAGGTTGATCAGGGCGCGCTTGATCTGGTCCGGATCCACGCGGATCACGCCCGCGGGGAGGCGCGACTCGACCCGGATCGAGATGCCTTCCCGCGCCCCTTCGAAGAGGCGGACCGCCGCCCGGGCCAGGGCCGCGAGGTCCGTCGGCTCGGGGCGCATCTCGGGCAGGCGGGCGAAGCTGGAGAACTCGTCCACGAGGGACTTGAGGAAGTCGACCTCCTCGACGATGACCTGCGTGCCGCGCTCGATGGTCCGCGGGAGATCGGGATCGCCCGTCTTCAGCCGGCGCGCCATTCGCTCGGCCGAGAGGCGGATGGGGGTCAGCGGATTCTTGATCTCGTGCGCGACCCTGCGGGCCACCTCGCTCCACGCCGCCAGCTTCTGCTCGCGTGCGACGTGCGTCGTGTCCTCGATCGCCAGCACGAATCCCCCGGCCTCGCCGGCCGGAGCCGCGAGCGGTCGGAGCGCGACCTCGAGGCGGCGTTCTCCCTCCGGGCCCGCCAGGACCAGCGCGGAGGCGGCGAGGGCGTGTCCGGCGAGACGGCCCGCCCGCGCTTCCTCGATCATCCCGGCCAGGGGTCTCAGGTCCGGACGGGCGCGAAGCGTCTCGAGCGTCGGCGGGTCGGGTGCAAGCGCCAGAAGGGCGCGGGCGGCCGGATTGCACACCGTGAAACGTCCCTCGGCGTCCACGGCGAGCACGCCGGTGGTCACTGACTCCAGGACGGTGGCCAGAAGGCGGCGCTCGACGTCGAGGCGGAGGTTGGAGGCGAGGAGCTCCCGGTTGGAAGACAGCAGAGCTCCCCGGCCGGTTTCGAGGCCGGCCGCCATGCTGTTGAACGAATCCACGAGCACGCCCAGCTCGTCGTTTGCCCGGACATCCACACGGGCCGAGAGGTCTCCCGATCGGATGCGGCGCGTGGACTCGGCGAGGGCGGCGATCGGCACGGTGATGCGCCGCGCCAGGGCCAGCCCGGTCCAGATCGAAGCAAAGAGGATCGCCAGCGTGATCAGCAGGAAGCTCGAGACGTTGGCCGCGACGATCGAGGGCTTTCGCAGCTCCAGCTTCTGATAATCGCTCCAGGCGGTGGCGATCGCCTCCATGGCACGGGCCTCGGAGGCCGGGACGTGGAGGCCCGCCGCATAGATCAGGCCTCCGGAGGAGACGGCCGCTCGAATCCGGTGCGCTCCGTCGGACAGGCGCTCGAGCTTCAGCGCGTCGCCCCGCTGCCGCGCGGCGTCGAGTGTCTCCCTGGGCAGCGGTGGTACGCCCCCGGCCGCCGCGACACGGGTTTCGCCGCGGTAGAGCTCGGCCGAGTCCAGCCGGTGATCGCGCCGGAACCGCTCGAGCGCGTCATCCGAGGCGGTCCCGGTCGCGCTCGCGAGGGCGCGAGCGTCCTCGAGGGTCTCGTCGCCGATCCGTTTCTCGGCCATGTCTTCGACGGCGCGCGCGCGGTCGACCACGTCCCGTACCGGCGACGAGAACCAGCGGTCGATCGATCGCTCGATGAGCCCGGTGGCCGTGAAGAAGAGCAGGCCGATGGGGATGGCCGTCAGGCCGATGTACGTCACGAGCAGCTTGGTCTTGAACTGGGAGCCCAGCGCGCCGCGGCGGCGCTCGAGCCAGAGCTTCACCAGAGTGCGGCAAAGGACGAAGAGGACCGCCGCGATCAGCGTGACGTTGATGTACGACAGGACGAAGAGGAGCAGGCCGCGTGTGACTGAGGACGTCTCTTCGGACGCCCGCTCCTCCAGCACGCGCACGGCGGACCAGACGATCAGGACGAGCAGCGCGAGGCCGACGACCAGGCGGTTGTCGCGGCGGCGCTTCTGCGACTCGTCCCGGGCGCTCATGGGGTCGCCGGCGGCATGTCGAACTTGCGCGACTTCTTCCAGCCCGTGCGCGTGTCGACGGGAATGAACGCGAAGAGGTAGCGCGAATCGAACGTGGCTCGCATCGAGACGTAGAGGTTGTGGTGCGGCTTACCCTCCGCGACGCGGAACACCACCAGGTTCTCGCCGTCCGCCAGCGTGCGCGCGACCTCGTCGAAGTCCCGGGTGGTCGAGTGCCGCAGGGGCTTGGCGTCCATCGTCTCGTCGACGACGTACTCGCGCGTGACCGGATCGAAGGTCACGGTCACCTGGTAGATCCGCGCCTCCTGGAACGAGTCGAACCACCAGCGGAACTGGCGGTAGAGCCGGATGTCGTAGCGGATGGTCGTCTCGAGGCCGGCCTCGATCTTGCGCGCGAGCTCCGGGTTCAGGGCTCCCTCGAGGTGGAAGCGCTTGATGATGACGTCCGGGCCGCGCGGCTCGATCCGGAGAACGCTGATCCGGGGGACGGGGAGGTCCTTCGCGGCGGCCGCCGGCGCGCCGTCCGCAAGGCCCACGAGCACGAGGACGGCGACTCCCTTCCGGACACGCATCCGGCGGGATTCTATCGAGGCGGGAGGGGAGACTAGATTCCGGAGGCTTGCTCGTCCACCGCTTCCGTCTCCGCGACGCCGGCGGAGGGGCTGACAACTGCCGCGTGGAGCGCCCGCGCGAACTCGATGTGGAGCGCGTGCCCGGCTTTCCGGGCGTGGATCCGCCCGTGGAGAGGCTGACCCAGCAACGCCAGGTCGCCGATCAGGTCGAGGACCTTGTGCCGCACGAACTCGTCGCGGAAGCGCAGCGGGCCCGAGACGATGCCCGTGTCGTCGAGAACGACCGCGTTCTGCAGGCTGCCGCCCCGGGCGAGGCCCCGCGACCGCAGCTCGGCGACGTCCTTGGCGAAGCCGAAGGTCCGGGCCGGCGCGATGCGCGAGGCGAACTCCTCGGGCCGGAGAGTGAACGTCATCTCCTGGCGGCCCACGATCGGGTGCGGGAAGTCGATCTCGTAGCTGATGGTCAGGCCGGGACCGTCGGGCACATAGAGGACCCGGCGATCCTCTCGTGTCACCTCGACAGGTCGGTTGAGGGCCAGCGGCCGGGCCGGGAAATCCTGTCGTTCGAAGCCGGCGGCATGGAAAAGGCGCACGAACGGAAGGCTCGAGCCGTCGAGGATCGGGACCTCGGGCCCTTCGATCTCGATCAGACAGTTGTCCAGTCCCACACCGGCGGCCGCAGCCAGGACGTGCTCGACTGTTCCGATCGAGACGTCTCCGCGCTTGAGCGTCGTCGCGTAGTCGAAGGTTGCTGCGGACTCCAGCCGGGCCGGAATCGGCGTGGCGTAGTGCTCGAGCCGGACGAAAACCAGCCCGTGGTCGGGAGGAGCGGGGCGGAAATGGGCCCGTACCGGATGGCCTGAATGAAGTCCGACGCCCTCGATGGAAACCGTAGTTCGGAGAGTTGCCTGCTGTCTCATGCCTCGTCTACGCGAACGGATCCTTCGCAGTAACAGTGCCAATTTCAGGGGATGTGTGAAGTCTTTTGCTATCCCCTTACGGTTGAGAAGCTTAGCACAAACGACCGAAATCTGGCCAGGAAGATCAGAGTGGCGAAAGTTGCACAGCACTGTGGTTGGACAGCCACAGCGGGCCGGCCGGGATGCTCGGGTTAGACTCGCGGCCCACCATGAAGCCGAACAGCGCGAAGCCGTCGGCCGACGCGATCCGGACCGTGGCGACCAATCGAAAGGCATTCCACGACTACTTCATCGACGACCGGATGGAGGTCGGGCTCGTCCTGACAGGGACCGAGGTGAAGTCGCTGCGGGACGGGAGGGCGCAGCTCAAGGACTCCTACGTCCAGTTCCGGGGAGGGGAGGCGTTCCTCGTTGGCGTCCACATCTCTCCCTACGCCTCGGGCTCGTGGACGAATCACCCCCCGGAGCGGGACCGGAAGGTCCTGGCCCACCGCCGCGAGCTGGATCGGTGGGCCGGAGCGGTGGCGACCCGGGGCGTGGCGTGCGTGCCGCTGTCCCTTTACTTCAAGGGGCCCAGGGCGAAGGCGGAGATCGCGCTGGTGAAGGGCAAGAAGCTGCACGACAAGCGCGACGCCATCCGGGAACGGGACCAGCGACGGGAAGCCGAGCGGGAGATGCGACGGCGGTAATCGTTTCTGAGACTCTCGAGCGTGATCACCATTCGGGACGTTCAGCTCCAGCAGGACCTCGAAGCCATGTACCAGCTGGATCAATCGTGCTTCGAGCCCGGGATCGCGTACACGCGGGGGCAGATCCGCGCGTTCCTGTCCCGCGAAGGGGCGATCGGCCTCATCGCGGAGAGGGGGAACGAGATGGTCGCCCTCGCCATCGGCGACGTCGCGGGCCGCCGCGGCCACCTGATCACGATCGACATCGCCGGTGGGGAGCGCCGGCGCGGGCTCGGGCAGAGGCTCCTCGAAGAGGTCTGGACGAGGATGGCGGCGGCCGGAGCCCGGGACGTGCGGCTCGAAGTCGACGTCCAGAACGCGACCGCCATTCGCTTCTACGAGCGGATGGGATTTCGGAAGGTTCGTCCTCTGCCCGACTACTACGGCCTCGGGCGCGACGGAATCCGGATGACGCGCGCGCTCAGCCCGTTTAACCCTGACAGTAGGAGGGCACCCAGCTCTTCGCGATGACGTCGGGCGGCATCGTGGTGTAGCGGAAGGCGCGGGCCTCCACCACCATGCGCTCGATGTCGAAGAGGTGCTTGGCCTCGGGCAGGTCCTTGTAGAAGGCCCGGAACATCGGGCCGACCATGGCCCGCGCGACGTGGATACCGGTCGACCCGATGTAATTGCGCCGCTGGCCGACATGGGCCATCTCGTCGGTCATGATCTCGCGCAGCAGCGCCCGGACGCGGTCCCGGGCCTCGGGCTCGTCCCCGAAAATGTCGTCGAGAACGGCGTCGATGTGGAGATAGAGAGTCAGGCCCATCAATTCGCTGACGAACGCGGGCGGGTTCATGAGCACGCCGGGAAAGCGCGAGAAGACGGCGTACATGCGGCGCATCCCGTTGCCCGGAGGGACCCACTCGACTTTGTCGAGATGGAAGGTGCGGAACATCTCGTGGAAGAGGCGGACGTGGCTGAACTCTTCGCAGAGGTGGTAGCGGCTGATGCGCTGGGTCGTCCGCGTCGCGAGGGTGATCGAGGGCGTGGCATCCCAGGCGCAGGAGATGCCGGCCCATTCGTGGCGGGCGAACTTGTAGAGAAAGGTCAGAAGCAGCGTCTTTCGGTCGAAGGTCTGAGGATCGTCCACGAGCTTGAGGTAGTTGCGGTAGAAGAGCTCCGGATCGGGAAGGGGCTTTTTCGATCGGACCGGGTTGGCTTGGAAACGAGCCAGGATGTCGCGCTTGACGGTCAGGTCCTTGTCGGCTTCGAGGATGTCCCCATCCCGGCCGTGGCTGAAAGCCCAGTAGGACTCGAAGTTCCGCTCGCGCTCGTCGGGCGTGGCCGGGGAGAAGATGGATTTCAGACGCAGGGACTCTGATGCGGTTTCGGCAATAGCTTCCATGGGCCGAATCCTAACCCGGATTTGACCTGGGACTTGAGACCTGAGACTTGAGATCGTTTAGTGCGTTCGGGCGAAACGCGATCTTTCTTCCCGTGCCTGCGGCGCCCGGCTCTCCTTGAGGAAGGTCTCGAACGCATCGCTGGGAAGCGGGCGCGAAAGCAGGAAGCCCTGCAGCTGGTCGCACTCATGTCCCTTCAGGAACGCCAGCTGCTCCTCGGTCTCGACGCCTTCGGCGATGACGACGAGCTCCAGGCTCCGTCCCATCGCGATGACGGCCATCGCGATCGCCGCGTCGTCCTTGTCGCCCGGAAGGTCACGGACGAACGACTGGTCGAGCTTGATCCGGTCGATCGGAAAGCGCTTGAGGTAGTTCAAGGACGAATATCCGGTGCCGAAGTCGTCCATCGAGATGCGCACGCCCTGCTTCTTGAGGCCCCAGAGCGTGTTGATCGAATGCTCGGCATTCTGCATCGCGTTGGACTCGGTGATCTCGAGGTCCAGCTTGTCGGCCTCGAGGCCCGTCTCCTCGAGAGCCTGCGTGACCTGACTGACGAGGTCGGTCTGCTGGAACTGGCGGCTGGAGAGGTTGACCGAGACCGTGAGCCCCTGGAATCCCTGTTGATGCCACTTGCGCGCTTCGGCGCACGCCGTGCGCAGGACCCACTCGCCGATCGGCACGATCAGGCCCGAGAGCTCGGCGATCGGGATGAATTCTCCCGGAGGGATCAGGCCGAGCTCGGGGTGCCGCCAGCGCAGCAGCGCTTCGGCGCCCAGCACCTCCGCCGTCTTCAGGTCGATGAACGGCTGGAAATGGAGCTCCAGCTCGTCGTTGGCGACGGCCTGCCGCAACCGGCTCTCCAGCGAAAGCCGCTCGATCGCCTTGGCGTTCATCGCCGGCGTGTAGAGCTGGTAGTTGTCTCGGCCCTGTTCCTTGGCCCGGTACATCGCGGAGTCGGCGTTGCGCACCAGAGTCTCGGCGTCGTGGCCGTCGGAGGGATAGACGGACACGCCCAGGCTCGTCGTCACGAAGAGCTCCCGCCCGTCGATCCAGAACGGGGCGTGGATGGCGTCGCAGATCTTTCGGGCGATCTTGGCGGCGTCTTCTTCGACGTTGATTCCCGGCACCAGCAGCGTGAACTCGTCGCCGCCGAGGCGCGCCACGGTGTCGCCCTCGCGCACGTGCTCCTGGATCCGCTCGGCGACCTGGCGCAGCAGCTCGTCGCCGACGGAGTGGCCGAGCGAGTCGTTGATGACCTTGAAGCGGTCCAGGTCCAGGAACAGCACGGCCATCTTCTGGTTGTGCCGGTGCGCCTGCGCCACGGCCAGCGTCAGGCGGTCGTTGAAGAGGAGCCGGTTGGGCAGGCTGGTCAGCGGATCGTGGAAGGCGAGGTGTTTGACCTGCTCCTCGGCGCGCTTGCGCTCGGTGATGTCGATGGTCGTTCCCTCGATGACGGACAGGCGTCCGTCGGGGCCCTCGAGCAGGCTCTCACTCTCGAGCACCCAGACCAGACTCCCGTCCTTGCGCTTCAAGCAGAGCTCGTAGTTCGTCAGGCTCTGGCGCTCGAGCAGCTTGGCCAGCGCGGCCTCGCGGTCTTCGGGCTTCTGGTAGAAGTCCCATGCCGCCTGGCGGAGGACCTCCTCGCGAGAGGAGTAGCCGAAGATACGCGCGAAGGATTCGTTGCAGTCGAGGATCCGGCCCTCGAGTGTCGAGCGGTAGACGCCGGCCAGATTCCGCTCGAAGAGTGTGCGGTAGCGCTTCTCCGAAACGCGCAGCGCCTCTTCGATCTGCCGCCGCCCGCTGACGTCGCGGATGGTTCCGACGGAGCGCGTCGGCCGGCCCGTCGCGCCGGGCAACATCGTTCCGGAGTGGTGCCAGTGCAGGATCGTGCCATCCCGCCGCACGACCCGGTACTCCTCGAAGAACGGAGACCCCGTCTCGAAGTGCGTCGCCATGGCCGCGGCCAGGCGGGCCTGGTCCTCGGGGTGGATGACCTTTTGCCAGCCCTCGATGGTCCGCGGAAGCTCGTCTTTGGCGTAGCCGAGGATGCCGTCGACGTCGCCGAACCATTCGATCCGGTTGCTCTGACGGTCGCACTCGTGGATCAAGTCGCTCGAGAGCAGCGCCGCGCGTCGGAAGCGTTCCTCGGATTCGCGCAGCGCCTCTTCGCCGAATACCTCCTCTCCGGAATTCCTCGCGAACACGGTGGTCAGCCGTTTTCCATCCCGGACGAGCTCGCCGAACGACAGCTCGAGCGGCAGCGTCCGGCCGTCGGCGTGGCGTCCCGTCGCGGCGTGCCGGGAGACGGGGCTTCCCGGTTCCCGCGATCGCCGGGGGCGATAGTCGGGCACGAGCGACGTGACGGCCTGGCCGATCAGAGCGGCGACGGGATAGCCGAAGAGCGCCCCGGCCGCGCCGTTGGCGAAGAGGAGCGTGCCCACGCTGTCGATCGTCAGGATCGCGTCGGGCGAGGACTCGGCGAGAGAGCGGAAACGCAGCTCGCTCTCGGTCAGCGCTTTCTGGGCCTGCCGGCGCTCCCGGCGGATCTGCGCCTCCCGCAGCTCCCGTTCGAGGATGGGGCAAAGCCTCGCGAGGCTCGCGCGCGGAATGCAGTTCTGCGCACCGGCCTTCATCGCGCGCACCGCCGTCTCTTCCCCGAGCGTCTCGGAGACGACGAGGAACGGGATGTCGACGTCGCGCTCCTTCAGCAGCGCAATCGCGTCGAACGCGTCGAGCTCCGCGGTCGAGAGGTCGGAGAGAACGACGTCCCACGGCGCGCCGGCGAGCGCGGCCTCGAGACCTGTCCGAGTGGTCACCCGCTGGAGCGTCGGCTCGAAGCCTCCGCCGCGCAGTTCGCCGAGAACGAGCGCTTCGCTGGACGCAGAGTCATCCACCAGCAGTGCCCGGACAGGTACACTCATCGCGTACCTCTAATTATAGGGACGTCAGGGTTTTACGTCTCCTGTCCTTGCCCTCGCTCCAGCTGCTCGGAAGGACAGGTCGCGCGCGCCGCGTGTCCTCAGGTCCGGGCCGTTTTCAGGATGGACAGCGCGACGCTTTCGACTCCGTTCAAGACGAACTGAACGCCAATGACGGCGGTGATCAACCCCATGATCTTCGAGACGATTCGCTGGCCGGTTTCGCCGATGCGCGTGACGATCGCCGGAGCGGCCAGCAGGATGACGAGCGTGAGCACGATGTTGGCCGCGATCGCGACGGCCAAGGCCGCTCTGTGACCTCCGTCACGCGCCTGTCCGACGAGAACCATGACCGTGGAAATCGCTCCGGGCCCCGCGATCAGAGGCATCCCGAGAGGCACCACCGAGGGATCCCGCTTCGGGCGGGCGTCGCTCGGCTCGACGCGATCGTGCCGGTCGTCGTCGCGCAGCGTCGCCAGGCCCATGCTCGTGAAGAGGATGCCTCCGGCGATCTGGAACGCCGGCAGCGTGATGCCGAAGAACGAGAAGATCGCGCCTCCGGTCAGCGCGAAGAGCGCCAGGATCAGGGCCGCGGCGAGGCACGCCCGGAACGCCATCCTCCGCCGCTCCTGCGGCGCGCCCGCCGTCATCGCGACGAAGATGGGCGCGGCCTCGATCGGGTTGATGACGGAGAAGAGCGAAGAGAACGCGAGAACGACGAATTTGGCGTCGGCCGAGGAAAACACGTTGCGGGAATACTAGTACGTGGCATGAGACGGTCATCCCGAGCGCAGCGAGGGATCCCGGACTGTTACGCCATACCCGCGTATGAGCACGAGATCCCTCGTCGCTCCGCTCCTCGGGATGACCGCGACCTCCTATAGAATCTGCCTCCCCAAATGGACGCCCTTCGCATCCGCGGCGCGCGGCAACACAAACACCGCAACGTCTCGCTCGACCTCCCGCGCAACCGGCTGATCGTCATCACCGGAGTCTCGGGCTCGGGCAAATCGTCCCTGGCCTTCGACACGATTTTCGCGGAGGGCCAGAGGCGCTACGTCGAGTCGCTGTCGGCGTACGCGCGGCAGTTCCTCGAGCAGATGGAGAAGCCCGACGTCGACTCGATCGAGGGCCTCTCGCCCGCGATCTCCATCGAGCAGCGCACGACCTCGCGGAACCCCCGCTCGACCGTGGGTACCGTCACCGAGATCTACGACTACCTCCGGCTTCTCTACGCCTCGATCGGGCAGCCGCACTGCCCCAAGTGCGGCCGGCCGATCCAGGCCCAGACGATCCAGGAGATGGTGGATCGGGCCCTGCGGCTTCCCGTCGGAAGCAAGTTCGTCGTCCTGGCGCCGTACGTCTCGGGCAAGAAGGGCGAATACAAGAAGCAGATGGCCGAGATGGTCAAGGAGGGGTTCCTGCGGGCGCGCGTGGACGGCGAGTTCGTGGACCTCGACGACCCGCCCGAGCTGGATAAACAGAAGAAGCACACGATCGAGATCGTCGTGGACCGGCTCGTGGCCAAGCCCGCGGGCGACGAGGAGTACCGCAAGCGCCTGGCGGATTCGATCGAGACGGCCGCGCGCGTTTCGGCCGGGCTCATCGTCCTGTCCGTGGCCGAGGGGCCCGAGGAAGTCCTGTCGGCCAACTACGCGTGCCCCGACTGCGGCACGTCGCTGACCGAGATCACGCCGCGCCTGTTCTCCTTCAACTCACCCTACGGCGCGTGTCCGAAGTGCTCGGGCCTGGGCACCAACCTTCGCGCGGATCCCGAGCGGCTGGTCGTCGACGGCAACAAGTCCATCGAGGGCGGAGCCATCGCGATCCTGAAACCCGGCTCGACCAACTGGCGTTCGCGCCAGATGGCGACGCTCGCGAAGCATTACAAGTTCCGGCTGGATCAGCCCTTCGCGAAGCTTCCGAAGGCTGCCCAGAAGGTCATCCTTTATGGGTCGGGTGAGGACGAGATCAAGTTCTCATACGTCGCCGAGAGAGGCGAGTACCACTGGCGCTCCTCCTTCGAGGGGCTCGTTCCGATGATCGAGCGGCGGTACCGCGAGACCGAGAACGCGGAGCATCGCGCCGAGCTCGAGGCTTACATGTCGGCGGAGCCTTGTCCGGCGTGCAAGGGCCGGAGGCTCAAGCCGGAGGCGCTGGCGGTGAAGGTCGGCGGGCGGTCCATCGACGAGGTCTCCTCTGAGACGATCACCGACGTCATCGCCTTTTTCGAGGACCTGAAGCTGACCCCGCGGGAGCGGGAGATCGCGGGCAAAATCCTCAAGGAGATCCGGGACCGGCTGCGGTTTCTCGACAACGTCGGGATCGGATACCTGAACCTCTCGCGCACGGCGGCGTCGCTCTCGGGCGGGGAGTCGCAACGCATCCGCCTCGCCACGCAGATCGGATCCAAGCTGATGGGCGTCCTGTACGTCCTCGACGAGCCCTCGATCGGGCTCCACCAGCGCGACAACCGCAAGCTGATCGACACGCTGATCGATATGCGCGACCTGGGCAACACGGTGATCGTGGTCGAGCACGACGAGGAGACGATTCGTTCGGCCGACTGGGTGGTGGACCTCGGGCCGGGGGCCGGCGTCCACGGCGGTCGGATCGTGGCCGAGGGCCCGCCCGACGATCTCGAGCGTTTCCCGGAGTCGTTGACCGCGAAGTACCTCTCGGGCGAGCGGGCGATTCCCGTTCCCGAGGTCCGCCGCACCGGTTCAGGCAAGGCCGTGATCGTGCGCGGCGCGCGCGAGCACAATCTCCAGAACATCGACGTGCGCTTCCCGCTGGGCGTGATGACCACGGTGACCGGTGTCTCGGGATCCGGCAAGTCCACGCTCGTCAACGACATTCTTCATCGGGCGCTGGCCCGGGCGCTTCACGGAGCCTCCGAGAAACCCGGCGCGCACGACAAGATCGAGGGGCTCTTCGAGATCGACAAGGTCATCAACATCGACCAGTCGCCGATCGGCCGCACGCCGCGCTCCAATCCCGCGACCTACACGAACGTCTTCAATCCCATCCGC
>JBKOVK010000197.1:0-6202 GCA_046724475.1 Acidobacteriota bacterium | reverse complement strand
CTCCTGGCCGTTTTCGGGGCTGTCCGGATCTTTGGAGCCGAGCCCGAACCCCCGGCCCTGCGTCTCCCGAAGACGGCACGGCCGACGGGGTACGTGGTGGAGCTGACGATCGACCCGTCTCAGCCGTCCTTCCGGGGCACGGTGGACGTCGAGGTCCGGCTGGACGAGAAGACCTCGTATCTCTGGATGCACGCGGAGGCGCTGAAGATCGAGCGCGCATCGGCCAAGGCCGGCGGCGCCGCGATCGGCGTCACCGCGACCCCGCGCGGCGACCAGGGATTCCTGGGTGTCGCGTTCGACCGCCCGGTCGGGCCCGGCGAAGTCGCGTTGCATTTCGAATACAGCGGAACCCTCGACGAAACCTCCACCCAGGGCCTCTTCCGGCAGAAGAGCGGCGACGACTGGTACGCCTTCAGCCAGCTCGAGTCGGCCGACGCGCGCCGCGCGTTTCCGTGTTTCGACGAGCCCTCCTTCAAGACGCCCTGGCAGTTGACACTCACGATTCCGAAGGCAACGACGGCTGTGTCCAACACACCCATCGAGTCCCAGAAGGACGGCGCCGGGGGAACGCGCATCGTCCGCTTCCAGAAGACAAAGCCGTTGCCGTCGTATCTCGTGGCGCTCGCCGTCGGCCCGTTCGAGTACGTGGACGCGGGCCGCGCGGGCCGCAACAAGACGCCGATCCGAATCGTGACGCCCCGCGGGAAAACGTCGCAGGCGAAGTACGCGGCGGCCACGACGGGCCCGCTGCTCGAGGCTCTCGAGGCCTACTTCGGCATGCCGTTCCCGTTCGAGAAGCTCGACCAGGTCGCGATCCCGCAGACCGTCAGCTTCGGCGCGATGGAAAACGCGGGCATCATCACGTGGTCCGAGTCCGTTCTGCTCGCGGATCCGGCCGAGGAAACGATCAAGCTCCGCCGCCAGCAGTCCGACTGGAACGCCCACGAGATGGCGCACCAGTGGTTCGGCGACCTCGTGACGCTGGCCTGGTGGGACGACGTCTGGTTGAACGAATCCTTCGCGACCTGGATGTCCGACCGCACGCTCACCGAGTGGAAGCCGGAGTGGAACATGGACGTCGCGCGGGTCGAGGCCCGCTCCAACGTGATGAACGACGACTCGCTGGTCTCGGCGCGCAAGATCCGTCAGGAAATCAAGACCCCCGACGACATCGTCAACGCGTTCGACCCGATCTCGTACCAGAAGGGCGCGGCGGTCCTGACGATGTTCGAGTCGTGGATCGGGAAGGAGAAGTTCCGCGACGGCGTGCGCAAGTACCTCGCGGCGCACCCCTACGGAAACGCCACATCGCAGGATTTCCTTCGCGCGATCGAGGCGGCCAGCTTTCCGGGCGTCGCGGCGGCCTTCTCGACCTTTCTCGACCAGGCGGGCGTTCCGCTGCTCGAGGTCGCGACGGCGTGCTCCGGAGACAAGCCTCTCCTCGCCCTCTCGCAGAAGCGTTTCCTTCCGGTCGGCACGCCGGGCTCCGAGAAGGAGACCTGGAAGGTTCCCGTCTGCTCGCGCGGCGGATCCGGCGCGGCGCCGTCGCGCGCCTGCGGCCTGCTGTCGGAAGCCTCGGGGACGCTTCCCGCGCCGACCCAATCGTGCCCGGCGTGGCTTCTCGCCAACGAAGGGGAGCGCGGCTACTATCGCGCGCTCTACAAGGGGGATCTGCTTTCGAAGCTCCTCGACGTGGCGGACCGCGAGCTCTCGGTCGCGGAGCGCGTGGGACTACTTCGCGACGTGGACGCCCTGGCGGTCGGCGGCGCGATGCCGATGTCGGAGGCGCTGGCGCTCGTGCCGCGTTTTGCGGGGAGCCCGTCGCGCGCGATCGTCCAGGCCACAATCCGCATCGCCGCCGACGTGAAGGACAAGCACCTGCTGCCCCCGGATCTGAAGCCCAATTACGCCCGCTTCCTCACAAAGACATACGGCGCGAAGGCGCACGAGCTCGGTTTCGTCTCCAGGCCGGGAGAGGACGAGGAGACGCGCCTGCTGCGGGAAGGTCTCGTGCCCTACATCGCGCGCGAGGGCTCGGATCCGGCGCTCCAGGCCGAGGCGCGCCGCCTGGCGCTCGCATGGCTCGACGACCGGTCGGCGATCGACGCGTCGATGGCGACCGACGTTCTCGAGGCCGCCGCGGCTCACGGGGATCGGGCGCTTTTCGACCGCTACAAGGCTGCGCTTCTGGCGGCCAAAGAGCGCCGCGACCGCAAGCGCCTGTATTCGGCGCTCGCGTCCTTCTCGGACCCGCAGCTTCTCGGCGAAGCCTTCGCGCTCCGCCTGTCCTCGCAGACGGACCCGCGCGAGGCGGACTCGATGTTCCTGGCCGCGCTCGACGACGACGAATCCAGCCTCGCGGGATGGAAGTTCCTGACGGCGAACTATGACGCCCTCATCGCGAGCTCGCCCCGCGAGTCCACGGGTTTCACCCCCTACCTCGGCATCGGCTTCTGCGACGCGGCCGGGCGGCGGGAGGTCGAGGAGTTCTTCAAAGGCCGCGTCGAGAAGCTCCCGGGCGGTCCGCGCAACCTCGCTCATGTGCTCGAGACGATCGACCTCTGCGTCGCCGCCCGGGCGGCTCAGGAAGCGAGCGTGCGGGAGTTCTTGAAGTCCTGGTGACCCGATTAGGTGCTCTGCGCCCTCGTCAAGGAGGCGAGCATCCGCTCGAAGTCCTTCTGCGCCTTCTCGATCGTCGGGATCGGGCCGACGCACTTGAAGAAGACGAGACCGTCGGGAGCCTCGACGATGGCGCCGGAAAGGCGCCAGTTGGGCTTCTTGCCCTGCGACTGCATCATCGGACCGCCGGGCGCGAGGTAGGTTCCGGAGAGCTCGATCGTGTGAACGCGCAGGCCCGCATGGTCCTGAACGGCCTTCTTCGGCGTGGTCCCATTCTCGAACTGGGCGGTCCAGCGGTCCAGGTTTTCGGAGACGGTACCGCCCTGGCCCTTGCCGAAGAAGAAGACCCCGCACTCCCCGGCTTCGGCTCCCGGAGCTGCGGGAAGCGCGTACGTCGCGGCGCGCATCGGCCGGGGAGCCTGGACGGTCCAGCTCGCCGGCACCGTCCAGCGCAGGCCTCCCGCCGACTGCTCGGTCGCCAAGGCGGCCGCGGCCGCGAGCAGCAGGAGGCCGGCCGCTTTCGCCCGGTGCCGTCGCATAACTTCCGTCAGCTTATCTCGTTAAAGGAATGGCGACGGGTGTTGAATTAGAGGACTGAGGAGGAGGTTTGCGATGAAACGCTTCGTCCATGGAATCCTGGCCGCGGCTTTTGCCGCCGCGGCGATCCCTGCAATGGGGCAGCAGCCGCCACCGATGCCCAAGCCCGGCCCCGAGCACCAGAAGCTGGCCTATTTCGTGGGTCACTGGAAGACCGAGGGAGACATGAAGCCCGGCCCGATGGGTCCGGGCGGAAAGTTCTCTGGAACCGACGACTGCAAGTGGCTCGGAGAGTTCTTCGTCACCTGCAACACGAACGGCTCGGGTTCAATGGGGAAGATTTCGGGTATCGGCGTCATGGGCTACGACGGCGCCAAGAAGGCCTACACCTGGAACGGTTTCAACAGCATGGGAGAGAACGAATCGGCGAGCGGGACCGTGGACGGGAAGACCTGGACGTACACGAACGAGAACGTGATGGGCGGCAAGACCTACAAGGGCCGCTACACGATGACCGAGCAGGGGCCCGACGCCTACACCTACAAGCTCGAAATGTCCGAGGACGGGAAGAACTGGACGACGGCGATGGAGGGCAAGTCCACCAAAGTCGCCGCCAAATAGAGGAGGAGTTTCGATGAGATCGAGAATCGCGCTCGCGCTGCTCGCGGGTGGTGTCGCGGCGGGCATGCACGCCCAGGCCCCCCCGCCGCCCAAACCCGGACCCGAGACGAAGAAGCTCGACGTCTTCGCCGGAAAGTGGGTCGGGGAGTCGGAGATGAAGCCGGGCCCCTTCGGCCCGGGCGGGAAGGTCACCAACGAGGATGACTGCACCTGGTTCGAGGGCGGATGGCAGCTCGTCTGTCGCTCGAGCGGCAACGGTCCCATGGGCCCGACCAAGGGCGAAGGCGTTCTGGCCTGGAGCAATGAAGAGAAGGTCTACAAGTACCAGGGCTTCGACAGCATGGGGATGATGATGACCGCGACCGGCAAGGTCGACGGCAACACATGGACCTGGACGGGCCAGGACAAGATGGGCGGCAAGCTCATCCATTCCCGCTACACCATCGTCAAGCCGACGCCCACCACGCAGACGTTCAAGTGGGAGACATCGGAAGACGGCAAGACGTGGACGACGCTGATGGAGGGGAAGTCGACGAAGAAGTGACCGTGTAGCCGCGGCACGCGGCGTAGCGGTCATCCCGAGGACGCAGTCCGAGGGACCCCGCGCTCGATTCGAATCCGGGCGGCCTGCGGGCCGCCCTTATCTTTTCTTCCGGCGCTAGAATCGCAAGCCTTGACTCCGTGCCCGAGCTGCGCCGCCGCAGTTCCGGAAGGAGCGCGTTTCTGTCCTTCCTGCGGCGAGGGCGTGTCTTCCGTCTCCCAGCTGCCGACGAACCTCGCCTCTCCCTCGGTCGAGGAGGCGGCGCGGCGGCGGAGCCCGTCGTCCTCGAGGGTGGGGAGGCTGGCGTCCTCCGACTCGGTCCAAGCCGGCGGGTTCACACCCGGCGCGATGCTCGCCGAGCGGTATCGGATCATCGGCCTTCTCGGGCGAGGCGGCATGGGCGAGGTCTATCGTGCCGACGACCTGAAGCTCGGCCAGCCGGTCGCGCTGAAGTTTCTGCCGAAACATCTCGCGTCGGATCGGGACAGGCTCGAGCGCTTCTATGCCGAGGTGCGGACGGCGCGGCAGGTCTCGCATCCCAACGTTTGCCGCGTCTACGACGTCGGCGAGGTTGACGGGCAGCACTTCCTGTCGATGGAGTACGTCGACGGCGAAGATCTGGCGTCGCTCTTGAAACGGATCGGGCATCTGCCCGCCGACAAGGCGTTGGAGATCTCGCGCGAGCTTTGCGCGGGCCTCGCCGCGGCGCACGAACGGGGCGTCCTGCACCGGGACCTGAAGCCGTCCAACGTCATGATCGACGGCCGCGGCCGCGCGCGCATCACGGACTTCGGTCTGGCCGTGGCGGCCGGCGACGTGATCGAGGGCGAAGTCTCGGGGACACCTGCTTACATGGCGCCCGAGCAGCTCGCAGGAAAGGGCGCGTCGGTCCGGAGCGACGTCTACTCCCTGGGCCTCGTTCTCTACGAGCTGTACACGGGTCGCAAGGCCTTCGACGGGGTGACGCTCGGAGAGCTCCGGCGCAAGCACGCCGAGGAGACGCCGACGGCGCCTTCGACGATCACGGCGGGCATAGACCGCGTCGTCGAGCGGGTCATCCTGAGGTGTCTGGAAAAAGAGCCGCCTGCGCGGCCCGCGGCGGCGGCGCAGGTCGCCGCGGCTCTGCCCGGCGGCGATCCGCTCGCGGCGGCGCTCGCCGCCGGCGAGACCCCTTCCCCCGAGATGGTCGCCGCCGCCGGCGAGCAGGGCGCTCTCTCACCGGCGCGCGCGTGGGCGGAATTGACAGGCGTCTTCGCCCTGGTCCTCGCAGTCTCCTGGATGTCCTTGTTTGCGAAGGATGACGGCTTGGCTCCGTTCCCGAAGAGCCCGGAAGTCCTCGAGAATCGAGCCCGCGAGCTCGTCAGATCGTTCGGCTATCCCGAAGAGCCCGCGGACGAAGCCTTCTGGTGGGATCGGCAGTACGAATATCTGATTTACCGTGCCGCGCACATCCCATCCACGAGGAATTATCGGGAGCTTGCGCATGCTCAGCCCCACCCGTGGTGGTTCTGGTACCGGCAGAGCCCGCGGTTCCTGGTTCCGCAGGGCAGCAGTCAGACTCTGACGATGAGCGCCGGAGAGCCTCTGGGGATCAACGATCCTCCGGTGGAAGTGTCGGGGATGGTCAACCTGGCCATGGACGCGCGCGCCAACCTCATGAGCCTTCGCGCCGTGCCGCCGCAGGTCGAGCCCCCAGGCGCTTCGGCGCCGACGCGCGAGCCGGACTGGCGGCCGCTTCTCTCGGCCGCCGGCCTCGACCTCGCCCGGCTCTCGCCCTCCTCGCCGAGATGGCTGCCGAGAGAGCCGTTCGACTTCCGCGCCGACTGGGAGGGTTTCTATGCCTCGGATCCGAACGTGCCGATCCACGTCTCCGCGGCTTCCTAT
>JBKOVK010000190.1:0-12429 GCA_046724475.1 Acidobacteriota bacterium | reverse complement strand
TGGAGCGGACGGTGTTGTCCTCGATCAGCGGACGTGGCCCGAAATAGCGCACCCGGACGCTCCCGAAGACGTTTGCGATCGAGTCGACCGAGACCCCGGCCGCGACGACGCTCTGCACCGCTCCGGGGATGAACGGACCCGCCGGGTCGGCGTCACGGAACCGGGCCTTCGAGAACGACAGATCCGCGTCGAGCGTCAACCACGGCAGCACGCGGTAATAGTTGGACCATTCGACTCCGTATTTTCGGCTGGGGCGCGAGGCCTCGGTCGTTCCGGCGTCACCGACGAAGATGAGCTCCGAGTCGATGTCGAGCCCCCAGAGGGCAACGGTCGTCTGCCAGCCCGGCAGCGGAAAGCTCCGCACGCCCACCTCGGCCGCCTTGGCGCGGGCGAGCGGCGTGACGCGCTGTGCCGGATCCCCGGTCGAGGGATCCACGGTGATGGTCGCGCCGCGCGCGTCGTTGGAGTGGAAGCCATAGCCGGCATTGGCGTAGAGCTCGGTCTGGTTGAAGGGGCCGAAGATCATCGACAGCTTGGGGCTGAATATTCCCTTCGTGACCTCCCCGCCATTTTGGGGATCCGTCACGCCCGTCACGTGGAAGTTGTAGAGATCGCCGCGCAGGCCGAGGATCGTCCGGAACTTCGAGGTCCACGGGATGTCGGTTTGCGCGAAGATCGCGCCGCTCGCCTGCTTCACCTTGTCCTGACGGACGGTGTCGAGCCGCCGGCGGTCCTGCGTGTGGTAGAGGCCGATGTTGTGGATGTCGTCGTAACGGCTCTGGAAGCCGATCTCGTTCTCGGCGTCCACGCCGAACCAGCGCGCGAGCCAGCGGTGCGTCGCCTTCAGGCCGTAGACGTTGCGGTCGTCGGCCTGCTCGAACTGGTCGCCGGTATCCGGGTGGTCGAGGTAGTAGGTGAAGTTCGAGAACAGGTTGAGCTTGTAGTCGATGCCGTAGGCGAACGCGCGCGTTACCGATGTCGCATCCGAGCGCTGCCACTCTGCCGAGAGGCTGTAGCGGTGCGTCTCCGCCCCGTCGCTGGGATCCAGGCTGCCGAAGCGCCCGACGACGCCCTCGTCGACGGCGCGTTCGGCGATCTGATCGGTCGCATCCCACTTCGACTGGTAGCCCATCGCCGTGACGGCGAAACCGTTGCGCGCGTCGCCGAGGCTGTAGCGCAGCACGCCGTTGTACTTCTGGAAGTGGTCGGGACTGACCCAGGGGCCGTTGTCGAAGACGCCTTCGAGGCCGTAGAGCAGATTCCCCTCGCCGACCTTGGGTGACCCTGCGAGCAAGCCGCGGACGTAGTCGTACGAGCCTCCGTCCACGCGGGCCAGCGTCTGGTCGAGGACGTTGGCGTAATTGATGTTCGCCGAGCCGGCCGTCGTGAAGTCGCCGTCCTCCACGAAGTAGGGGCCCTTCTTGTACTGGATGCCGCTGACGAGCTCGGGGATCACGAAGTTCAGATCGGTGTAACCGTGGCCGTGCGCGTGGGTCGGCAGGTTGACGGGCATCCCGGCCACCGTCGTGGCGAAATCGGTGCCGTGATCCAGGTTGAACCCGCGCAGGTAGTACTGGTTGGCTTTCCCCTCGCCGGAGTGCTGGCTGACGACGACGCCGGGCACCGCTTCGAGCACGTCTCCGGCACGGGATATGGGCCTCATCTCGATCTGTTCCGCGAGGACGACGCCCTGATTCGCGGCGCCGGCGATGCCGACGAGGCTCTCGCCGGGCTCCGTGACGTCGGCGAGGTTGCGGAAGGTCTTCTTCGCGGTCACGACCACGTCGGCCGAGACGGAGAGCCGCAGCATCGCGTCGGCGCCAGCAACTGCGCCCTCACGGACCGTGATGTCCCGGCGAACGACGCCCACGAAATCGAGCAACCGGAACGAGACGCCGTACACACCCGGAGGAAGCCCGTCCACGCGATAGGAGCCCGAGGCGTCCGTCACGACGATCCTGGCGGACGGGAGGCCCGGTCCCGTAACCTCGACGGTCACGCCCGGAAGCGGTCCACCGGATTCGTCGGTGGCTCGACCCGCGATCGAACCCGACGGCGTCTGCGCGGCGGCGAGCGCGGCGCTGAAAACGAGGATCGCGACTGCCGAGCGAAGCTTCCGGAACACTCCCTGACTACGGGGCCCGGGTCTCCTTCGGATCTATGTCGCCTGGCCCGCGACAAAACGCTCGAACAGCTCCACTTCCGCCCGGCTTCCGATCGCCAGAGGCGTACGGGCGTGCAGCGAATCCGGCACGATGTCCAGAATGCGCTTGGTCCCGGTGGACGCCGCGCCTCCCGCCTGCTCCACGACGTACGCCAGGGGGTGGCACTCGTAGAGAACGCGCAGCTTGCCGCTCGCCCGGCCCTTCGCAGCGTCCGCCGGGTAGAGGTAGATCCCCCCCTCCAGCAGAAACCGGTGCACGTCCCCGACGAGCGAGGCGCTGTAGCGCGTCGAATACGCCTTCCCCGAGGCGCCGTCCGGCTTCTTCAAGTGCTCGACGAAGGCCCGGACCTCGGGCGCCCAAGCGTGGGCGCGGCCCTCGTTGACGGCATAGCCGCGGCCGCGCTCGGGCATACGGAGGGAATGGCGCGTCAGGAGGAACTCGCCGATCGACGGCTCGAGGGTGAAGAGGTGCGCGCCGGTGCCGGTCGAGTAGACCAGCAGAACACTGGGGCCGAAGAGCACGTAGCCCGCGGCGACCTGCTCGTGCCCGCTGCGCAGCAGATCCGCCACACCTCCGTCCCGGCGGGCGCGAATCGAGAAGATCGTCCCGAGCGTTCCGTTGCAATCGATGTTGGAGGATCCGTCCATCGGATCGAAGACGACGGCGTAGCGGCCCGTCCCGGCGTTGGGCGGATAAACGAAAGGCTCCTCCATCTCCTCGGAAGCCGCGAGCGTGACGAGGCCGCCGTAGTCGAAGGTCTCGAGCAGGATCTCGTTGGCGACGACGTCGAGCTTCTTCTGTTCCTCGCCCGAGACGTTCGATGACCCGGCGGCGCCCAGCGTGCCCGCCAACCCGGCTCGGGCGAGGGCCGCGGCGATGCGCTTGCCGGCCACGCCGAACCGCATCAGCAGCAGCGACAGCTCCCCCGTCGCGTTCGGCGAAGCCTGCTGCTCCTCGAGGATGAATCGGTCGAGCGTGATCGGCGCAGCGCTCATGACGGGGGGAGATCTACTCCTTCTTCTTCCGCGTCACGTGCCACACGCCGTTCGTGATCGGGAAGTCTCCCTCCGGGACCGTCCGAAACGTTCCCTGGATCGTGTCGCCGGTGATGGTTCCCTCGAAGGATGTCTGCACCTTGCAGTTGCACCTCGGATCCACGTAGGTGTCCATCGTCCCGTTGACCGTGCCGCCGCTGGAATCCACGAACGTGATCGAGAGAACCTGAGGCATCTTGGCGACGGCTTCCGGCCCGCTGGTTGGAGCGTTCGGCGCGTATGCGTCCTTGGGGACCATCAGGACGTCGCCGCGCGCGGTCTTTTCGAACGTCTTCAACTCGAACTTGATGGTTCCGGTCCGCCCGGTGTCGCGGCTGGAGTACTCCCCCTCCCAGCTCCCGCGGAGCGCCGAAGCGTTGGAACCCTCCACGGGAATCGGCGGGGCGGGATTCGAGGACTTGCAGCCGGCCGCGGCGGCCACGACGGCGAAGAGCGCGGGAGCGAAGAGGTGCGGACGGGCCATGAACGCCTCCTTGCGTCGGATCGCGAGCCGGCTCATCTTTTCACACCCGCCGAGGCGCGCAACCATTCCCGCCACGCCGGTTTCGGCTTTCCATCGGGTTCCTGCAGGCCGCGGCTGGCGAGGAACGCGCGTCTCCTCCGATCCGGAACCGAAGCGCCGGCCGCGGCGGCCGGCAAGCCGGCCGGCGATGGATCCCGCAGCGCGACGTAACGCGCGAAGAGCAGCGCCTTCCCGTCGGCGGCCGAGAGGAAACCGCGAAACTTGCGGATGAATTCGGCCTGGCGCGACGGGCTCGATCCGTTCTCGTCGGACGACGAGTAGCTGACGACGGGAAATGCGATCGGGCGGCCGCCGGCGGCCGAGAGAAGCTGCGGCCAGTCCTTTTCGACCGAGCCCGGCGCGCGCAGCGTGAACGGGGAGCCTCGCTCGAAAGGCGCGTAGGCGTAGAGGAGGAGCGGCGCGCGCTGGTGCAGCGCGGCCGCGACCTCCGGCGCGACGCTCTCCGTCGGCGCTGCGGTCGTCACGCCCACGAGCAGGTGCGGCACCTTCTTCTGGAGGAACTGGACCGCGCCGTCGAAAAGCCTTCGGTAGGCCCGCAGCTCCTCGGGCTTGTCGGCGAAGTAGGCATCCGCGCCCTCGCCGAGCGACAGCGTCTGAAAATCCATCAGCGCCGGCAGGAGCGCATCCAGAAAGTGTCCCAGACGCAGCGACAGTTTCGTGTCGTCGAAGGCCACCCCCGACAGGTCCGCGGGAACGTCGCGCGCCGACTCGGTCACCAGCGGCAGGTCGAGGTGCAGGACGGCGCCCGACTGGCGGAGCAGCCGCGCCGTCTTCGTGACCTCCTCCAGTCGATAGTGGCGCGGCGAGGGCTCGGCCGCCGACCAGGACACCTCGAGCGTGAAGAAAGAGGCTCCGGTCCGCCGCACCGCATCCAGCGCCGCCTGGCGCTCGGCCGGAGTCGCGGAGGGCTCGAGATTGACCAGGACTCCGAGGGCGGGCGCCTGCGCCGCGGCCGGGACCGCGCAGAGCAGGAGCAGCCCGGCGAGAGCGCCCCTCACTCAGGCCGCGGGACTGCCGACGAGAACGATCGGTCCGGTCGGCGCGGGCACGCCTCCGCGAGGCTCGATCGTGACGGCGAAATTCTGCGCCTCCGCTTCCGGGAACTGCGTGGACTCGAAGAGCGCGCGGCCCTGCGGATCCACGTCGAAGACGCCGGCGGCGACCGGCTTGCCCTTCTGGAAGACCCATAGCTCGTACTGACGGTCGGCCGGCAGCGGCGTCAGGTTCGCCGCGACGAGGACGCCGCGCTTGGCCTTGGGGCTCCAGAAGACGCGGCCGCGGGCGGAGGGCTGAGGATCCTTGCCGCCGAGCATCAGCATCTGCACATCGTCGCTCTCGAGCACGCGCGCCCGGAGCGTGCGCTCGGCCAAGGCGCTCTCCGCCGACTGGAGCCGGGAGGCCAGCTCGGCGGACTGGCTGCGCAACTCCTCGCGCTGGCGGCGCAGGCGGGCGTCGTCGAGGCCGACGATGACGAGCAGGAGCATCGCCGCCGCAGCGAGGAGGCGAGCGAAGACGGGGCTCGCCGGCTTCGCCGGCACGCGCGCCGGGCCGAGCGAGGAGAGGATGCGGCCGCGCAGGGCGTCGGGAGGACGGACGGGGGTTACCTCGGCCGCGAGGGCTGTGGACGCTTCGCGCAGGTCCACGAGCAGCATCTCGCAGCGCGCGCAGCCTTCGGCCAGGTGGCGCTCCAGCTCGGCGCGGTCGGCGTCGAGCGGGACGCCCAGGGCCATGGCGGCGACGAACTCTTCGTGCCGCTCGCTATGAGGCATCGCTTCCACTCCCCAAGTACGGGCGCATACGCTCCCGAAGTTTCATCAAACCGAGCCGAACCCGCGTCTTCACGGTCCCCAGAGGCGTCGCGGTGCGGGCGGCGATCTCCTGGTGCGTCAGGCCTTCGAAGTACGCGAGCTCCAGCGCCCGCCTCTGGTCCTCGGGAAGGTCCCCCACGGCCGCCCGACAGAGGGACTCCCACTCGCGGTCGGACGAGGACGCCTCGACGTCGTCCGGCGCGGCCGGGTTGACTGTCACCTCCTCGAGGCTCCGCACCTCGGGCCGCGAGGACGAGCGCCGCGAGCGCAGGCGGTCGATCGACCGGCTACGGGTCGCGATCAGGAGCCAGGTCCGTACCGTCCCGCGCGAGGGGTCGAAGGTCGCGGCCGACTTCCACGCGAAGAGGAAGACTTCCTGCAGAACTTCCTCGGCTTCTCCTCCGCGTCCGAGGATGCGCTGGGCGAGGCCGAGAAGGCGGCCTCCGTACCGGTCGTAGAGCGCGGCCAGAGCGTCCGCGTCGCGGGCTTCGATCCGGGCCATCAGCGCCCGGTCCGGGTCTTCGCGCATCTGGCTCATCGCGTCGAGGAAAAAGCTTCCGGCTGGCGCGGGAGTTTACCTCACCCGTTTCGTGAATCCGGAGAACCGAGGTGACTCGTACTGCCGGGGAATGGAGGCGGTGAACCGAAACCGAAGGAGGCAGTGATGAAGGATTCCCTAAAACGGGGCGCGCGGCTCGCGCTGACCCCCCTGGTGCTCGTTTTCGCCCTCGCGGCGCCTTCGAAGGCGTCGAGCCACCGCGAGGCACCCGGCATCGCGAACGATCCGGTCGCCGACAACACCGACGTCTATTTCTTCCGCGACCCGGTGGACCCGTCGCGCCTCGTGATGATCGGGAACTGGATCCCGCTGGAGGAGCCGGCGGGGGGCCCGAACTTCTTCCACTTCGAGCCCAACATCCGCTACGAGTTCAACGTCGACTGGGACGGCGACGCGATCGAGGACGTCGTCTACCGCGCCACGTTCACGCGCAACGTCCGCAACGGCAACACGTGGCTCCAGAACGTAGGGCCCATCACCTCGCCCAACGACCCGAACCTCAACGTCTACTACACCTACAAGCTCGAGAAGTGCGACGGCCCCTCGCCGGGGCAGACGTCCTGCACGACGCTCGGGAGCGACTTGCTCGAAGCCCCCAACAACGTCGGGCCGAAGTCCTACCCCAACGGCTACGGCAAGGGCACAGGCCTCGCCGCAACGGTCTACGACGTCGACGACAACACGAAAGTCTTCGTGGGACAGCGGGCCGAACAGTTCTACGTGGACCTGGGAATGATCTTCGACCTCGTCAACTTCCGCCCGGGCACGTTGCCCGGCAACCTCGGCGGCGGAGTCAACACGACCGCGGGCTACAACGTCCACACGATCGCGATCTCGGTTCCGATTCAGAACCTCACGGCCAACCACACGGTCCCGACCGACACGGCCGACCCCAACGCGATCGTCAGCATGTGGTCCTCGACCTGGCGGCAGAAGACCACGACGCTCTCGACCGACGGCAGCGCGCCGGCGGTCTCGGGCGACTGGGTTCAGGTCTCGCGCCTGGGTAATCCGCTCATCAACGAAGTCGTGATTCCCCTCTCGCAGAAGGACCGTTTCAACGCGACGTATCCGGTGGACGACCTGGCGAACTTCGGAACCTACGTGCTCAACTCCGAGCTCGCCGGCATCCTGAATGCGCTGTTCGGCATCAGCGTGCCGCCCAATCCGCGCCAGGACCTGCTCGTGCTGGTGCAGGGCGTGCCGGGCCTGACGATGCGGCCCAACGAGGTCATCTCCGATCAGCTTCGGCTGAACGTGGCGGTCTTTCCGACGCCGGTCCTCGCCGTCAACCGGCTGGGTGTGATCGCGGGCGACAACTCGGGCTTCCCGAATGGCCGGCGGCCCTACGACGACGCCGTCGACATCGCGCTGCGCGTGGTGGCGGGAGTGCTCGTCCCCCAGTTCAACGTCGCGCCGAACAACCAGCTGGGCGACGGTGTGGACGGACCGGACGTGCCGTTCATCGGCGGCTTCCCGTTCCTCTGGACGCCTCACTCCGGGTATGACCGCATCCACGACAACGCGCCGGTCGTGACCCACTTCACGGCCCCGGCATCGCAATAACTCAGCCTCGAAGCCCGATCCCCTCACCCCTACCCTCTCCCCCTCACGGGGGAGAGGGAGTTCGAGATTCCCCTCTCCCCGTCGGGGGGAGAGGGTGAGGGAGAGGGGGGCTTTCGTTTACTCTGTCTTTGGAGGAACTCTCACATGAGACGACGCGACCTGTTCCGGGAAGCCGGTGCGGCCGGCCTGGCGCTGGGCCTCGCGGCCGCGGGACGTCCCCTGATGGCGCTGCCGGAGAAGGGCAAGACCTCCGGCGCCGACGATCTGACGATGATGAACACCGCGCTCGCGCTCGAGCACGAGGCGATCTGGGCCTACGGTCTGGCCGGCAGCAGCGGCCTCCTGTCGGCCAAGGCGAAGGAAGTCGGACTCCTCTTCCAGGGCAGCCACGAGCTGCACCGCGACCTTCTCATCGACGCCGTCAAACGCAAGGGCGGCGTTCCCGTCGATCCGAAGAAGGAATACGTCTTCGGCGTGCCTCTCACCAACGAGAAGGACGTGCTCGAACTGGCGTTCAAGCTCGAGGTCGGCGCCGCGCGCGTCTATCTCTACGTGGTGGACCGCTTCCAGGATCGCGCGCTTTCGGGTTCGGCGGCACGGATTCTCTCCGACGAGGTGCTCCACGCGACGGTGCTCCGGAGCGTGCTGGGGCGGGACGTGGTGCCGACGTTCCGGCTGATCGAGACATAGGAGGGGGGCTCGACTCGGCGTTACGAGATCTTGGTCGCCGAGTCCGGAATCGAGACCGGACCTTCCTTCAGGTCCTCGCGGATGATGAGATCCAGGAACAGCGCCCGCACGCCCTCGCGGCCGCCCGACTTGAACGCGCGTCGGACCTCGGAGGGACGCAGCGCGATCCCCGTCATCGTCTTCAGGTACTGGCAGAAGACATAGGCGCGGGACCGGAACGAGACGATCAGAAGACCGACCAGGATCAGGGCGACCCAGAGGATCGTCCAATCGGACTTCGTCACGAGGTCGAAAGCGCCGGACATGGGGGATTTCTCTGTTACTTAGGGTAACAGAAAAGGGGCTCAGATTCTGAGCGGCTCGCTTCGCGGGCCGGCCGACATGGGAGGGAAAGTCACTTGGGGACCCTCTCCCTTGAAAGAAACTCCCTGGCCACGTCCCCCGGCGGGCGGTGGTCCCGGTCCACGGCGGCGTTCATGCGGCGCATCGCGTCGGCCGAAATCGCGCCGGCCATCGGTTCGAGCGCGCGCCGCACGCGCGGATCCGCCCATGCCGCTCCCCGCACCACGAACGCGGCCTCGTAGGGAGGAAAGTAGCGACGGTCGTCTTCGAGAACGGTCAGATTCATCGCGACGATCAGGCCGTCGGTCGAGTTCCCGGCCACGACGTCCACCTTTCCCTGCTGGAGCGCCGGATAGAGCAGACCCAGATCCATCTCGCGCGGGCGCGACGCGAACCGCAGACCATAGGCCGCGGCGAGTCCCGGATATCCATCGGCGCGCTCCACGAACTCGTACCCGAAGCCGGGCGTAAGCTCCGGATGCTTCGCGAGGTCCGAGATCTTCGAGACGCCGAGAGCGCCGGCCTGGTCGCCGCGCATCACGAGGGCGAACGTGTTCTCGAATCCCAGCGGCGGCGCCCAGTGGAGACTCCAGCGTCGCTCGTATTCCCCGGCCACCCGTTCGCGCACGCGCGCGGGATCCGAGACGGGCTTTTCCCTCAGAATCGCCGTGAACGCGGTTCCCGTGTACTCGGGATAAAGGTCCAGCTCCCCCGCCGTCAGCGCGCGGTGGCAGACGAACGTCCCGCCGAGATCGAGCTTGCGCTCGACGGCGACGCCCTGTGCCTCGAGGGCCTGCGCCGCGATCTCGCCCAGGATGACCTGTTCGGTGAAGTTCTTCGATCCGACGCGGATCGGTCCAACCTCGTGGCGCCCGCGGCAGGCTCCCAGCAGAAGAAGAGCCGCCGTCGCGGCCGCTCGAAGCTTCACGCCGTCCGTCTCCAGCGTCTCTCGAAGAGTCCCAGCAGGAAGTCGAGAAAGAGCGCGAGCAGAGCCGCGGGAATCGCGCCGGCGAGAATCAGGCGGTTGTCCACGGTCGCCACGCCGCGGTAGATGAGGACGCCCAGTCCTCCCGCCCCGATCGCGGCGGCGATCGTCGCGAGACCCACACCCACGACGACGGCGATCCGAAGTCCCGCGAGCACGACCGGCAGCGCCAGCGGGAGCTCGACGGAGAGAAGCTTCTGGCGAGCCGTCATCCCGAGCCCCGTCGCGGCTTCCGAGACCGCGGGATCCACCGAGACGATTCCGGCGTGCGTGTTGCGAAGAATCGGAAGAAGCGAATACAGCGTCAGCGCCACGATCGCGGTGCGCGCGCCGATCCCGCCCAGAAGCGGCACCGGGATCAGGAACCCGAAGAGGGCCAGGCTCGGGATGGTCTGGACCACGTTGGACGCGGCGAGCACCGGGCGCGCCAGGCGCGGCCGGCGCGCGAGGGCGACGCCCAGCGGAATCCCGACGGCGGCGGCGATCGCGGTCGCGGCCGCCACGAGGAAAACGTGCTGCAGCGTCAGCGACGCGATCTCGCCGCGCCTCTCCGAAAAAAAGGCTAGAAGCTCACTCACGACGCGAAGTCCTGGACGAGCTCGCGGACGAAGGCGTCGGCGGGACGCTCGACGAGATCCTCGCGCGTTCCAACCTGGCGCACGCGCCCGTCGTTGAGCACCGCGATGCGGTCGGCGAGGCGGAAGGCCTCGGCGAGATCGTGGGTCACCAGCAGGGCCGCGGCCGTGAGGCGCGCGCGCCATGCCCGGAATTCTTTCTGGATCCCGCGCCGGGCGATCGGATCCAGAGCGCCGAAGGGCTCGTCCATCAGGAGAAGCGGCGGATCCGCGGCCAGCGCCCTCGCCACGCCGACGCGTTGTCGCTGACCCCCGGAGAGCTCCCGCGGGTAACGCCGCGCAAACTCCGAAGCCGGCAGGCCGACCATCGCGAGCAGCTCCTCGGAGCGGTCCCGGCGCCTGGGAGCAGGCCAGCCGAGAAGCCGCGGCACCGTTTCGACGTTTTCCTCGACGGTGCGGTGGGGAAAGAGCCCGGCTTCCTGGATGACGTAGCCGATCCGGCGGCGCAGCGCGACCGGGTCTTCTTCCCCGGCGGGTTTTCCGAAGACCCGGATCGTTCCGCCGTCGGGCTCGAGCAGGCGGTTGACGAGCTTCAAGGCCGTCGTCTTGCCGCAGCCGGACGGACCGACGAGAGCCACGACCTCGCCCGGCGCGACCGAGAGCGTGAGCCCGTCGAGGACCGGGCGGCCCGGCACAAACGCCTTGCGAACGTCGAGGAACTCGAGAGCGGGAGGCGGCAGGCTAGAATCCCTTCATGCGCGAAGTCTACGACGCGGTGGTGATCGGCGGAGGTCCCGGCGGCTCGACCGTCGCGACGACGCTCGCCCGCGCCGGACGAAGGGTCCTGGTCCTCGAGCGCGAGAAGTTCCCCCGCTTTCACGTCGGCGAGTCGCTCCTGCCCTTCTCGCTGCCGATCCTGGACCGGCTCGGCGTGCACGAAAAAGTGCGGGCGGCCGGCTACCAGCAGAAGTACGGCGCCTTTTTCTGGAACGAGTCCAACGGCACGACGCGCCCGGTCGTGTTCGCCGAAGCGCGCGACCCGAACCACCCGATGGCCTACCAGGTCAAGCGCGCGGACTTCGACGAGCTGCTGCTCCGGCATTCGGCCTCCAGCGGCGCCGAGATCCGGGAGGAGACCGCGGTCGAGGACGTGCTGTTCGAGGGATCCCGCGCGGCGGGCGTGCGCGTCCGGCCGGCCGACGGCGGCGCGAGCGAGGAGATCCGCGCCCGCGTCGTGGTGGACGCCTCGGGTCAGGGCGCCGTGCTGTCCCGCAAGCTCGGCCTGCGCCGCTTCGACCCGAAATTGAAGCGCGCCGCGCTCTTCGCGCACTATGAGGGGCTGCGCTGGCCCGAAGGGAGTCGACCGGGAGACATCCTGCTGCCGATCGACCGGGGCGTCTGGTACTGGATCATCCCCTTCTCCGACGGGACCTGCAGCGTCGGAGGCGTCTTCGATCCCGCGGACGTCCGGTTCGCCGAGGGCGCCTCCCCGGAGACGCGATTCGAGGAGCTGATCGCGCGCTCCCGTCGGATGCCGGCCCTGCTCGAAGGCGCCCGCCGTTTCTCGAAAGTCTACGGCGTGTCGGACTACTCCGCGCGCTCCGAGCGGCTCGGAGGAGACGGCTGGGTCCTCGTCGGCGACGCCGCGACTTTTCTGGATCCGGTGTTCTCGACCGGCGTCTTCCTCGCGATGTCCACGGGCGAGCAGGCGGCCCGTACGATCGACCGCGCGCTTTCGCGAAGGGGACGCGTCGATGCCCGGGACTTCCGCTCCTACGAACGCCAAGCCAACCGCATGTACGCCCGATTCCGGAAGTTCGTCTACAACTTCTACGATCCCGTCTTCTTCGACGCGTTCACGACGCCGATGCCGCCGGAAGGGATCCGCGCGGCCGTCGTTACGACGCTTGCCGGCGGCGTCGAGCGCCCTTCGCCCGCGATGCGGTTCTGGACGCAGCTGATGTTCGTGGGCGTAGCGCTCGACCGCTTCTCGCGCCGATTCCGCCGTCCCTCCCGCGTCGGCGCCCCGTCAACCGCCTAGGAGCGCCTTCTTCAGGTCGTCCTGGACGGGGTTGGGGCCGATCCACACCGCGAAGAGGGCGTCGGCGAAATCGCGGCCCTCGATCGTGCCCCGCTCGGTTCCGCGCACCGAGACGACGGT
>JBKOVK010000218.1:0-5901 GCA_046724475.1 Acidobacteriota bacterium | reverse complement strand
AGTTCGTGGCGGAGCACGCGGGCGCGCTGGGTCTGACCCTGCCCGCGGCCGAAGGACGCATCGAGGACGCCGGCGGCCGGAGCCTGGGGACGCACGCCGGCCACTACCGTTTCACGATCGGACAGCGGCGGGGCATCGGTGTCGCCGCGACCGAACGGCTGTACGTTCTCTCGGTCGACGCCGCGGAGAATCGCGTCGTCGTCGGGCCGGGCCGCGATCTCGAGACGCGCGAGGCCTCGGTCGCCGACGTGCGTTGGATCGGTACGGCGCCGGGCGCGGCGTTTGCCGCCGCGGCCCGCATTCGCCACCACGCTCCCGCTGCGACCGCCACGGTGTTCCCGGGACCGGACCGCACGGCGCGCGTCGTCTTCGACGCACCGGTACGCGCCGTCACGCCCGGGCAGGCGTGCGTCCTCTACGACGGCGACTTCGTTCTCGGCGGCGGCGTGATCCGGCCCGGCTAGTTCGTCTTGGTGTCCGTCGCTTCGACGATCGGGGGCTGGAAGTCGGAGCGGATCGGGCCGTACGTCCTCTCATAGAGCGCGACGTTGTCCTGAAGAGCGCGCAGCAGCTGGCGCGCGTGGTACGGCGTGGTCAGGATCCGGCACATCACCTTCACGTCGGTGCGGCCGGGAACCGCGCGGCCGAAGTCGAGCACGAACTCGGTCGGATTGTGGAGGATGTTCGCGAAGTTGACGTAGTGTCCTTCGGCGGTCGCCTCGTCGATCGTGATCTTGACGGAGACGGGCTTGTTCTCGGTCATCGGATCCTCCGCGAGGAGTCTACCGCTGCGAGAAGCGATAGACTCGTGTCGTGCGCCTCCTCAAAGTGGGCTCGCTTCTGGCCGCGTTCGTCGCGGCCTCGCCGTCCTCGGGCCAGCAGGGTGTGTCGAGCATGCCCGACCGCACCAGCTACCTGCCGCAGTCCTATTCCACCAATCCGCTGGTCGCGGAAGGAGACAAGTGGTACGGCCGCCGCCAGGAGGGGCGCATGGGCGCCAAGGCGAGTCCCGGATCGATCAACCAGGCGATCGCGGCGTACGACAAAGCGGCCCAGGATCCGGGCTTCGTCGAGGCCCGCTGGAAGCTCGTGCGTGCTCTCTACTTCAAGGGCGCCTACACGGGCCTCGACGAGGACTCGCGCAAGGCCGTCTTCCAGAAGGCGCGGCGGGTCGCCGAGGAGTCGATCGAGATCCTCAACCGCACTCTCGAGCAGAAAGGCGTGAAGGGTCTGCTCGACCTCGCGCCGGACATCCTCGCGGGCAAGCTGAAGGACAGGTCCGAAGCGGCGCCGGTGTACTTCTGGGCGTCGGTGGCCTGGGGCGAGTGGGCGCTCTCGACCGGGAAGTTCGAGGCCGCTCGCACCGGCGCGGCGGAGAAGATCCGCGACTACGGCCTGACGGTGATCGGCGTCGATCCGGGATTTGAGGAGGGCGGAGGCTACCGCATCGTCGGTCGCTTGAACGACCAGGCGCCGTGGATTCCCTTCATCACAGGATGGGTTTCGCGTGACGACGCGCTGAAGTATCTGAGGCTCGCGATGGCGGTCGACAAGCGGAACTTCGTCAACCGCCACTTCCTCGCCGAGGCGCTCCACCACGGGGGAGACGCCAAGGATGTGGCGGAGGCGATCGCTCTCGAAGAAGGGATCCTCAACGACTCGCCCTCTCCGCAGCACCTCGTCGAGGAGCTCAAGGTCCAGGAAGACGCGCGGAGTAACCTCGCGGCCTGGAAGAAAGCCGCGTAGCCCGCGGCACTTCCGGAAGCTCCGCAAGAAGCTCGCGCGCCGAGAGTCCCCGAATCGGGTGTCTCCACCGCGGCGCGATCTCGGCCAGCGGCGCCAGGGCGAATCGCCGTCCGGCCAGGCGCGGATGGGGGAGGATCGGGTCCGGCCGCGCGCGGCGTTTCCCCGAGAGATCCAGGATGTCGACATCGATCTCGCGGGGACCGTTGCGGAACGTCCTCGTGCGCCCCACGCGGCGCTCGACTTCCTGCAGAGCCGCGAGCAGCGCCGCGGGTGAGCCCGTCCATCGGATCGCGGCCGCCGCATTCCAGAACGGACGCTGGGCCGTGAACCCCACGGGTTCGGTGCGATAGAACGAGGAGACCGCGAGCACGGGGGCGAGCGCGGCGATCTCGTCGAGGGCCCGGGTCAGATGCGCGCGGCGGTCGCCGCTATTGGAGCCGAGGGAGAGGAAAGCGATCGCGCCGCGCGCCGCGGTTCCACGCCGCGGCTTGCGACGCCGGACCTCAGTACTCCTCGTCCTCTTCTTCCTCGGCTTCGGCGGCCTCTTCGCCTTCCTCGAGCTCGTCGTCGTCGAGATCGCTCTCCTCCGGCTCCGCGGTTCCACCTTCTTCGCCGAACTCGGGCGGGTTCTCGTCCGGGATTGTCTCGAGGAGCGCCGAGCGGCGCGGCGGTCGCGGCGCCGGAGGCGGCGCGTCGTCGGACTTCGCGTGCTTCTGGTTGGCTCCGCACTTGGGGCAGATCGCTTCGGGCTTGCCGAGGTTGTAGAACTTCGTGTGGCAGTTGAAGCACTCGAACTTTTTGCCGAGATCGGGCATTTCCCCCTCGAAAGGCGGCCAAACCTAGCACGCGTGTTTTCAAGGGTCAACCGAAAGCGGATGCTAAGATCGCCGCCCATGAAGCGCCGGGCACGACGCACGATTTTGCTGCTCGGAATCGGCTTCTGGACGCTTTCAACGGCTCTCCTCGCGCAATTTCCCTGGGCCGGGCCTCGCGCGATGGGTATGGGCGGCGCCGAGGTCGCCGCCGTGTCCGACAACTCCGCGACCTGGGCCAATCCCGCCGCGTTGGGCGGCCAGAAAGGCTGGGATTTCCAGCTCCTCGGCAGCTTCGCCGCGCAGAACCGCAACAACCTGGTGGGCACGCTCGTCACGTTGAGCGACCTTCCGTTCGACGACATCGCCAACGGCAGCCGTCCCGAGCTGGTACCCGTTCTCATCGGCGGCATCGTCAACCTGGCGCGGCCGGGCACGGCCGTCGTCGGGTCGGGTGTGGCGGGCCTGGTCGCCTCCTTCAAGGGGTTTGCGGTGTCGATCGGCGACGTTCCGTATACGGGCATCTATCCGATCATCGATCTGCAGCACGTCATCCCCGGGGGAGGTCCCGACAACGGCCTCGAGTTCAACACGACGGGTCTCAACCTCGTGGGACTCTCGGCGCGGGAGGCCCGCGTAGCCTACGGATTCGGTTTGCTCGAAGGCATGCTCGAGATCGGCGGCGCCGCCCGCTACGTCTCGGGCATCACGTACTTCGCGCGGTGCGGCGCGTTCACCGCGCCCTGCACCGGCACTGACCTCTCCGAGCTGATCCACGATGCTTTCAAGCAGAACGCGCGGACGACCAATAAGTTCACGTTCGACGCCGGCGCGCGCCTGAACTTCGGCATCGTCAAGCTCGGCGTCGTGGGGACTTCTCTCAACCAGCCGAACTTCACCGTCGCGGACGTCCTGGGCTCGCCGGGCTCCGTGCCGCTGCCGCGCCAGGTGCGGGGAGGCGTTTCCGTCTCGATTCTCTCTTTTCTGAATCTCGCGGCCGACGGCGACTTCATCAAGAGCGACACGCTGGCGCCGGGCGCGAAGAGCCAGCAGATGTCGCTCGGCGCCGAGGTCAAGATTCCGCTGTTCGCGTTTCGTGTGGGCGCCATGCGCGACTTCGCGGCCGCGAATCCCACCTGGGCATACACTGCCGGCCTCGGGTTCGGCATCCCGGTCTTCTCGGTGGACATCGCGGTTCTCTGGGGTCCGACCGGAGGCTTCAACTACAAGAACCCCGACCGCGAGATGCTCGGCGCGTCGGCCGGCGTGCGGGTTCACTTCTAGTCGACTTGTTCTCCATCGAGGCGCGCGACCCGTCCTCCTCCGCCCGGAGGGGGCGCCTTCGCACGCTCCATGCCGAGATCGAAACTCCGTGCTTCATGCCGGTCGGCACGCGGGGCGCGGTCAAAGGGGTCTCGTTCGATCTGCTGGAAGCCTGGGACTGCCGCGTCGTTCTGGCGAACACGTATCACCTGATGGCCCGTCCGGGGCGCGCGACGATCGAGAAGGCGGGAGGACTCCACGCGTACATGGGCTGGCCGCGCGCAATCCTGACGGACTCCGGCGGTTTCCAGGTGATGAGCCTCTCCTCGCACCGGCGCATCACCGAAGAGGGCGTCGAGTTTCGCGCGCCCGAGGACGGCACGAAACACTTCCTGACGCCGGAAGCGGCGATGGAGCTCCAGGCGGGCTTCGGCGTGGACGTCGCGATGGCTCTGGACGTCTGCCCGCCGCTCCCGTCGGAGAAATCCCAGATCGCGGAAGCCTGTCGGCTGACGCTGACGTGGGCCGAGCGCTGCCGCCGGGCGTACCTCGGCCCCGGAATGCTCTTCGGCATCGTCCAGGGAGGGACCTTCGAAAACCTGCGGCGGCGATGCGCCGAGGCCCTGGTGACGCTCGGCTTTCCGGGATATGCGATCGGCGGCGTGGCCGTCGGAGAGTCGAAGGCGGCGATCCGCGAGGTCACGGAGGTAACCGCCTCGCTCCTTCCCGAGGGAAAGCCCCGATACCTGATGGGCGTGGGCACTCCGGCGGACTTGCTCGCGTCCGTCCGCGCCGGTGTGGACCTCTTCGACTGCGTGCTCCCGACGCGCAACGGACGCATGGGCCACGTCTACACGCGGCGCGGAGAAATTGCGATCAAGCACGAGCGTTTCAAGGAGGACTTCGCGCCCCTGGACCCGGACTGCGCCTGCCCCGTGTGCCGGCGGCACAGCCGCGCCTACCTGCGAAATCTCTTCGTCCTGAAGGATTTTTCGGCCCCCATGCTGCTCTCGATCCACAACGTCTTCTTCTACCTGGCCTGGATGAAGGAAATGCGCGAGGCGATCGCGCGAGGGACACTGGCGGCATTGGAGGCGCCACCGGAGGAAAAAATACCCGACGGCGCCTGAATCTCGCTGCCGGCTGGCGGACTAGTTGCATTCAGGTCGGAGAGAGAGAACGGAGAAGGACCGTGAAGCTCAACGTCAACGGCAAAGTCCACGAGGTCGATGCCCCGGCCGACATGCCGCTGCTCTGGGTCCTGCGGGAATTGCTCGGACTGACGGGCACCAAGTACGGCTGCGGCATGGCGCAATGCGGGGCCTGCACGGTGCACCTCGACGGTGAGGCGCATCGGTCCTGCGTTCTGCCGGTCTCGGAGGTCGGGAACCGCGCGGTCACGACGATCGAGGGCCTGGGCGCCGCGGGACTTCACCCCGTGCAGCGGGCCTGGATCGAGGCCGACGTAGTGCAGTGCGGGTACTGCCAGCCCGGCCAGATCATGGCCGCGGCGGCGCTTCTGAAGATCGTGCCCAAGCCGAGCGACGCCGACATCGACGCCGCGCTCTCGGCCAGCCTCTGCCGCTGCGGGACGTATCAGCGCATCCGCGAGGCCGTCCATCTCGCCGCGGCGATGCCCGCCGCGGGAGGCAAGGCGTGAGCGCCGGGGCCGGCGTTTCCCGGCGGGGGTTCCTGAAGACGTCAGCAGGTCTCGTGATCGGCTTCACGGTCACCCCGAAGGGGCGGCTCCTCGCGCTGCAGGAGGCCGGGACCGCCGCGGTCCTTCCGCCGCCCGACGCGTTCCTCCGCATCGGCGCCGACGACACCGTGACCGTGCTCCTCGCCCATTCCGAGATGGGGCAGGGCGTCTGGACGACGCTGCCCATGATGATCGCCGAGGAGCTCGAGTGCGACTGGTCGAAAATCCGCGTCGAGCACGCCCCGGCGGCGCCAGCCTACTTCCACACGGCATACCACGCCCAGATGACCGGAGGCTCGACGACGACGTGGTCGGAGCTCGACCGGTACCGTCAGGTCGGCGCGCTGGCCCGGGAGATGCTCATCGCCGCCGCGGCGGAGC
>JBKOVK010000242.1:0-5504 GCA_046724475.1 Acidobacteriota bacterium | reverse complement strand
CGATCCCGGTCGGAACGCCGACGGGGAGCTACAACCTCTTCGTGGTTGCCGACGATGGCAACGCGGTGGTGGAGACCAACGAGACCAACAACACGAAACTGAAGGCCATCACCATCAACTGACGGCGCGACAGCTCGCTCCCGCAACAGCCTCGACGCGGCGGTTGCGGAATATCCCGGCGAAGGCAACGGCGAGCCCAACAAGCATCACCGTGCACAACCAGCTTCCCTCGGGGCCGACCGTGCCCCCGGAGAGCGCCGCTTGCCCTGCGAACGTCGACGTGAAGAGGTGGCCGGGCACCGTCACACCGCTCGCGGGCACGCCATAGAAGTAGACCTGGGCCCAATTGAACGAGGTGTGAAACCCGATCGGGAGCCAGAGGTTGCCGGTTCTTCTCAGAAACAGGCAGAGGACAAGCCCTCCCAAGCCCGCGTTCAACGCTCCGATCCAGTTCTCGGTCGCGCGGCCGAGGTGACTGATCCCGAAATACAAGCTCAGCAGAATCGCCGCAGGCCAGAACCCGATCCCCGTCGAAGCGGTGAACTGCGGGTAGCCGCGGTAGAAGAACTCCTCGGAGAAGCCGATGATCATACAGATCAAGCCGTATGCGAGGGCGTACTTCCAGATATCGGCGCCCGACGTGGCGATCGGCCCAAGACGAAAAACTCCGGCCGCGCGCATCATGGCGAGAAGGATGCTCACGGCGAAAAAGCCGATCAGGATTCCCTGCCAGAAACGCAGGCGGAACGACTGGCGCCACGGAAGGCCGTAATCCGCTATGGCCCTTCCCTCGAATCTCCCCATAATCCCGGCGGCGAAGAGGCAAAAGAGAAACCGCGTGCCCTGATTGAGCACGTAAAGCGCGACGCCGTCGATACCCCCGGCCTGCCGAATGACCGCGGTGCGGATCAACATCAGGGATTCGAGGATCGCGAAGAAAACGAGCAGACGCCATCCCGCGCGGAGCCCGGATGGGCCGAAAAGAAAGCGGCGCCACGGGCTGGAAGGAGCTGCGGGATGCGGGCTCTCGGACATCTCGCTCCTTGAGTCGCACCAGGGCTAAACGACGGCAGTGAGGAAAGGTTCCGCTGGAAGCGAAACGGGCCGGGGCGCCGCCGACAGCTCCGCCGGAGGAGCGCGTCGGCCGTCGGCGGTCGCCCGCAGCCACGTGTCGCGTCGATTCAAGAGTTGGATGAAGAAATCAAGGGAACAGTTCGAGTCCCGTCGGTCCCTGGGAGGAGAGCGCCGCGGGTCCGGAGACGCCATCGCCGTCGAACACGGTCGTCGCGCCACCGAAGCAGGCGGGAACCTGAGTCGGATCGGCAAACCAGAGGACGAGGTGATCCAGGTCGGCGCGCTTGCGATCGCCGGCGACGAAGCTGACGAACGCCTCGCCGATGATCGCATCGACCTTCAGCGACCCCTTACCGGCCGCGTTCGTCGTGAAGTCTCCGATGTACTCGACCGCGCCGAAAGCCGGATCCGCAAAGGCATCGGCGGAGGTCAGGAAGACGGCGAAGTCCGTGTTGGCGGGAAGACCGCTGGCGCTCAGGTGGAGGGTATCCACGCCGAGCGTTTCTTCCTTGTGAAAGACCGTGACCTGTCCGCTGGCACCCTGCAAGCAGGGCGACTTGGGGACGAGGTCGAACGAAGTGGTGTCGAGCGCCCGCGCCGTGTGGACGCCGCTCAAAGCAGCCAGCGCGAAGCTCGCGATCATTGTCAGCAAACGGGGCCGTTTCATGATGTCTTTTCCCTTTCGCATGAATGAGTGGTTCGAGTTGGTTTCCCGGGGTTTCGATACGTCTGCGGCAGCCGCCTCCTTTCGCGACCCATCTGGCCAGGTGCGGAGTGATACAGGAGTGCCGGCGAGAGAAGCGCGACTTTGATGTCACGCTAATCGGATGTTGATCTGTCCTTAATGGTGTGAAGAAAACCGATCCACGATCGCCTCAGATAACATCGAGCTTCGATGGATCGCTCTGGTGCGTCGGCGACTCGAAGCGCGGACCGCCCCCGGGTCAGCGTCGTCCTGCCCGTCTACAACGGCGCGCATTGCGTCCAGCGCGCCGTCCGGTCGATCCAGTCGCAGACCTTCCAAGACTGGGAGCTGCTGATCTGCGACGACGGCAGTCGGGACGACTCGCTACGGATCTGCCGGGCTCTCGAGGCCGAGGATCCTCGGATCCGCGTAATCGCGAATCCCGAAAACAGGGGGATCGCCGCGACGCTGAACCGGCTCGTCGCGGAGGCGCGCGGGGACTTCTACGCGATCCAGGAGCAGGACGATTCCTCGGTGCCGGAACGCCTCGAATGGGAGGTCGCGGAGCTCGACCGGCATCCGGAGGCGGGCGTCGTCAGCGGAGTCGCCGCCTGGCTGGGAGACGACCAGAAAGTCTTCACGCATTTCCCCTGGTTCCTGAAACAGGGACAGCCCTACCCCGACGTTCGGGAAGAGCTCATCGAGTTTCTCTATGTCCAGCAATCCAAGATCGTCAACGCGGCGTCGATGATGCGGATGAGCCTGGTTCGCGAGGCCGGGCTCCGGTACGACGAAGGCGCCCGCATGTCGATCGACTTTCAGTTTTTCGTGGATGCCGCACACCGGACGATGGTGGTCGGAGTTCCTCGGGTTCTGGTCTTCATGGCGCGCGGTCTGCACCGGGAATCGATGACGAGGCACAAGGAGCTCCAGTTTCGTGAAGCACGGCGCTGCGTGAGAATCCTCTATAAGCGATATCGCCGGGACCCGACTTCTCCGATCCGCCGGTCGCTCTACCGAAAGGCGATGGCGTACCAGTTGAGGATCGAGGCTCGATACCACGGCCGGATCCGCGGCGCCGTCCGGCTCGCCGGCTCGCTGCTCCTCGACCCGCGCGACCGCAACTCGTGGAAGACCGTCGAGGAGTTCTGGGAACATTTGCGGCGGCGCCTCATTGCTTCCGCGGCTCCGTCCTCGAGGGAGGGCTGAGGCGGGCGTAAGCCCGCATTGCCCTTGGCTCGAGAACCTCCGGGGCCGCCGCCAGCCAGGCGGCTCCGGAGAACGATGGCGGTATCCCGAGGATCGCCTCAGAATCCAAACTTCCTCGTTCTCGCGCCGTAGATGGGACGAGGAGGCTTTCCATGAAGCACGCCCTCCGTCTGTCGACGGCGCTCTTCTTCTTTTCCTTCGTCCGGGCCGCGACCGGCGAACCTGCGGCCGGACGGCCGGTAGACCTGAAGGCCTCCGACGGGACGAAGCTCGCCGCGACCTACTATTCGTCGAGCGAGCGTCCCGGACCGGGGATCCTATTGCTTCACCAGTGCAACCGCGACCGGTCTTCATGGAACGATCTCGCTTCCGACCTGTCGGGGAACGGCTTCCACGTCCTGACCATGGACTATCGCGGCTACGGCGACAGCGGCGGCACGCCGTACACCAAGCTGACCGTCGCGGAACAGAGACAGGTCGGGCAGAAGTGGCCCGGCGACGTCGACGTTGCCTTCGCCTACCTCGTGTCGCAGCCGGGTGTCCGCCGGGACGTGATCGGCGCCGGCGGCGCGAGCTGCGGAGTCAACCAGTCGATCCAGCTCTCGCGCCGGCATCCGGAGGTCAAGTCTCTGGTGCTGCTCTCGGGCAACACCAACCGGGATGGCCGGCAGTACCTGCGGAGTGCGAAGACGCTCCCGCTCCTGCTCGCGGCCGCCGAGGATGACGGCGGGGCCGTGGAGTTGATGGCCTGGCTCGACGCGTCGTCCGGCAATCCCGCCAACGAGTTCGTTCAATACAGCGTCGGCGGCCACGGCACGGAGATGTTCAAAGCGCATCCGGACCTTCCGGCTGCGATCGTCGCGTGGTACGAGACGACTCTCAACGGCAAACCGGCCGCGGTCCCGGCGGCCGCGCGAGCTCGGCCCGACGATCAGAGGATCCGTCTCCTGGTCATGATGGATGAGCCCGGCGGACCCGCCCGAGCCGCTGGGATCCTGGCGGGCGAGCAGAAGAAGAGCCCCGATTCGAAAGCCCTCCAGCCGGGCTTCGTCAACCAGCTCGGCTACGTGGCCATCGAGGCGCAGGATCCGAAGGCCGCCGTGGCGATCATGCAGGTCAACGTCGACGGTCACCCCAAGTCGTCCAATGCCTGGGACAGCCTCGGGGACGCCCTTCTGGCAGCCGGCCAGAAGGACAAAGCACGGGAAGCGGCGCAGAAGGCCCTGACACTGGTGGACTCCGACACGGCCGAAACCGAGCAGCAGCGCGCGCTGATCCGCCAGAGCGCGCAGGCGAAGCTGGACCAGCTCAAGGACGCGACGGCGAAGAAATAGCCGGGGCGCGAGGGGAACCTTTCGCCGAGCTCGCTCGTAACTCCTCCAAAGAGAACGGGGTGAGCCGATGTCCAAGTTCCTCGCCGACCTGAAGTACGCGCGCCGGTTCGTCACGCGAAGCCCCGGATTTTCGGCGGCCGCAGCGGCCACGCTCGCGCTCGGGATCGGGGCCAACACCGCGATCTTCAGCGTCGTCTACTCCGTCCTTCTGCGGCCGCTGCCCTACCCCGCCTCCGAACGCATCGTCTCCGTCGGAGAGGCTAACGAGGCCCGGCACGAGATGCGGCTGTGCGATCCGAATTTCCGCGACATGCGCGAGCAGAACCGGACCCTCGCGGCGTTCGCCGAGCACGCGTCCTGGGACGCCTCGGTCTCGGGCGGCACCGAGCCTGTTCGCGCCACCCGCGCGGTCGTCTCGCGTGACTTCTTCGCGGCGATGGGTGTCCAGCCGGTGCTCGGCCGCGTCTTCGCGGAGGACGAGATGCGTCCGGGAGGGACTCCCGCCGCGATCGTGTCTCACATCTACTGGGAACGCTACCTGTCCGCCGACCGGGACCTCTCACGTTTCCCGCTGCGGATGGACGGCGACGTCTATCGCATCGTTGGCGTCATGCCTCGCGGCTTCGCGTTCCCGGAGGACGCCCAGGTCTGGACGGCGCGGGAGCGTCTGGATCCGGAGGAGAGCCGGTCCGCCCACAACTGGAGCGGCGTGGGGAGGCTGCGCGACGGCGTCTCTCTGGCCTCGGCGCGAGCGGATCTCTCCGCGATCGCCGCGCGTATCCGCCGCGAGCACGGCGACGACGCGGACCTCGCGAGCGCCGCGGTCTCGCCGCTGAAGGACTCCGTGGTCGGCCGCATCCGTCCGGCGCTGCTGATGCTCCTGTCGGCGGTGGGTTTCCTCATGCTCGTCGCCGCCGCCAACGTGACGAACCTCTCTCTCGCGCGCGCCGCGTCGCGAAGAAGGGAACTCGCCGTGCGCGCCGCCCTCGGCGCGACGCGACGCGACCTGTTTCGTGCCGTGTTTGCCGAGACCCTCGTCCTGTCGCTCGCGGGCGCCACGGTCGGCGTCTTTCTCTGCATCGGGAGCCTGGGTCTGATCCGTTCCCTGTCCGGCGCGAGCCTGCCGCGTGTCGCGGAGATCTCGGTCGACGCGCCGGTGTTCGTCTTCGCGTCGCTCCTGTCGCTGGCCGCTGCTCTCCTCG
>JBKOVK010000135.1:0-8564 GCA_046724475.1 Acidobacteriota bacterium | reverse complement strand
GCCCGAGTGTCTCGCCCTCCCCGACCGTGAAGCTGACTCCGCGCAGGGCCGGCAGATCTGAGCGTCTCCCCCCGAGAAAACCGCGACGCACGGTGTAGCGCTTCTCCAGCGTTTCGGCCTCGAGCAGCGGCCGGGCCGTGGGAGACGGCGCTCTCATCGGGACTTCGCGGCCGGATCGTACAGAAAGCAGCGCGCTCGCGACGGGCCGACGACGTACAGCGCGGGCTCGCTCTTCTCGCACGGCTCGAAGCGCTCGGGGCAGCGCGGAGCGAATGCGCACCGGCCGACGGGGCGCCGCGTCAGGTCCGGAATCGAGCCCGGGATCGCGGCATAGCGCCGGGACGGGTTTTGCGCATCGGCCAGCCGCGGGACCGAGGCAAGCAGACCCTGCGTGTAGGGATGACGCGGCGCCGCGAAGAGATCGCGCACGCCGGCCTCTTCGACGATCCTCCCCGCGTACAGGACGATCGCGCGGTCGGCATGGTGCGCGACGACGCCGAGGTCGTGCGTGACCAGCAGAAGCGCGAGCCTTCGCTGTCGCCGCAGCGCGTCGAGGAGCTCGAGCACCTGGGCCGCGACGGTCGCGTCGAGGGACGCCGTCGGCTCGTCGGCGATCAGGATTCGGGGCTGCGGGGCCAGTGCGGCCGCAAGCAGCGCCCTCTGGCGCAGCCCACCGGACAGCCGGTGAGGATACTCGTCGAAACCCGCCGCGGGATCCGGGAATCCGACGTCTCGGAGCGTCTCGAGCGCCAGCGCCCGCGCGCCGGCCTCCGAAACCGGCCGATGCAGACGAATCGCCTCGACGACCTGCGCGCCGACCGTCCGCACCGGATCGAGGGCGGACGCGGGCTCCTGGAGAACCAGTCCGATCTGCCCCCCTCGGATCGCGTTCTTCTGCCGCTCCGGAAGAGCGAGGAGATCGCGTCCCTCGAAGACGACGTTTCCGGAGACGCGGCTCCCTTCGGGCGACAGGCCCAGGATCGCGCGCGCGAGCTGCGACTTTCCGCAGCCGCTCTCGCCGACGAGCGCCACGGCTTCGCCCGGTGCGAGCGAGAACGACACGCCGTCGACGGCCGGGAAGAGCTCGTCTCCGACGGGGAGCGCGACGCGGAGATCCTCGACGAAGAGGAGGACGTCTCGAGCGGCGCTCGACGCGCCGACGGTAAAGAGGGAATCGGGTCGGCTACGTCTCGCCATCGCGGCCCAACGAGAGCTTTGGCTTACGAATTCTTGCGGACTTCCTCGAGATCCCGGACGCGCTGGACCACGTCGCGATAGTTGGCGTTCAGGCCGTAGACCTCCTGGAACGTCTTGTAGGCGAGATCGGTATCGCCCGTGTCCTGGTAGACGGAGGCGAGGTCGTAGAGCATGCCGGCGGTGGCGGCGTCCTCGATCGCCGGCGTCTCGAGCCCCTTGCGGAACCACTTGATGGCGAGCTGGGGCATGCCCTTCTCGAGAAAGCAGTGGCCGAGCATGCTGCAGCATTCCACGGCCCGGGCGGCGTCCTTGCTGGCCAGCTGGAACTCGCCGATCGCTTCGTCCACCAGGCCCATCTCCTTGTACGCGATGCCCAGGTTGTAGTGTGTCTCGTAGTCCTCGGCCGAGAGCTGCTGCTCCACGCCCTTCTTGAACTCGCGGAAGATGTCCTCGAGCGACACCTCGCCCTGCGGCGCCGATGAGATTTCGGCGGGGCCGGGAGCCGGGACCTCGTCGCCGAGCTCCTTCTCCAGCTCCTCGGCCAGGTTGAAGAACTTCTGCTCGTCGGCGAACAGGCTCTCATCGTCGACGACCGGGACCTCGGGAGGCGGAGGCGGCGGGGCCTCGCCGGCCTTCTGCATCTCGTCGTCGAGGAGGTTTCCGAGCTGCTCGTAGGACACGAACTCGGAGTCGGAGGGGGCCTGCGGCTCCGGAGTCGTGAGACGTTGAAACGTCGGAGCCGGCCCGCCTTCATCGGCTTCGCCGAACTCGATCGCGTCCTCGGGCATCGGCGCGGGAGCGGACGCCGCGGGCGGAGGAGCGGCTGGCTCGACCTCGAACTCCTCGAAGCTGACGTCGACCGTCGACGGCGACGGCGGCGGAGCGGACGCGGCCGGCGGGGCCTCTTCGAGCAGCGGTGCCGTTCCGCCGATGAGGCTCAGGATGCGCGCCGCGTCGGCTGGCCGGCCCAGCTCCTGGTAGCTCGACGCCAGCGCCTCGGCCTCGCGCGACAACGCCGGGTTCCGGGTCTCGCTCAGAAGCTCCACCAGCCGCTCGCGGACCTTGATCAGATCCGGCCGGCGCCGCGAAAGGGAGAAGAGCCGCTCGATCGCCTTGTCGGTGAGCCCGTACTTGGCGAAGACTTCGGCTTCGACGATCAGCGTCTCCAGCTGTCCTTCCGTCGGCGCCGCGGAAGTTTCCGGCGACGGCGACGGAGGGGCCAACGGCGGTGGAGGTGGCGGGGGTGGCTCGGGCGCCGTCGGGATTTCCGGCGCCGCGGCTTTGGGTGGAGCCTTCTCCTCGTACTCGATCGACGGCACCTTCGGCTGCGGCGCATGTACGGAGGCCGAGTCCTCGAGATCGATCACGAACTCCTGGTACTCGGTCGGCGCCGCGGCGGCGGCCGCGGAGGCCTCCTTCGAAGGGATTTCGACGGGAGGACCGATCTCCTTGGCCTTCGTCGCGGCCTCGGCGTTGGAGGGATCGGCCTCGACCGCGCGCCGATACTCCTCGAGGGCGCCCGCCGGGTCGCCGCGCTTCTCGGCGATGGCGCCGAGAGCCAGGAACACCTTCGCGACCGCGGGCCGGTTGCCCTCGGCTTCGTGGACCTGCGCCATCTTGACCAGGGCCGCCGAATGCGTCGGGTCCGCCGAGAGAATCGGGTCGAGGTACTCGGCGGCCTTGGCGAACTGCTTGCGTGCGATCGCCGCGTCCACGATCGGCCCGACGATCGCGACGGCCTTGTCGAATGCCTGCTCCTGCACGCGCAGACGGGAGAGAAAGAGCCTCGGCGCCTCGGCGTCCGCGTCGAGCTGGATCGCCTGCTCCGCCGTCCGCACGGCGTCTCCGCGCTGCCCCATCTCCAGCTGCGCTTCGGCGAACAGCGCCAGGCTCGCGGCGGTGCGCGGGGCGGCCTTGAGCACGGCCATCGCGGCGTTGGCGTTCTTCTGAGCCAGCAGCGACCGCACCAGGCTCCTCTGGGTCTCCACGTCGTCGGGCGAGAGCTCCAGAGCCTTCTGGAAGACCTGAGCTGCCTCGTCGTGGGCTCCCCGCTTGACCAGCGTCGCCCCGAGCAGGCCATACTGCATGACCGCCTGCTCCTTCTGGTTCGAGGAGCGGTAGAGATCCGCCAGGCGGACCTGGATCCGCATGTCCGACGGGTCGATGGAGGCCATCTTCTTGTACACGGCGATCGCTTCGCCCACACGGTTGTTCTTTTGATAGTGATCGGCGAGGACCTGGTACTGGCTCCGGGCATCCTGCACGAGGCCCTGCTTGTGGTACAGGTCCGCCAGCTTGTCGTAGATCTCGAGCTGCGCGGGGTCGATCTTGTTGATCTTCTTGAAGATCGCGATGGCCTTCAGGAAGAAGCCGTCCTTGGCGTAGAAATCGGCGATCCGAGTGAAGTATGGGATCGAGTCGCCCGGTCTGTTCATCCGGACGTACAGATCCCCGACCTTGTTCAAAGTCGATATGTCTTTGGGGTTGTCCTCCAGGACGCGGAGGTACTCCTTCAGCGCCTGATCGAGCTTTCCTCGGGCAAGCAGCTTCTCGGCGGACTGGAGAACCTGTTCGCGGTTGACCGCCATTGTCTAAGATTCTAACCGCGACCGCGCGCGGGCCGGCCCGGGATGGGGTCGTCGCCCGGCGTCGGAACGACCCCGTGGAACGTCAAACGGTGCTCCGGCGAAGGTCCGCAGATCCTCAAGGCTTCCCAGTGTTCGGGCGTTCCGTAGCCCTTGTGCTGGTCGAATCCGTAGGCGGGGTACCTTCGCGAAAGCGCATCGAGCAGACCGTCGCGGTGCACCTTGGCGAGGATCGAAGCGGCCGCGATCGAGGCCGACAGCGCATCGCCGTGAATGATCGGAAGCTGCGGAACCGGAATCCCGGGAACGGTCACGGCGTCGACCAGGAGGACCTGGGGACCCGGATTGAGCCGGACGACGGCGCGGCGCATCGCCTCCAGGCTGGCCCGAAGGATGTCGGCGGCGTCGATGTCACAGGCGTCGACGACACCGATCGCCCACGCCACCGCCCGGCGCTGGATCTCGGGCTCCAGGCGCGCGCGCTCTTCGGCATCGAGCTTCTTGGAATCGTCCAGGCCCGGCAGCACGCAGCCGCGAGGCAGGATCACCGCCGCGGCCACGACCGGTCCGGCGAGGCATCCCCGCCCGGCTTCGTCCACGCCGGCGAGTCGCAGGAAGCCGCGGCGAAACAGCTCCGCCTCGACGACGGTCAGATCGCGCAGCCGTCCCAGCTCGGCGAAGAGAGCCGCCAGGGGATCTGGGGTGACGGTCGCCTTGGACAGGGGCGAGGCCTAGGACTGGTCGGTCTTCTCGTCGATGCGCGCGGCCTTGCCCTTGCGCGCCCGCAGGTAGTAGAGCTTGGCGCGCCGCACGGCGCCCTTCCGCTCGACTTCGATGCGATCGATGATCGGCGAGTGCAGGGGGAAGATGCGTTCGACGCCCACGCCGCCGGAGATCTTCCGGACCGTGAACGTCTCGCGGGAGCCGCCGCCGCGGCGGGCGATCACCACTCCGGCGAACATCTGGATGCGCTCCTTCTCGCCCTCCCGCACCTTGACGTGAACCCGAACGCTGTCCCCGGGGGAAAACGCCGGCAAGTCGCTCTTGAGCGACGATTTTTCGAGATCCAGCAAAACGTCGGTCATCACAAACCTCTCCCAAAATGAGCGGGCTTACGGCCCGCCGGGGACTCCGAGGAAACGGCGAATTCTAAACGAACGCCCCCCCGCGGGGCAACCCGGCTCAGTCCGCTTCGGGATCGCTCTCTCCGGGCTCCTCGGGACGACGCGCGAGCAGGTCTGGCCGCCGTTGCCGGGTCCTCTCCAGCGCCCTGGCACGGCGCCAGCGCTCGATCCGGGCATGGTCGCCCGACACGAGGACGTCGGGCACGGTCCGTCCCCGGTACTCCCGGGGACGAGTGTAGTGCGGATAGTCCAGCCTCTCGCTCAGAAACGACTCGTTCTCGAGCGACTCCGACGCGCCCACGACCCCCGGGTGGAGGCGCGTGATGGCCTCGGTCAGAGCCAGCGCGGCCGCCTCGCCTCCCGGAAGAACGAAGTCTCCGAGCGAGATCTCCTCGTCGTAGAGGCCGAGCTCCCGGACGCGCTCGTCGATGCCCTCGTATCGCCCGCACACGAGGAGCAGGCGCGGGCGCAGGGCGAGCGCGGCCGCGCGCTGCTGGTCCAGCGGCGCCCCTTCCGGAGCCATCAGGACCGTCCAAGCCCGCGAGTCTTCGTCCTCGCCGCGGCGCGCCTCGATCGCGGCTGCGACGACGGGAGCCATCAGGACCATGCCGGCTCCCCCGCCGTACGGCTCGTCGTCGGCCTTCCGGTGGCGGTCCGTGGCGAAGTCGCGCAGGTCCGTCACGGTCACTTCGACCAGACCCGAGGCGATCGCCTTTCCGAGGAGGCTCTCGCGCAGTGGGGAGGCGAAGTAGCCCGGAAAGAGCGTGAGGATCTCGATCCGCATCGGCGGCGAGGGTCTCGCGGTCATAGCTCGAGCAGACCTTCGGGAGGATCCAGGACGATCCGACGAGCCTCCCGATCCATACGCACCACGATTCCGTACACGAAAGGCACGAGCGCGATTCTTCCCCCTCCCGTGTCGACGGACAACATCGGCCCGGCGGGGGAAGCCTCCAGCTCGGTCGCCTCGCCGAGCGGCTGGCCATCGACGTTTTCGCAGCGCCAGCCCCGGATCTCGTGGCTGTAGAAGAATCCTTCGGGGGCCGGAAAAGCGTCGGCCTCCTCGACGCCGAGATCGCCGCCGCACAGCGCCCGCGCGCCCTCTGCGTCGGACACGCCCTCGAAGGCGAGGAGCCAGCGGCGGCCGTGCGGCCGGGCCGAGGACAACGTCAGCGGGCTCTCATCTCCGCCCCGTTGCCATACGAAACGGGCTCCGGGCACGAAGCGCTCCGGGAAATCCGTCAGGACCTCGGCCGAAATCTCTCCCGAGAGGCCGTGGGGCCGCATCAGACGGGCGACCCGAAGAAACGCGCTCATGTGTTGCGGAGACGCCCCGTCTTCGAGGGGCCGCGCTCTCAGTCGCGGACGCGGATGACGACGCGCTTGCCCCGCGCCGTCGCGGCGGCCGACACGAACGCGCGCAGAGCGCGGATCGTGCGGCCTTCGCGGCCGATCAGGCGGCCGCGGTCGGCTTCGGGCACGTCGACTTCGTAGACGGCGGTCTTGCCCTCATAGCTCTCCGAGACCCGCGCGGCGTCGGGATCGTCGCAGAGCCGGCGCACGACGGTCTCGATCAGGCGCTTCATGCCGTCGGCGCCGCCGCGGCGGCCGGCTCGGGCCGTTCCAGAAGTGATTTCACCGTGGGAGACATCGTGGCGCCCTTGGAGACCCAGTGGCGGGCGCGCTCGCGGTCGAACGCGAGCTTCGCGGGGTTGACGACCGGATCGTAGGAGCCCAGCTCCTCGAGCACCTTGGCCCGCGCGGTCAGGCGCGAGTCGGAGACGACGATGCGGTAGTAGGGCCGGTTGCGGGCGCCCATGCGGCGCAGGCGAATGGTCAGCATTTCACGTCCTCTAAGGCTTTCTCAAAAGCGGCGCATTCTAGCATCAGTATGCAGTCGGCAGGAGGCGGCCGGGAGACCCTCCGCGGACCCCTATTGTTTGGGAATTCCCCCCGGAAGGGCGATCTTCGAGAGGTCGATCCCGCGCATGCCGCCCTTTCGAGCGGTCCGCATCATCCGGCGCATCTGCTGGTACTGCTTCAGGAGGCGGTTGATCTCCGCGACCGACGTGCCGGACCCCGCGGCGATCCGCTTCTTGCGGCTTCCGTTGAGGACCTGCGGATACCGGCGCTCGTCGGTGGTCATCGAGTCGATGATCGCCGAGACCCGTGTGAGCGCCTTCTCGTCCACGCTCTCCGGCCCCCGGAGGGCCTTGAAAGCGCCCGCCTTCGGGAGCAGGTCCAGCAGGCCCTCGAGCGGCCCCATCTTCTTCATCGACGCGAGCTGGTCGCGCAGATCTTCGAGGGTGAACTCGCCGGCGACCGTCTTCTCGGCGAGCTTCTTCGCGGCGGCGGCGTCGACCGACGACTCGACCTTTTCGATCAGCGTCATGACGTCGCCCATGCCCAGGATGCGCGAGGCCATGCGGTCCGGATGGAAAGCCTCGAAGTCTTCGGGCTTTTCTCCGACGCCGACGAACTTGATTGGCTTGCCGGTGGCCGAGACGACGGACAGCGCCGCGCCGCCGCGCGCGTCGCCGTCGGTCTTCGTCAGGATCACGCCGGTCAGCGGTAGCGCCTCCGCGAATCCCGCCGCAGACTTGACGGCGTCCTGCCCCGTCATCGCATCGGCGACGAACAGGATCTCGTGCGGAGCGATCGCGTCGGCGACGGCCCGAACCTGCGCCATCAATTCCTCGTCCACGTGGAGGCGTCCCGCCGTGTCCACGATGACCGTGTCGCGTCCCGTCTGCTTGGCCTCGCGCACGCCGGCGCGCGCCACCTCGACGGGATCGGTTCGGTCTCCCGGCTCGAACACCGGGACCCCGATCTGACGCCCCAGCGTCGCCAGCTGTTCGACGGCGGCCGGACGGGCCAGGTCGGCCGCGACGACGAGAGGATAGCGTCCCCGCGTCTTCAGCAGACGCGCGAGCTTGCCCGCCGAAGTCGTCTTTCCGGATCCCTGCAAACCGACCAGCGCGATTACGACGGGCTTGCCCTGCAGCGAGAGGTCGGCGGTCTGTCCGCCGAGGAGCGCGGCGAGCTCGTCGCGGACGATGCGCAAGACTTCCTGCGCAGGCGAGAGCTGCTGCGTGACCTTGCTGCCGACCGCGCGGTCCTTGACCCTCGCCGTGAAGTCGCGAACGACGGGCAACGCGACGTCGGCCTCGAGTAGCGAAAGCCGGATCTGCCGCAGCGCCTGGTCCAGGTGGAAGTCGGTCAGATGACCTTCGCCGCGCAGCTCCTTGAAGACGCCCTGGATCCGATCGCCCAGACTCTCGAACACGCTTGGCCGCTCCTTACGCGCGCCGCCTCCGACGCGCGAACCGTGAGAATAGCCGCGCCGGAGGCCCGCGTCGAGGGCGCCCCGTCGGGTTGACAGGGGTCTGAGATTGGATATCATTGCGCGTCGATTTTCACGAGACGGCGTCTTTTGCTTCGCGCTCTCCGGGACAGCAAAGCGTTTCGCAAATTAGTAAGGAGAAGAGGTTTATGAAGAAGTTTCTGATCCTGGGTTTTGCGGCCGTGGCGGCCATGGCGCTCGCGACGGGTTGCCAGAAGAAGGAGACCACCACGACCGAGACCACGACCCAGACCGAGGCCCCCGCGGTCGTCGAGGAGACGAGCACGGCGGCCACCACCACCACCTCGACCGAGG
>JBKOVK010000188.1:0-5038 GCA_046724475.1 Acidobacteriota bacterium | reverse complement strand
CCCTACTGCCGGGGACTTGCGTTACCGCCGACTCCGTCGGCGTTCCCTACTGCGGAGGGTTTGCCTTCGGTGGCCGGGTCGGTGGACGGCTCGAGCCGTGCTTCTCCTCGTCGCGCGCCCGCGCTTCGTCGATCGAGTGCGACTCGAGGATCCCGCCCCGAGCGGCGGCAAGCTTCGCGATCTCGGCGTAGTGAAGCTTGAGCGCCCGGATCTCGTCCTCCGACAGACTCTCGACGTCGATGAGGCGGTTGCTCGCGCCCTGGATGGCCGCAACGATCTCGTTCAACTTCAGCTGGACGGCCTTGCTTTCCTTGTTCTGGGCGCGCTGGATGAGGAAGACCATCAGGAACGTGACGATCGTCGTCCCCGTGTTGATGACGAGCTGCCACGTGTCCGAAAAGTGGAAGATCGGTCCCGTCAGCGCCCACGCCAGAATCACCGCGAGGGCCACCGCGAACGCCCAGGAGCTGCCGGCCCACTCGGTCGCCGCCAGCGAGAATCTCTCGAGAGCGCGCCCGACCGTCCCGGCTCTCTTTTCCGGCTCAGAATCGGTTCGACGCCTCGCGCTCTTCTCGGATTCGCGGCGCTCACCCAGCGCGCGCGCGCTCTTCGTCATGGCTGCGCCTCCGGGTCTTCGAAAGTGCAACGCGGGTGCCACGCGGCGTGCGATTCGCGGTTCCCCGATCTGCTTCTTCCGCGTTGCCGGGCGGGCTCCAGGGTGCCTTTCCGCCGCGGCGGGTCGCGCCAGGCGAGCAAGTGGAAGTAGCCGGAGAGAGGGGCGGCGGGGTCGGTCGCTGGCACCTGTTTTGCTTAAAGCCTGGGCAAGGGCTCTCAGGAAACTCAAGCCCGTCCCGCCAGTCACATCCCGCCAGCGCGGACCCGTCCTCCTGAATAAAGGGGGGCGGAGTTCCCTGCCCGGCGGACGGTGCGATGAGGGCCGGGCCGGCGAGAGCCGACTCGAGGCAGTGTGAAAGGCCGAAGTAAGACGGTCCTCGCGGCTCTCGGCGCGGTCGGCCACGCTCGTGGTCGTTCTTCTCGCCCTCAAATCTCTCCTCGGGCGAAACCCCCCCCCCTCTACGACGTCGGGGACGCCCAGCTCGTCCGCTCGATGGGGACCAATCCCTGGTCGACGACAACTCGGTCGTGGAGTTGATCAACGGTGGCTGTCGCGCTCTTCGCGGGAAGCAGCGAGAGATTGCGCCTGATGCATCTGCTCTCCATCGCCGCAGCCCGCGAGGCATTCTGCTGAAACCGTCGGTGAGCGAGTGGATGCGGGAGCGAATCCTGGGCCTCGCTCCTCGCAAGTGTCAGCAGCGCGCTGGCACGCGGCATGCATTTTGGTGAGGGGAAAGGGGGAACCATGAGTGTGAGACGACTCACTGCCAAGGAGCAGCTCAAGGACTTGCTGTACCAGTCCTTGGAAACCGAGCTCGGCGGCGTCCAGGTCTACACGACTGCTCTCCAGTGCGCGGTCAACGAAGATCTGGCGCGCGAGTGGCAGGAGTACCTGGAGCAGACGCAGACCCACGTCCGCATCATGCGGGAGCTGCTCGAGAAGGTCGGCTTCGATCCGGACGAGGAGACGCCGGGACGGCAGGCCGTCCGCAAGATCGGGATTGCGCTCGTCGAGGCGATGCGCCTGGCGATCAACGCCGGAAATCCCGACGCCGCCCAGGTTCTCGCAGCGGAGTGCGTCGTCCTCGCGGAGACGAAGGATCACCTGAACTGGGAGCTCTTGGGCGAATACGCCGAGAAGCGGCGGGGCGAGGAGGCCAGCGCGGTCAAGCAGGCCCACGCGGAGGTAGAGGAACAGGAGGACGAGCACCTGTACCACACGACCGGATGGGCTCGCGAGCTCTGGATCCAGGCGCTCGGAATGCCGGCGGTGCTGCCTCCGCCCGAGGAGGAGAAAGAGGTCCGCACGGCAATCGGCGCGGCGCGGGCAAGGCAATCTCGGGAGGAGATGCTATGAGCCGAAAGGCTCCCGACGCGGGTCCCGCCACGGCGATCTTCGACGAAGTCGACCAACTCTACGAGCTGATCGAGGACATCGAAGTCACGATGATGACGACGCGGCGCAGGGACGGGAGCCTCGTGTCTCGCCCGATGGCGACTCAGCGCCGGGCCGACGGCGCGCATTTCTGGTTCGTGGGGCGGGAATCCTCGCCCAAGCTCGCGGAGATCGTCGCGGACCCGAACATCAACCTCGCCTACTACAAGGAGCGGACTCGAGAGTGGGTCTCGGTGTCCGGCGTGGCGCGCGTGGTCCGCGACCGGTCCAAGATCCGCGAGCTTTACGAGCCGACCTGGAAAGTCTGGTTCCCTGATGAAGGCGGCGTGCGCGACGGGGGTCCCGAAGACCCCCGCATCGTGCTGATCGCCGTCGAGGCGCGGTCGGCGCACTTCATGCGCGTGGACAAGCCCGCTCCCGTCGTGCTCTTCGACGAGTACGGCCGTCGAGGCTCGCGAGACCCGCGACCGGAGGTCGCCCGGATCCGGAGGCTGTCGGGAGACGCGCTCGACGCCTAGGCGGCCGCGGCCGCCATCCCTCCCTCGGAGTCGACGATCCTGCGCAGAACGTCCGCCTCGTCGGTGAGCATGCCATCGATGCCTGCCTTCACGAGCGCTTCGAGCCTCCGGCGGCCGTTGATCGTCCAGACCACGACCCACTCGACCCGGCCGCGCTCGCGGGCGAGCAAGGCGGTACTCACGTCGTAGCGAAAGCCCGACCACAGTCTCCCCCCGCAGCCGAGACTGACGTCCGGCGCTCCGGTTCGCGGGCCGATCTCCGCGGCTCCGGGCAGCTCGAAGTCGGCGCTGACGCGAAGAAAGGCTCGATCTTCGTTACTCGTGGCCTGGAGGAGCGCCCGCACGATCTCGACCTGGGGGCTCAGCAGATGGAACGTCATCCCCTTGTGCGAGTCGCGACGCGTCCGGAGAAGGGTGACCAGCGCCGCAGCGGCCTCCGTCTGGTCCTCGGCGAGCTTGATGTCCAGGAACACGTGGCGCAGAGCGGACGTCGTCGCCGTCCACGCCAGCAGATCCTCGAGCATCTCGATGCCGGCGCGCTCCGGCCTGCCGGCGGGAACCTCCGACAGCTCGTTGCGGACGTAGGCGTATTCCGCCAGCAGCTCTTCCGCGCGCAGAAGGCGTACGGGTTTGCGCGCGGGGTAGCCGACGGGTGGAACAGATGGACGGTAGGCGAGCCGCTCGGTGCCGATCTGCCTGGCGAGGGCCACCTTTTCGTCCGGATCCGCGTCGTGCCAGAGAGGGAAACGGCCGTCGGCGGTGAAGGAGAGGTCGGTCTCGATGGCGTCCGCCCCGAGTGTGACCGCGCGGCGGAACGAGGCGATCGTGTTCTCCGGTTCCAGCCGCGCCGCGCCGCGGTGCCCGACGACGAGGCACCGCCGACGGCGCACCGCCGGCGGAAGTCTCGGGTGCAGCCAGCCGTGGAGAACCGACGAGGCCCGGTGGGGGAGCCCGGAATGCCCGAGCTCGCTCACGTGCCCGACCCCGCGGGGGGCCAGGGCAGAGAAAAGCGGTCGATCGTTTCGAAATCGGTACTGTCCTTTTCGATTCCGCGGACTTCGACCTCGAGACCGGAGGCCTCCGGGCGAAACCACAGATAGTGAAACGCGCGCAGAGCGCCGCCGGAGAAGAGGTCGTCGGCGTGGCGGCGCCGCCGGCCTTCGGCCAGGGGAGCGCGCGGTCCTCCGCCGCCGCCGGCGACGAGAAAGGTCTTCCCGTTCCGGAGGAAGCGCTCGTAGCTGTGGACGTGGCCGGAGATCATCGCCAGCGTCTTTCGCGATTGCGCGAAGCCGGGCACGAAATCGCGCTGGACGGACCGTGTGTCGGACGTGACGCGGCTGTTGGTGAACGGCGGGTGATGGAGCAGCACGAGAATTGCGTGGATCCCCGGGTCCGCGTCCCACGACGCGAGCGTTCGAACGAACCAGTCCTTCTGGTCCCGCCAGTCCGCGGGAGGAAGCCAGCGCAGGTTGGAATCCAGAAAGACCAGGCCCAGCGGCCCGTAAACCGCCGAATACCAGTGCCGCCGGCGCAGGTGCGGGAATCGCTCGAAGTAGTTGGCGAGAGCCGGCCGGCGATGGACCCAGTACTCGTGGTTGCCCAGGACCGGGTAGGCCGGGATTCCTCCGCTCTTCAGCGGCCCGCAGAGGCGGTCGAAGTCCGTCCACGCCGCGGCCGAGGAGCCGCAGAAGACGAGGTCTCCGAGCAGCGCCACGAAGTCCGGCTTCTCCTCCGAGACTTCCCGCAGGATCGCCCGGCGTTCCTTGGTGTTCGACTCCCGCCACACCTCGAATCCGGATGTGGGCTGGAGGTCCCCGACCACGGCGAAAGATCCGGTCCGGACGGGGATGCGATCGGGCTCGACGGGCGCGGATTGAGGCGGGGAGAGCCGCCCGCGCAGGCCTCCGGATCCTTCGACCGTCGGATTTCCTTCCGTCATGTTCCGATTCGGAGTTGCAAGAATGACGCCGCGGATTTGCGGCGCGAGCGGGACGGCACGATTCTTGAAGTGGCGGACGTTGAGGATTCATGTCTGCGCGCGACCCTCAGTCGTCCCGTCCGCCCGCGCCCCGCGAGGAGCCACCGGAAGCGCAGGAGCCGGTGATCGACGAGCCCGGGAAGGAAGTGCCCGCCGTCGATCCTCGCCGGCCAGGCGAACCGCGCACGATCCGAGAGCCCCGCCAGGAGCCCGACTCCAAACCCCAAACCGCGCGCAACAGGGAGGAACCATGAGCAAGAAGGCCTCGATGAAACCCCGTCCCGTCGGCAACGCATCCACCGACACGCCCTTTCTCTCGGACATCCGGGAGCTGCGCGAGCGCGCGCGGCGGCACATCCAGGAGGGCGCCGTCACCGAGAACTACCGTGCTGACCGCGAGACTGTCGTCCGCGTGCTCAATGAAGCCCTCGCCACCGAGATCGTGTGCGTGCTGCGCTACAAGCGCCACTACTTCATGGCCTCCGGCATCAACGCGCAGGCCGTGGCGCAGGAGTTCCTCGAGCACGCAAC
>JBKOVK010000281.1:0-9419 GCA_046724475.1 Acidobacteriota bacterium | reverse complement strand
CGCGGGCTCTCCCGACGCGAGCGCTCGCCGACCCTCCTCGCCGAGGCGAAAGCGGATGTAGTGGACCGCGGAGATGCGATCTTCGCGGCTCTGTCCCGGAGCGAAGCGCGCCGGGAACCTCCGGGATCCGATCACCACATCGAGGCCGCCGTCGTCGAGGCCGATGAAGCCGTCCAGGATCTGCCGGATGCGGGCCGAGTCGGTGATCTCGATGAAGAGCGTCGCGGCAACTTCGCCGGGCCCGGGCAGCAGCTCGTTGTACGTTTCGACCTCGTGCTGCACCTTCTCCGGCTGGACGATCCGCTCGACGCGGAGCATCTCCTGGATCTGGAAGCGGACGGTCTCGCGGTTCTCGAAAACCACGGTCATCAGCGGGCCGAGCGGGATCCGGCGCCGGCTCTTCAGGGCGATGACGCGGTTGCGAAAGTCGCTCCGTTCGAGCTCGTACTCGTGGAGGTTCTTGATGTCATCGAGGGTCAGAAGGTCCATGGCTTTCTCCCGGGTCAGGCTTCGTCGCGCAGGCCGTACGCTTCGGCGACGATCTGAATCGGATGTTTCGCCGTCTTTCCGGTTCCTTGGCGGATCTGAATGCCGGCCAGCGCGCAGTCCGTGGAGACGCGGTCGGGGCGCTCCTTCTCGATCTCGTCGAAGACGGGCTTGCCGACTTTCATCGAGAGGGGGAAGTACTCCGTCTTCATGCTCCAGGTTCCATCATGGCCCGTGCAATGCTCGACGGTCACGACCTCCGCGCCCGGGATCAGCTGGAGCAGGTCGCGCGACTTGAAGCCGATGGCCTGGACCTTCAGGTGGCACGGCACCTGGTAGACGATCTTGCCTGGCGAGCGCGTGAAGTCCGTCGCGAGCCGCCCCGCGGCGTGGCGGCGCATCAGGTATTCGCAGAGGTCCAGTGTGCGCGACGCCACTTCCTGCGCTTCGGTGTCGGATCCCAACATCGGATACTCCTTCTTGAGAGTCAGGCTGCAGGTCGGCCCCGGGACCACCACGGTATAGCCGGCGCGGACGAACGGGAGAAGCGACGTGACGTTGCTGGACCGGCACTCGCGTGCCGAATCGAGGTCCCCGCTCTCCAGAAACGGCATGCCGCAGCAGCGCTGCGCCGGAACGGCGACCTCGCAGCCGTTGCGCTCGAGGACCGCCACCGCCGCGCGGGCGACCTCCGGGCTCGAGGCATTGACGGAGCAGGTCACGAAGAGCGCCGCCCGCTCGCGATGGCTCGGCATCGGCGAGGGCGCCGTCACGCCGCCGCGCCGCTCCCACCACTGAAGGAACGTCTCCGACGACCAGGTCGGCAGGAGCCGGTCCCGATGCACGCCCAGCGTCTTCTCCACGACCACGCGAGCGAAACGGCTGTCGTGCAGGGCGTTGACGAGAGGAGCCGCAGCGCTGGCGATGCGCCCGACCGCGTCGGCCGAGGAGAGGATGCGCTCCCGCAGCGCGGGCTTGCCGTCCGCGGCCACGCGCGCCGCCCGATCCCGCAGCACCAGCCGCGGGATGTCCACGTCCCAGCGGTGCGGTGGGTAATAGGGACAGTGGGGAATGCAGAGCCTGCACTCGTAGCAGAGGTCCGAGAACTCGCCGAGGTCCGCCGCCGGCAGCTTCTCGACTTCGCCGTCCATTTCCGGACGGTCCAGCGCCCGGAAGAGGACGTCGAAGGACGGGCAGAGGTTGTAGCAGCGGCGACACGTGTGGCAGATATCGGCCACGCGGCGCAGCTCCTTGTCGACCGCGGCTCGATCGAAAAACCCGTGCGCGGAAGGGTCGAACACCATCCGGCTAAGCCTAGATCTTGTCCAGCGTGTCGAGGCCCTTCTGGAAGCGGCCCGCGTGCGACTTCTCGGCGCGCGCCAGCGTCTCGAACCACTCGGCGATCTCGGTGAAGCCCTCTTCGCGCGCGGAGCGGGCGAAGCCGGGGTACATCTGTGTGTACTCGTAGGTCTCCCCTTCGACCGCCGACTTCAGGTTCAAGTCGGTGCCGCCGAGTGCGTAGCCCGTGACCGGATCTCCGACCTCCTTCAGGAAGTCGAGGTGCCCGAACGCGTGTCCGGTCTCGGCCTCGGCGGTGTCGCGAAAAAGGCCGCCGACGTCGGGATAACCCTCGATGTCGGCGCGGCGGGCGAAATACATGTAGCGCCGGTTCGCCTGCGCCTCGCTGGCGAAGGCGTGCTTCAGGTTCTCGTGAGTTTTTGTGTTGGCCAGCTTGGGCATTTCGTCTTCCTCCGCCAGGTTTGATGCCGTGCCGGCAACTCCGGCACCGTCCGTGAAACTCCAGAACGCGTCCCGACACAATGTATCCCTTCGCCTTCATGCCAACCCGATCGATTCGTGGGAGAGGACCGTTCAGCGACTTCCCCCTCCCCCGTCGGTTGGCCCGCGCAGCGGGCCGCTCAACATCTGAGTCAGTTCGCCTGCTAAAATCCGGTCGCTTGGAAACCGCCACCGCGTCGACCCTCGCCGGGAGGGACTTCTCTCTCGGCGTGTCCGGCTTCACGTACCAGGACCTTCACCGGGAGGACCGCCTCGCGGAGCTCGACCGGGCGTTTCTGGAGGCCCTGCAGGCCGAGGACGCCTCCCTGGCCGAGCGCCTGCAGGCCTACCGGGCGGCGCCCGATGCTCTGGACCCCCTGTCCCGGTCCCGGCTCCTGGTGGAGGCCGCGCGCCCCCTGTCGCGGTTCGTGGCTCGGCTCTTCGGGATCGAGGACGAATGGCGCCGCCAGGCCGACGCCGCGAGACCCGACGCCGTCCTCTTTCGCTTTAAGCGGGACTTTCTCCTCCGGCGCGCCGTCAAGACGAAGCTTCCCGAGGATCTCGCCGGCTTCCCCGTTGCGACGGCCGAGGCCCGGGCCGCGGCTCTCGAGCGCGGTCTCTTCCCGAATCTGCCCTGGGAGGAGGACCCGGAGCTCGCCACGGCGCTGCTGGCCACCTCGCTGCTCGATCTCGAGACCGCGTTCATCGCGGTCCTTCGCCAGAAGAAGAAGCCCGAGATCTCGCCGTCCTCCCGGGACGCCGCGCGGGAGCTCGCTCGGGCCGCCGCTGGAACCCCGGACTCTCTGCTGCCCCACATCGCGGGCGAAAGCGACGACGAGCTCCTGGCCTTCATCGAGCAGCTGCTGGAGCTCTACGCGTTCTGGTGCCACCTACAGCGCGAGCACCCGGCGCTGAAGCCGCGCGTGCGGCACTGGACGTCCTTCCGCCTTCCCGAGTCCCTGGACTACCAGAACCTCGTCAAGACCGAGCGGCCCAACCCGGCCCTGCCCGAGGAGCGCGTCGGTCCCTACGACCGGCGCCGGCGCCGGCGCGGATTCCAGCTCACCGATCCGAGGATGTCCCCGCGCGAGGTCCTGGGAGAGACGCACTACTGCCTGCTCTGCCACGAGCGCGAGAAGGACTCCTGCTCCAAGGGCTTCTTCGACGCCAAGACGGCGTCCTGGCAGAAGAACCCCCTCAACATCCCGCTGAAGGGCTGTCCGCTCGACGAGAAGATCTCGGAGATGCACCAGCTGCGGCGCGAGGGCGACGCAATCGGAGCGCTCGCGCTGGTCGCGATCGACAACCCCATGTGCCCGGGCACCGGCCACCGCATCTGCAACGACTGCATGAAGGCGTGCATCTTCCAGAAACAGGAGCCCGTCAACATCCCACAGATCGAGACCGGCGTCTTGACCGACGTGCTCGCTCTGCCCTGGGGTGTCGAGATCTACGGCCTTCTGACGCGCTGGAACCCGTTGAACCCGTTGCGGCCGTCCGCCCGGCCCTACAACGGAAAGAAAGTCCTGGTCGTGGGCCTCGGGCCCGCCGGCTACACGCTGGCGCACTACCTCTTGAACGAGGGCTGCGGCGTCGTCGGGATCGACGGCCTGAAAATCGAGCCGCTGCCCGCGGACTGGACCGGCGCCGACGGCGGCGGCATCCGGCCCATACGGAACTGGTCCGAGATCGCGCGGCCTCTCGATCAGCGGCCGCTCGCCGGCTTCGGCGGCGTCTCGGAGTACGGGATCACGGTGCGCTGGGACAAGAATTTCCTGACCCTGGTGCATTTGACGCTCTCCCGTCGCCGCCGCTTCGAGATCCTCGGGGGCGTGCGCTTCGGCGGAACCCTGGACGCCGAACAGGCCTTCGTGTCGGGGTTCGACCACGTCGCGATCGCGGCAGGCGCCGGCCGGCCGACGATCATCCCGATGAAGAACAACATCATCCGGGGCGTGCGCAAGGCCTCGGACTTCCTCATGGCCCTCCAGCTCACCGGCGCGTTCAAGGAAGAAGCCCTCGCCAACCTGCAGGTCGAGCTGCCCGCCGTCGTCATCGGCGGAGGCTTGACCGCCATCGACACGGCCACGGAGCTGCTGGCGTACTACCCGCTGCAGGCCGAGAAGACGCTGGTGCGCTACGAGGCCCTCGCGGCCGAGAAGGACGAGCAGACGCTTCGTGCGGGCTTCGACCCCGAGGAGCGCGAGATCCTGAACGGCCTCCTGGCGCATGGGCTCGCCGTCCGCCAGGAGCGGGAGCGCGCCCGGGCCGCCGGCGAGGAGCCGGACCTCGCGAAGCTTTGCCGCGAGTGGGGCGGCGTGTCGATCGCCTACCGCCGCTCCATGGAGGAGTCTCCGGCCTACCGCCTGAACCACGAAGAGGTCATCAAGGCGCTGGAGGAGGGCATCTCTTTCATCGAGAACCTCGAGCCCGTGGAAGCCGTGCCCGATGGCGACGGCAAGCTGACGGCGGTGCGCTTCCAGCGCGGCGGCTCGGGCGAGACCGTGGAGCTGTCCGCGCGCACCTGCCTGGTCGCGGCGGGCACGACGCCCAACATCACCTACGCGAAGGAGTACCCCGACGCTTTCCCGCTGGACGCCAAGCGCCGCTTCTTTGCTCCGCATCGCGTCGTCGCCAAGAACGGAGGCTTCTCTCTCGAGTCGGCGCCAGCCGAGGACGAGAGCGCGTTCTTCACGGGCTACTCGCACCACGGCAAGTTCGTCACGTTCTTCGGCGACAACCACCCCGCGTACAACGGAAACGTGGTCAAAGCCATGGCTTCCGCCCGCAACGGCTATCGCCCGATCATGGAGGTCCTCGACGGCTCCGGTTCGGCACAGGCACCGGACGCCGAGTGGGACGAGTTCCGGGCTCGCGTCGCCGGCGAACTGACGGCGATGGTCGTCGCCGTCGAGCGTCTGACGCCCACGATCGTGGAGGTCGTCGTGAAGGCCCCGGCGGCGGCCCGGAACTTCGAGCCCGGCCAGTTCTTCCGTCTCCAGAACCTCGAGGCTGTCGCACCGCGGCTGGGAGGATCGCCGCTGTTGATCGAGCCCTGCGCCCTGACGGGAGCCTGGGTCGACGCGCGGCAGGGCCTGCTCTCGCTCATCGCCCTGGAGATCGGCGGGTCGACGCGGTTGTGCTCGGTCCTGAAGCCCGGCGAACCGGTCGTGGTCATGGGTCCGACAGGCTCGGCGACGGAGCTGCCCGAGAACTCCACCGTGATGCTCTGCGGCGGCGGGCTCGGCAACGCCGTCCTCTTCTCGATCGGAAAGAAGGCGCGGGCGCGTGGCAACCAGGTCATCTACTTCGCCGGGTACAAGAAGGCCGAGGATTTCTACAAGCGCGAGGAGCTCGAGGCGGCCTCCGACGTGCTGGTGCTGTCGGTCGACCGGGGTGAGCCGATCCCGGCGCGCCGGCCCTCGGACCGCAGCTTCACCGGCAACATCGTCGAGGCGATGACGGCCTATGCGACCGGAAAGCTCGGGCCGACGCCGATTCCTCTCTCGGACGCCACGCGGATGATCGTCATCGGCTCCGACCGGATGATGTCCGCGGTGGCCCGGGCGCGGAAGAACGTCCTGGCGCCGCACCTCTCGCCGGCCCACGTCGGCATCGCGTCGATCAACTCGCCGATGCAGTGCATGATGAAAGAGGTCTGCGCGCAGTGCCTCCAGAGGCACGTGGACCCCGCGACCGGCAAGGAAGAGATCGTCTTCTCCTGCTTCAACCAGGATCAGAAGCTCGACGAGATGGACTGGGCCAACCTCGCGGCGCGCCTCCGGCAGAACACCGTGTCGGAGAAGCTGACGAACCTTTGGCTGGACCGGTTGTTCGCGAAAGAGGATCCCAGGATCGTCTAGGTCCCCCTCACCGAGCTGTCATCCCGAGGAGCGCAGCGACGAGGGATCCCGAAGTCGAAGCGAAAGGATGCCGGCTCAAGGCCTGCCGAGGACGGGATCCCTCGCTATCGCTCGGGATGACCCCTAGCTACGGAACCGCGGCGAGGAAGAGCAGGTACGGGTTGATCGCGACGCCGGCCTTGAAGTTGTCGTCGTCCTCGGGCAGGCGCGTGATCGAGAAGTGCAGGTGCGCGCCGCCGATGACGTGGCCGGTCCGGCCCACGTAGCCGATCACGTCGCCCTTGGCGACCTTGTCCCCCGGCCGGATTCCGACCTTGTACCGGGAGAGGTGGCAGTAATAGAGGAGATATCGGCCGCTCGCGTCCTTCTGGTACAGGGAGATGCCGCCGCGGTTCTCGCGCCGGAGCTGGGCGATCTGACCGTCGGCCGCCGCCAGGACCGGCGTTCCCTTCGGAGCGCCGATGTCGATGGCCAGGTGCTTCTGGTGGCTTCCGCGGGAGTTGAGGAACGAGTCCCGAAGGCTGCTCGCGTCCACGCCCTCGACGGGGATCTGGACCCCCGCGGAAAGCAGATCCGAGAGGTCCACGTCCTCGGGTCGAATCGTGGTCTCCGAGGACTTGGGACGCAGCAGTGAGCCCAGCGTCCGGGCCATCCGCGTCAGCGCATTGGCGGACGCCGGGCGCTCGACCGCGTCCGCGACGTTATCCGGTTCCGGGTTGTCCTCCTCGGTCGTCTCGTGCAGCCGAGCCTCCCCGACCGTGTCCTGCTCGACGCAGGGCGGGCGCGGGAAGTCGTACATCTCGGCCGGGAGAAACGGCCCGTACTCCATCGGCGTCTCGAGCTCGGCAGTCTCCAGGACGATGGCGTCCTTGCCGACCGCCGCCTTCACCTTCTTCTTCGGAGCCGGGCGGTGGGAGATCGACTTCGCCGACGCCTTGGAGGCGACCGTCCGCTTCTTCGACGTGGACGCGCGCTTCGCCTCCGCGGGAGAGGTGAAACCGAAAAGGAAAACGGCGGCTACACCTGCCGCCGTAATGGCGAACCTGCGACGAAGCACGAACGGATTATCTGGATGGCCCCGGGGGCCGTCAATCAAAAAAGTCTTGGAAATAAACGGGTTATGCTGTTCCAGCATATCCCGCGTGAGGCGGGGTTTCAGGCTCTTTCGAGGTAGCTGTCGTCGCGCGTGTCGATCTTGATCCGCGTGCCGGCTTCGATGAACTGCGGAACCATGACCTGCAATCCCGTCTCGAGGGTCGCGGGCTTGTACGACGCCGATGCGGTCGCGCCCTTCATTCCCGGCTGCGTCTCGGTGACCTTGAGCGTGACCGTGTTCGGCAGCTCGATACCCACCGGGTTTTCCTCGTAGAAGTCGACGTGGATCGCGGTATTGGGCAGCAGGTACTTCATCTGCTCCCCGATCACCTCGTCGGAAAGCGTGACCTGGTCGTAGGTCGTCTGGTCCATGAAGTGATGGCCCGCGGCGTCGGAGTAGAGATACTCCATCTCCCGCTCGTCCAGCGACGCCTTCTCGACCCGGTCGGTCGAGCCGAACCGATGCTCATTCATCGCGCCCGAGCGCACGCTGCGCATCTTCGCCTGGACGAAGCCGCGCAGGTTTCCGGGCGTCTTGTGGACCATTTCGTGGACGCGGTGCAGCTCACCGTTGAAGATGATGAGCATGCCGCTGCGCAATTGGGTCGCCGGAATCATCGCCATGGGCCATACCCCCGAAAAAGACGGCGAAATCTAGCAGAAGCGGCCCCAAAGGAAAAGCCCCGGAGGAATTGGCCCCCCGGGGCCCTGACTCAGCTCGAGCTCAGTCCCCGACACTCCGGGTGAGCACTCGGGTGGCGCGACCTTGATTTCGGGACTCTTCGGGCATTTGAATCTGAATTCCCCCGGGCAGGGCGATCGACCCGAGCCACTCCCTCCAGGTCTCGAGCGAGTATCCCCAGAGCCCTCCGTCATGAACGGCGGGCGCCGGTACGGACGGGACGTTGGGAGTGAAAAGAATCGGTGAGAAGTTCGGTCGGGAGATGCTCGTCCCCTTCGCGTCGTTCACCGTCTTGACGAAGGTGTCCGCGATGATGCCGTAGCCGATCGGGCTCGGGTGTACTCCGTCGTAGGAAAAAATGCCCCCGGTCAAGAAGGCCGTGGTCAGCGTGAGCCCCCCCATCCGGAACCCATTCGCCGTGACCTGCTCGAAGAGCGCGTGGGCGTCCACGAGAACCACGCCGTTGGCGGACGTCGCGGCGGCGATCGCCGCGTTGTAACCGGCGATGTGATCATCGATCGCGGCGATGTCGTCTGGATAGAGGACCACGCCGGGAGTCAGCGTCGCGGGAGGAGTAAACGTGCCGTGGGGCAGGGGCAAGCCGGTTCCCCCCAGCGCGGCCGGGATGCCGATGCCCCGGGACAGGAGCGGCGAAGCCGCCAGAGTCACGACAGAGCCCGGGGGCAGCCCGCAGGGAGGTGCCGGGTTGCAGGGGAAAGCGTCGTCTCCGGGCCCGAGCAGGGGGACTACGTGCCCATCCACGATGACGGGTTGGCGCGTCGCAGGATCCACGACGATTGGCGGAATCGTCGTCGCGAACGGGAGATCGTTGATGCCCGGAATGTTGAAGGCAACGACGGTGCGTCCTGCCACCGAGACGTCCGCCATCGCTTCGTTGTAGTTCGCCGTGAACACGGGAACGGGCGTCAGTGTCACGCCTTCGATCGCGACTCCGGCACCCAGCGCATCCAGTGCGTCGTTGTTGCCACCCCAGAACCCGAGCAGGTCCGGGCCGAGCGAGTTTGCCTGGTCGATTGCGCTCATGCCCTCGAAAGGGCCCCCCGCGAAGTTCCGGAGTATCGGAGCGGCATGGTTGTCGAGGTCGGAGCGGCCGGGCACCGTGACCTTGAGATCGAAGAAGTCGCGGACGTGGGGCGAGCCGTTGAAACCCAGATTGTCGTATGGCCGGCCCAGTGAGGAGTTTTGATTTGCCCCTGCCTGGGAAACGATGCCGACCGAGATCGACGTTCCGTCGAATATAGCTCCGAGGCATGGGTAGCCCGTCGGGGGACTCGTCGCGGCCTGCTCCTGGATGAACGGCTGCTGGAAGTCCGATTGACCGAGCAGAGAGGCGACGATCGTCACCCAGGACCGTTGCTGAAACCGCTCGACGACGCACCCGGACTCTTCGCCGATGATGAGGCTGTCGCCGACGCCGACGAACTTGTGGAAGGTGGGCGGGGTCTGCCCCTGCACGGAAATCGTCAGGGCGAGGGCGGACGCCCCCGCGATCG
>JBKOVK010000201.1:0-7662 GCA_046724475.1 Acidobacteriota bacterium | reverse complement strand
CGCGCCTCTACTCGGAGCTCACGAGCAAGCGGGAGGAGTCCGACAGCGCCCTGCGCAAGGACATGTTCACGTCCATCATCAACTCGTTCCTGGGTCCCGGACCGCAGACACTCGAGCAGAAGCTGCTGAATCTGGAGCTGCTCGTCTACAACTTTCACGAGTCGCTCAACCTCAAACCGCTCTTCTCCCACATCGAGCGCCAGATCAAGGAGACGCCGAACCGGCAGGGCTACCTGGCCCGTCTCCAGCGCGTCGCCGAAGAGGTCACCAAGAAGCAGATGCTCATCATCGAGGAGGGCGGGCAGAAGTTCGACGCCACGATCAACACCAAGACCCTTTCCTTCATCGCGCCCGACGGAAGCGGCGAGATCCCGGCCGTCGAACGCAGCCTCGTCGTCGACGGTATCCGGCGCAACTTCAAGCTCGAGGCGCTCGACGTCGACAATCGCGCCGAGCAGGTGCAGCTGCGCGTCACGGTGCGCACCGACGAGGGCGGTACCGTGGATACGATTTCCGCCGAGTTCTGGACGGGCGACTTCGACTTTCCGATGATCGACAACATCCGCCTGCCCCACGACCAGCGACTCTCCGTGGTGATGAACAATTTCGACGCCGCGCGTGGGATCGCCGACGTGACCCTGGTCGACTTCCCGGGCAAGTACGCCGGCTTACGCGAGAAGCCCTACTACGACGAGGTGCTTGCCAAGCTTTTGGCCGCCAATCGCAGCGCGGCGGCGACGCCTACCCCGACTCCCGCTGCCCGGCCTTCGCCGTAGGCGGCCGACTTGCTACAATCCGGCGCCTTGGCGAGCGATCCCGTCGCGATCGCGGGGGCGCCGGCGGCGCCGCCGCGCCGTTCGACTCGGGGGACGAAGTTGAAGCTTCGCCGCGGCGTTCCCCTCCGCGACGCGATCCTGTCGGCCTTCCGCGGCATCATCCTCTCCGCGAGGCGGCACGCCCGAGCGGCCGAGGAGAATCCCGAGCAGGCGGTTCACGAGTACCGCAAGTCCATCCGCCGGGCTCGCAGCGTGCTCGCGCTTCTTCGTCCCTCGCTCGGACGCACCGCCACGCGCGGAATGACCGAAGAGCTCCGGCGAGCGTTCCGCGATACCGGCCTCCTTCGCGACCGCGACGTGCTGTTCCGGACGCTCAGCGGCTTGGCCGGTGACGACCCGGTGCTGTTCGTCGAGGCCGCGGAGTTTGCGGCCCGCCTGAGCGAGGGACCGGACCGGCCGGCCCCGGCGAAGGTCCTCAAGGGCGCCGCGCCGATCGTGAAGCCGCTTCCGGCCGCCCTGGAAGTCACGATGCCGCGCGAATACTCGACGCCGGATCTGGAGCGGGGACTGACCCGAAGCTTCCGCCGCACGCGGCAAGCCCTCGCGCGCGCCGTCGAGACGCGGGCGGACGCCGACTTTCACGAGTGGCGAAAGCGCGTCAAGGAGCTGCGCTACCAGGTCGAGCTGCTGGCGTCTTCCGGTAGCCGGATGTTGAAACGCCGGGAGAAAGCGCTCGGCGAGCTCGCCCGCGAGCTCGGCAGCGTCACCGACATATCCGTCCTGTGCCGGGAGCTCGAGGCGCTGGCCCAGCCGGCGCCGGACGGCCACGGAGCGAAGCTTCTGGAAAGAGGTCGTCAGCTCGTCCGGCAGCGCTCCGACGAGCTCCTCACCCGCGGAGCGGAGCTCTTCGCCGAAGAGCCGCGAGCCTTCGCCCTCCGCGTCCTCGCCGAGCGCGGCTGACTTCGCGAGCTCCTCAGCGCACCGCGCAGGGAGGCTCGGCGCCGAGGAGCGCCGTTCCCAGCTCGCCCCGCAGCGAGAGCAGCCGCACGCGCTCGAGCAGAGAGCTGAGGTTCGACTGCGCGGCTTCCGTGTCGGCGTCGGCCAGGGCCATCTCGCGCTCGTCCACGTCGGAAAGATCGGAACGTCCCTCGCGCGCCAGCTGCTCGAGAGCGTCGCGGTCCTGGGTCGCGAGGCCGCGGGAGCGCAGAGACAGGCTCTTCTCGGCGAGCGAGCGGGCGACCATGGACTCGGCGCGACGCACGGCCAGCTCGACTTCGTTTTCCCGGGACTGAAGTTGCGCTTCGGCGCGCTCGAGACGGGCCCGTGCGCGATCGCGGCCGTCTTCGAAGCGGCCGCCCGTCCAGAGCGGAAACAGAATCGAGACACCGATCGCCACCGAATCCGGAGTGAACGTCAGGTAGTACTGGTCGTAGTTGTTGAACTTGCCCAGGCGCTGGTACGTCGCGGATGCCTCCAGGATCGGCATCCAGCGCTTGGACTCGATCCGCGCGGACTGTCCCAGGAGCTGGATCTCTCGCGTCAGCGAGGTCAGGACGGGGTCGGCCGCCTTCGCGGCGGCGAGATTCTCGGTGGCGGTGAGCTCGGGCAGGATCGCATCGGGATCCCCCGCGAGGCGCAGCGGAGAGCTTCCCGGCCAGCCGATCAGACGCTTCAACTCGAGCATGTCGAGATCCCGGTCCGACTCGGCATTCAAGACTTTCTGGCGCGCGCGGGCGGCCTGGAGCCGCGACCGCTCGGCGTCGAGCTCCGTCACGCGGCCTTCCGCGAGCAGCGCGGCTTCTCGCCGGGCGATCGCCTCGGCGGCGTCGAGGCGCCGTTGCGCCGCCGCGATGACGCCTTCGTCCATGAAGGCGCGCGCGTAGACAGTCACCACTCGTTCGAGAGTCGCCCGGCAGGCCTGGCCGAGCTCGGCGTCGATGCTCGACGCCTCGGCCTCGGCCGAAAGCGCGTCCGCCTTTCGATCCTTGTCGTAGATGAGCTGCCGGACCTCCACCCCGATCACGGAGGGAACACGGCCGGCCACCACCCCGGGCAGGCCGTGCGTGTACCCCGGCGTGGTCGTGATCCACGCATTGGGATGGAAGATGTCGCGGGCCAGATTCGCCGATGACCGGCCAACCTCGCTCGCGGCCCGCGCCGCGGCGAGATCGGGCGCCCTTTCCAGCGCGAGCTCCGCGGCTTTGCGGAGCGTCAGGGGCTCGGGGCCGGCCGTCTGGCCGAGCGCGGTTCCGGACGCGAGGAGCAACAGGATTCCGACTCTCGAGAGACAGCGACTATTCATGGTGAAGCGCCTCCGACGGATTCAGACTCGAAGCGCGGTACGCCGGTACCGCGCCGAAGATCACTGCCACGGCACAGGAGAAGAAGAACGCCAGAACGGCCGCACCCCACGAGACGTTGATCTCGACGTTGCGTAGGAACAGACGCGAGAGGTACGGCAGCCCCAGCCCGAGCGCCACGCCGATCGAGGAGCCCACGACGCCCAGCGAGAGCGCCTCGAAGAGGAACTGTCCGAGGATGTCCCGCCGGCGCGCGCCGACGGACATGCGCACCCCGATCTCGCGAGTGCGTTGCTCAACCGAGGCGAGAAGGATGTTCATGATGCCCACGCCCCCGACGACGACCGAGACCGCCGCGGCGAGGATGAAAACGACGATGAGCCCGACGGAGATCGCGCGCGCCAGGCGCACAACGGTCGTCATGCTCTCGACCTCGTATACGGAACCGGAGCGGTGGCGCTCGCGGAGGATCTCTTCGACGGCCTTCACCGCCGCCGGCAGCGCGTCGAACTCCCGGGCCTCGGCGAAGAGCGTCTTCAACTGATGCGTCGGCGTGTAGTACCAGGCCACGGACGCCGGGATCAGGATCGTCTCGGGCACGACTTCGCCCCGCCCGAGCGTGTCCACCGGCTCCTCGAAGACGCCGATGACCTGGAACGTCGTGCCGAGCGTGCGCAGCGTCTTGTTCGGCGAGGAGTCGTTCCCGAACAGCTGCTCGTAGAGGGGACGGTTGACGACGGCGACGCGCGCGCGCTCGAGGTAGTCGTCCTCGTCGATGAACCGGCCCTGGAGGATCTGCATGTTCTTGCGGACCTCGCCGTAATTCGGCATCACGCCGAGGACCGTGAGCGTCTTGGCCTGCGACTGCACCGTCAGCGTGCCGCGCAGCGTCAGGATGCCGGTCACGCCCGAGAAGAGGTCGCTTCGCGCCGCGATGGCCTTGACGTCGCCGTCGGTCTGGAAATCGTCGGCGGAGCGCGAGACGCCGGAGGTCACGGTGCCGCGGTAGTTGGACCAGACCAGGCGCGAGCCCACGCCCTCGATCTGCTTCAGGACGTATTTGCGGCCAGTCAAGCCGAGCGTGACGACCAGGATGATCGCCGCGGTCCCGACGACCATGCCCGCCAGGGTCAGTGACGTCTGGAACGGATGCTTCCGGAACCGGTCGACCGCCATGCCGAAGACTTCGCGGTTGAACATGGCGCCTGGCTCCGGATCTCGCTTTCGGCGTCAGCCGCGGTCGGCCTGGACGCGGAGGCCGTCGGAAAGGGTCGCGGCTCCCGGAAGGATGACTTTGTCCTTTTCCTTCAGACCCTGGGTAACTTCGACTTCGTTCAAGCCGAGCAGGCCCACCTCGACCGGGCGACGGCGCGCGCGGCCGTCCTCGAGGAGGTAGACGAAACGCCGGTCGCCGTCCCGGATCACCGCGGCGCGGGGCACGACCAGCGTGCCACTCTTCTCGCCGGTCACGATCTGGACGTCCACGGCGGCATTGGTGGGGAGCTTGCCCTTCGGATCGGAGACATCGCCGAGAACTTCGCCGACCTCGCGGCCGCCGACGTCGCGAAGACCCGGAGCGACTACCGAGACCTTGCCCTCCCAGCGCTCCCGAGGCAGGCCGTCGAAGGCCAGGTACATCTTCTGGCCGGCGGCGATGCGCGGGAGATCGGGCTGGTCCACCCGCGCGCGCACGCGCCGGTGCTCCGGATCCACGACGCTGGCGACGACCTGACCCGCGGACACCGCCTCTCCCGTCCGGCGCGGCAGGCCGTAGACGACGCCGGAAGAGGCCGCGCGGACCGTCAGCGCCCCGGCGCGTTTCTCCAGCTCGCCCGCGGCGCGTTCCGCAAGGGCGAGGCGCGAATCCTTTCCGTCGAGACCGGAAAGCCGCGCACGCGCGGCTGCGAGCGTCCCTTCGGCCTGTTGCAGGGCGCGCTCGTCCGCCTCGGCGGCGGCGCGCGTGATGGCGCCGTTGGCCAGCAGGCGCTGGTCACCCTCGTAGACCTCGCGCCAGTGTTTCTCCTCGCGCTGGGCATTGGAGAGCTCGGAGCGCGCACCTTCCAGCTCGGCCCTAAGGCGCAGAGCTTCGGCGCGAGCATCCAGGGCCTTCTGGGACAGCTCGGGGGTAGAGAGGGTCAGGAGAATCGTTCCGGGGGTCACCCGATCCCCCTCCCGCGCCAGGATGTCCTTCACGGTGGCCGCCTCCGGCGACCTCAGCTCGCCGCCGGGAGGGGGCTCCAGCGTCCCGTCGCACTGGACGGGGACAACCAGGTCTCCTCGCTTAACCTCCGCCACCTGGACCGTCACTCCCCGCGGCTTCGCCAGGCCCAGGACGAGCCAGACGAGCGCGAGGACGACAACGGCCAGGAGCGGCCAGCGCCACCGTTTCATCCCGTCAATTATGGAGCAGGCGGCCCGGGTCAGGGCCGGGGCGGGAGGTCCCGAGTGGAGGGATGTGAGACCTCGCCCTCGACAGCCGTGCCGCGGCCGGAGCCGATGACGGAGACGAACGCGGCCTTCTGGCGCGGCGCGTCGCCGCCCGAGCCCGTGACGGTCAGGCGGACGTCGTAGACCCCGGCTTCCTGGTAGACGTGGGTCGGCTCGTGCTCGTCGCTTTCCGCACCGTCACCGAATTCCCAGTGCCAGGCCGAGGCCTCCGGGACATTGGACGCGTCGTGGAACGCCACCGCGAAGGGGGCGACTCCGGAGGTCGCGTCGGCCGTGAAATCCGCGATGCCCGCCCATCGGATCCGAAAGACGTTGGCTCCTCGATCCGTCGGGCTCGCGGCCCCGGCATCCTTGTAGAGGTCGGCGAAGTAGAGGCCGTCGGGACCCGCGGCGAGCGCCGTAGCGGTCCCTCGGCCCGCTCCGATGAATTCGACGAGTGGGAGGGCACCCGACACGAGATTCCCGGCGGCGTCCAGCACGAACTCGGTGACGCGCTTTCCGAGAGCCTGCGGCCCACCCGCGTAGGTCGGACCGGACTCCGTGACGAAGGCGTGGTCGAGCTTCTCGGCCGGGAATCCGCTGCCGGAAAACGCCGAGGGCTGGATGAAGGCGATGTTGACCGGCGCGTGCGACGGCACCCAGTTGTACGCGGCGAAGCTCCGCATGCTCGCGTCGGTCCCGTCGTAGAGATAGTTCTGTCCGGCGACGACCTTGGCCATCCGGTCCACCGACGGACCATTCTCGACTTCCCAGTGCGAGCCGTCGGCGTCGCGCCATGCGCCTCCGAACGGGTTGCGAAATCCGTACGCGTACACGTAGTCCGTCGCGGTGAGCCCGTCGGCGGCGTTGTAGAACGGATTGGTCGAGGACGGCGAGCCGTCGAGCTCCATGCGCAGGATCTTTCCTCGAACCGAAGTCAGGTCCTGCGAGGGCGTGACGAGCGCGGCGTCGCCGATGTGCACGTAGAGCTTGCCGTCGGGACCGATCGAGACGCTGGAAATCTGGTGCGACGGGCCCAGCGGCTCGTTGGGAAACTGGACGATCGTCGTCAGCGTCGCGGCCGTGCGGCCTCCGTCGGTGCTGTGCAGGCGGACGACTTTCGGGAAGTGATAGTTGGGGTCGGGGCCCGCGAAGAGCGTTCCGACGAAAACATCTCCGCTGACCGGATCCACGGCGATGCCGGTCAGGCCCTTCTCCCCCGAGCCTGGGAAGCTGCCGAGCGGATCGAAGTCGAGAAGGCCATCCGCGTATAGGGACAAAGTCCCCGAGCGCGATACGACCTGGACGCTCCCGTAGAGCTCGGTGACGTAATAGAAGGGATCGTCCGGGTCGGGGCCCGGATTCGGAACGAACGCCACGTTGACCGGAAGCTGAAAGCCGGTCGCCACGCGGTCTACGCGGAAGCCCGACTCACGCACGGCCCACGGAACCGCGGGCTCACCGGCCGGGATGGAGAAGTCCGGAGCCGCGCCGGGCGCGCCAAAGGTCGGGTCCCAGAAGGAGACGCCGCCCTCCGCGATCCACCAGGCGTACGTCTGGCCGGCCGCGAGGCTCGCCGCGGGCAGGGCGATCTCCCGATCCTGGCCGCTTCCGTCGGTGAAGGCGAGAACGGACTCGGGAATCGAGACCGGGGCCGTTCCCGACACCAGCAGAATGCGAAGGTCGCCGTGCGTCGACCCCGAGGGCGGATTCCTAACCGTGTTGGCGGCTCCGCCGGTTCCGGTCAGCTCGAGGAGCGATTTGGTCGAGCCCACGACCCACAGGCTCAGGACGGCGGGCGTCGCACCGCCGGGCAGGAGGACGTCCTGTCCGAGTGAGTCCTTCCAACGCACGGCGGGGATCGAAGAGACGTCCGAGACGACCATCGGCTGGAAACCGGTCGCCGCGAACGTCTTGAACTGTCGTTGTGCCCAGTCGCTCCAGCTCGAGCCCGGAGGCGGGGCGTCCCCCAGGAACCGCACGCGCACTTTGTAATCGGTGTAGTAGTCGAGCTGGTGGTGCCCGGCGAGCGCGTTGACGAACGTGCCGTCGCCTAAGTGAATGTGAACCTTCAAGACTCCGGTCACGCAGGGCGCGCTCCACACGACGGCGTCCGGCGAGATCGTCCGGATCTCCCAGTCGCTGCAGACGTGGCTCTC
>JBKOVK010000203.1:0-6501 GCA_046724475.1 Acidobacteriota bacterium | reverse complement strand
CCGATCGTCTGCAGGTTCAGGTTGGCGAGCTTGCCGTCCTGTCCGGTCCAGACGCTGCCGCCGACGACGGTGATGCCGAAGGCGTGTGTCGGAGGGAACTGGGTGACGAGGATCCCGGGATAGGACACGTTGCTCGAGATCGAGAGGCCGTCGGCGGCCATCGCCGCGACCGTGCTCGTGAACGTGGACCGGATCGCCGTGCTGCTTTTCGTCGTCACGTTGAACGCGCTCGGGACAGCCCCGACGGCGGCCGTGTTTGCAGTCAACAGTTGCGCGACGGGCCCGCCGATCGAGGGATCCAGGACGTTGATCGCCGGATTGGTCTGGCCCGAGGACACGTAGATCTTGCCCTGGTAGAAATCGAAGTGGATCGGGTTCGATATGCCGAGGTACGAGTACAGAATGTTGGTGACCGGGTCGAAACGGTCGATCCGTCCCGCCGAAAGCTGGCTGATCCAGAGCGTCCCTTTGTCGTCGAACTGGATCTGCGTCGGGTTCAGGGCTATGGACGGGTTGAAGAACACCCAGTAGGTCTCCGTGTCCGAGTCCGGCTCGTAGCGCACGATCCGGTTGTTTCCGAAATCCGCCAGCCAGAGAGCTCCGTCGGGCGCCACGGCCATGTCGGAATAGGCCCGGGTCAAGGTCGAGCGATGGTTGACGACTGCTCCGGTCGTGAGGTCGGCCGACTGGAGCGTGCCTCCGCTCATCGGAAACCAGTACTTGCCGTCCGGAGCCTGATACCAGCTGCCCGGGATCGAGCCCGGGATGACCCATTCCTCCAGGGCGTCGGTCGTGGTGTTGAGCTTGGCCAGCGTGCACGTCCCGGCCGGGGCGAGGCTCTGTCCGGTCTCCAGGATCCAGATGCTGACTCCGTCCGCGTCGAACCGGAAATCGACCGGGTTGGCGCCGCGGTCGGCGGTGGAGCGCAGCTGCCAGTAGGTGATGTTCGAGCCCCGCAGGACTCCGATGCGGTCGGTCGCGGCTTCGACGAACCAGACCCCTCCGGTGTCGTCGACCCGGACATGGGTTCCGGAGACCCGCGCCCCATCCTGGGTCGTATAGGTCGTCCCGCCAGCGACGGTGGTGGGAGCGACCGGGGTCGGAGTCACCGCCGGGGTCGGAGTGGGGGTGGGTGTCGCGGTCTGCGCAGCGGCGGCCGAGGCCAGCGCCACGGAGAGGACCGGGAACAGGAGAACCTGGCGCTTCATGCCGTCGGCGGATGATAACCCACGGAAACGCGGCGGCATTTCGCAAAAGATTCCGGGGTTATGCTGAACGGGACTCTGTCATGGCCTCTCCTTCTCCGGTCGCCGCTTCGCTCGCGCGCCGCACCGCCGCCGCCGCTCCCGAGCTCGTCGAGACGCTCCCCGACGGAAGGCTGCGCTGTCTCTCCTGCGGACATCGGTGTCCTCTTCCCGAGGGCCGCGAAGGCGTTTGTCGCGTGCGCTACCGGAAGGACGGGGTGCTGCGGGTGCCGCGCGGGTACGTCGGCGCGCTCCAGTGCGACCCGATCGAGAAGAAGCCGTTCTTCCACGCGCTTCCCGGATCCGACGCCCTCTCCTTCGGCATGCTGGGTTGCGACCTCCACTGCGCGTATTGCCAGAACTGGTTCACGTCCCAGTCGATCCGCGATCCCGAAGCCGTCGGAACGCCGCGGGACGTGGAGGCCGCCGAGCTCGTCGCGGTCGCCCGGGAGTGCGGCGCACCCACCATCGTCTCCACCTACAACGAGCCGCTGATCACGTCGGAGTGGGCCGTGGAGGTCTTTCGAGCCGCCAAGGCGGACGGGCTCTACACGGGCTACGTGTCCAACGGAAACGGCACGCCGCAGGTGCTCGACTACATCCGTCCCTGGATCGACTTCTACAAGGTGGACTTGAAGTCGATGGACGACAAGCACTATCGGCAACTGGGCGGCGTTCTGCAGAACGTCCTCGAAACCATCGCCGGGATCCACGAGCGCGGGATCTGGCTCGAGGTGCTGACCCTCGTCATTCCCGAGTTCAACGACTCCGACGAGGAGCTGCGGAAGGCGGCGCGGTTCGTCTCCTCGATCTCTCGGGACATCCCGTGGCACGTCACCGCCTTTCACCCGGACTACAAGATGACGGACCGCGGCGCCACACCGGTCGAGACGCTGCTCAAAGCCTGCGAGATCGGCACGGCCGAGGGCCTGCGCTACGTCTACGCGGGAAACATCCCCGGGCGGGTCGGCCAGTGGGAGAACACGCGCTGCCCGAGCTGCGGCAAGACGGTCATCGAGCGATATGGCTTCCGTGTGCGGCGCAACAGGCTCGTCGCGGGAGCATGCCCCGACTGCAGCACCGCGATTCCGGGGCGCTGGAACGAACGTGTCCAGGGGACGACCAGAACCCACGGGATCCCGCTCCCGGTGGTGTAGATCGGAGTAAACCGGTCTCCGGCTGCCCTCGTCTGACCTCCAAGGGGAGGCGACGATGGGCATCACCTGGAACCGCGACGCGGCCGCGCACCTGCTGCGGCGGGCCGGATTCGGCGGCACTCCGAAGGAGGTCGACGGGCTCGCCGCGCTTTCCCTCGAGCAGGCCGTCGCGTCTCTGGTCGACTACGACGCGATCTCGCTCGACGCCTACGAGACCGCTCTCGCGGCGCGAGGATACGACCTGACCCGCCTCTCCGGTCTCCAGCGCTGGTTCCTGGATCGGATGGCGTTCTCGCCGCGTCCGCTCGAAGAGAAGATGACCTACTTCTGGAACCTCCACTGGACCTCGGGACTCTCGAAGGTCAAGGGCGAGACTCTGATCCTCAACCAGAACAAGACCGAGCGCGCGCTCGCGATGGGGAAGTTCGACGACCTCGTCGTCGCGCTCTCCCAGGATCCCGCGATGCTCGTCTGGCTGGACAACGCCACCAACCGCGTCGGGCGGCCCAATGAGAACTACGCCCGCGAGCTGATGGAGCTCTTCACGCTGGGCATCGACCAGTACACCCAGACCGACGTTACCGAAGTCGCCCGCGCGCTGACGGGCTGGACGGTGACGGGCTACAACCGCGCCACGAACTACGACGCCGCGACCTTCGTCGTCCGCGCCGATTACCACGACGGGGGATCCAAGACCATCCTGGGAAAGACCGGGAACTTCGACGGGTACGGCGCGATCGACGTCATCCTCGGCCACATCGATTCCGCAGGCTCGGTCTCCGGGCGGTTCCTCGGCGGCAAGTTGTGGACCTTCTTCGCCGGAACGTATGCGCCCCCGTATGTCGTGGACGAGCTGCAGAGCGTCTACACCGCGTCGGGCCACTCGATCCGCGAGGTCGTCCGCGCGATCCTCCTCCACGCCGAGTTCTACGCGGCGCACGCCCGCAAGGCCTGGGTCCGCAGCCCCGTCGAGTACGCCGCGGCTTCCGTCCGGATGCTCGAAGGCCAGAGCGACTTCTCGGCGGCCGCCAACGCGCTGGCCGGCATGGGACAGGTCCTCTTCAATCCGTCCGACGCCAAGGGCTGGGAATGGGGCGAGAGCTGGCTGAACACGGGCTCGCTCTTCGCGCGCGTCTCGCTGGCGAACACGCTCTGCACCAATCGCGGCGCGAAGGGAACGACCTTCGATCCGGCGGCGCTCCTCGCAGGCGAGGATGCGTCGAAGGCCGAGGACGTCGTGGACCTCTTCGCCGCTCGCCTGAACGTCGGCGACGTGTCTTCGGAGGCGCGCGCGGCGTGGATCGAATACATGAACGCCAACGACGATGGCACACCGGGGCGGTGGACCAACACGCCCGACAACGTGGACAAGAAGGTGCGCGGTCTCGCGCACGTCCTGCTGACGAGCCCGTCCTTTCAGCTGGCATGACACGGAGGAGCTCATGACCATTTCGCGCCGCGATTTCCTGATCCGCTCCGCCGGTGTGGCGACCGTGTCGGCGATGGTGCCCCGGTGGGCCGTGAGCGCGGCGCGGCGATTCGAGGAGTCGGTCGTTGCGGCGAACCCGAACCGGACTCTCGTCGTCCTGGAGCTGATGGGGGGCAACGACGGCCTGAACACCGTCGTCCCGTATGCCGACGCTCTCTATCCGCAATTGCGGTCGCGAATCGGGATCCCGGTCGGCAGCGTTCTTCCGCTCGACGGCCGCCTGGGCTTGAACCCGGTGATGACGGGGATGAAGTCGCTGTGGGATGCCGGGCGCGTCGCCATCGTGACGAACGTCGGTTATCCCAACTCGAGCCTGTCGCACTTCGCGGCGCGCGACGTCTGGCACACGGCGGATCCGCTCCTTGCGCAGAGGCGGGGGTGGCTCGGCCGGTGGGCCGACGCCGTGCTCTCGGAGACGCAGAACCCGCTCTCCTGCACCGCGATATCGCAGAGCCTGCCGCGCACGCTGCTTTCCGACAGCGTGGGGGTCCCGACATTCCTGACGCTCGCGGCCTACCAGTACCAGACCGACGGCGCCCATCCGGAGGATTCCGGCAACCAGGTGAACGCCTTCCTCGCCTCCAGCGGTGAGGAGTACGAGATCGAGAGCACGCCCGCGGCGATTTCGGGCGTGGGGCAGGACGCGATCGCGTCTTCGGCGATCCTGCAGACCGTCGGCACGGGCTATGTGGCGATGGGGGCCTATCCCGACAACGCGCTCGGCGCAGGTCTCCAGCTGATCGCCCAGATCATCAACGCCAACGTGGGTGCCCGCATCCTCTACGTGACTTATGGCGGCTTCGACAATCACGCCGGCGAAGACGCGGACCACGACCCGCTCTTGACCGACGTCTCGGGCTCGATCAAGGCGTTCTTCGACGACCTCGACGGCCACGGAAAGTCCAAGGACGTGCTGCTGATGACTTGGTCGGAGTTCGGACGGCGCGCCCAGGACAACGGGTCCAACGGCACCGACCACGGTACCGCCGCGCCGCACTTCGTCGTCGGCAACGCCGTCGCCCCCGGGATTCACGGCGATCCGCCGGACCTCGCGCACCTCGACGCGAACGGCAATCTGCAAATCCAGAACGACTTCCGCTCCTATTACGGAACGGTCCTCACCGACTGGCTCGGCGCCGACGCCGCCTCAATCCTCGGCGCGGGTTGGCCGAATCTGGGATTCCTGAACCGTAGCTACGCCTAGCGGATATCGGCGTCATCCCGAGCGGAGCGAGGGATCCCGAACTCGATGAGCCGAGGTATTAACAGGTTCGGGATCCCTCGGCGCTGCGCGCCTCGGGATGACGTGCGAAAGAAGCACCCTCTGATAGCCTCCGCGGCGTGATCGCGGGACGGGCCACGGCCGAAGGAACCAAACGCTTCGCGGACCGCTCGGGCGCCGCGCCCGGCCATTTCCGGGAGGCGATGGGGCTGTGGCTCTCGTCGCTGGGGCTCGGCACGTATCTCGGCGACGAAGACGCGGCGACGGACGCCGGCTATGAAGCGGCGGTCGCGTCGGCGCTGGCGGCGGGTATCAACGTCTTCGACACCGCCATCAACTATCGCGGGCAGCGGAGCGAGCGAGCGATCGGCCGGGCGCTCGCGAAGGCGTTTGCCGAAGGCCGGGCTCGCCGCGACGAGGTCTTCGTCTCGACCAAGGGAGGCTATTTCCCGCAGGACGCCGAAGATTCCCGCCCCGGCCGCCGCTACGTCGAGGAGTCCTTCCTGGCATCGGGACTCGCTCCCGCGAAGGAGATCGCGCAGGGCTGCCACTGCATCGCGCCGGGCTACCTGCGCGATCAGATCGCGCGCAGCCGCGCCAATCTCGGGCTCGAGACCGTGGACCTCTACTATCTTCACAACGTCGAGACGCAGCTGACCCAGGTGGATCGCGGCGTGTTCGCCGAGAGACTGGCGCGCGCGATCGAGACGCTTGAGGAGGAAGCGTCGGCGGGTCGCATCGCCGCGTGGGGACTCGCGACCTGGGACGGACTCCGGGTGCCGTCCGAGCATCCGGAGCACGTGTCGATCGCGGCGGTCCGCGAGGCTGCCGAGAAAGCGGCCGGCCCGGGGCACCACTTTCGCGCCGTGCAGCTTCCGTTCAACCTCGCGATGGCCCAGGCCGCCGTCTATCGCTCGCAGGCGACGAAAAGCGGACGCCAGCCGGCTCTGATCGCGGCGCGCGACGAGGGTGTTGCGGCGTTCGGCTCGGCCTCGATCCTCCAGGGACGTCTGGGTCTGGCCGAGCTGCCCGAGGAAATCGTCGAGGCCTTTCCCGGCCTGGCCACTTCGGCCCAGCGCGCCTTGCAGTTCTCCAGATCGGCCGACGGGATGATGGTCGCGCTGGTGGGGGTGTCCAGTCCCGAACACGCCGCCGAAAACTTCGAGCTCGCCCGGCACTCCCCGGCGCCTCCGGACCGGGTCCTGAGCCTGTTCCATTGAGGACGCGGCGGTAAGGCCTTTGGCCCCCTGGGCTTGAGGGGGACTGTGGCGGCGAAGCGGGGCCGGTCGCTTTTCTCTTTTTTTCGTCGTAGAATGACGCTCGTTCCCGCCCGGACCTTGAGTCAGCGCGGCGGGTGGTTTGGGAGTTCATGTCCGAAGACCCCTTGAC
>JBKOVK010000337.1:0-2405 GCA_046724475.1 Acidobacteriota bacterium | reverse complement strand
GCCCTCCGCAAGCTCATGGCTCTGGGTTATCTCTCGGGCGGCGCCGGCAAGCCCATTCCGCACGACGCCGAGGGCCGCACGGCCGCGTCGTACCTGAACGAGGGCTCCGCCCGCGCGGCCTCGGGCGATTCCGACGGCGCGCTCAGGGCGTTCGGCAAGGCGGTGCAACTCGATCCCGACAACGCCAGCGCGCTGGTCTACGCGGCGCACATCTACACGGAGCGCGGCGAGCTCGCGCGCGCCGGAGAGCTCCTCGATCGCGCGGTCAAGATGAAGCCCGACGACAGCGCCGTCCGCCTGCAGCGCGCCGCGTGGAGTCTCGCGTCGGGAGACCTGTCCGGCGCGCGCGTCGAGCTCGAAGCGGCGGGTCGTATCGACGATCGGTTGCCGCTGTACCAGATCCTGCGGGCGCGCCTCGCTGACGCCTCGCGGCAGTATGACGCCGCTCTCGCGGCTCTGGCGGAAGCGGAGAAGCTGACCGACAGCGACGGCTTTCTGAGCCAGATCTATGTCGAGCGAGCCGAGATCGGAGCGGAGCTCGGACGGGTTGCTGAGGCCGAAACCGCGGTCGCGAAGGCGGCGACGCTCGTCCCCGAGACGGAGCTTGCGAGCGTGCGCGGACGCATCGCTCTGGCCAAACGCGATCCTGCGTCCGCCGCGCGTTTCTTCCGCGCCGCCATTCAGGCACAGTCGAAGGATCCGTCACTCGAAGTGGATCTCGGCAAGGCCCTCGCCGCCCAGGGCGACGCTTCCGGCGCGGACGCTGCGTTTCGTCGAGCTCTGACGAAGGCGTCGACGCCCGCGGAAAAGGAACGAACGCACGGCGACATAGCGACGTACTACCAGGTCAAAGGCGACGACGCCCGCGTCCTCGAAGTCCTGCGCGAAGGCACCGCCGCTCTGCCGACCTCCGCCTCTCTCTGGGCAATGCTCGGCGCTGCGTACGGCCGCGCGTCGAAGATGGAAGACGCCATCGGCGCCTACGAAAAATCCGTCGCTGCGCAGCCCACGCCACTCACCTGCAACACCCTCGCGCTGCTGCTCTTCGAAGTCCGTCACGACAAGACGCGCGCGACCGCGCTCTGGAAGCAGTCGCTGACCATGCAGCCGGGTCAGCGCGACGTGGAGGCGCTGCTCAAGCGGGCCGAGAGTCGCTGAGGCGGTGCGCGGCTAGGGTGTCCGCGCATTCGGGGGCGGGTTATCGATTTTCAAGTGACGGTCGAACCAATCGAGGACCCGACGCTGCAGGTCTTCCTGGTGTCCGCGCTCCTGGATCGAGTGCCCCTCTCGCGGGTAGATCACGAGCTCGGTGTCCACGCCGATCACCTTCAAGGCCGTGTAGAACTCGTATCCCTGTCCGATCGGAACGCCGGAGTCCTTCTCCCCGTTCAGGACCAGGGTCGGCGTACGACAGCTTCGAATGAACGTGATTGGAGAGTGATCCTCGTAGGCGGCGCGGTTGGTGTAGGGGTCTCCGAACGGGACCTCGAGCCACGCGCGACCGGTTGAAGTTCCAGCGAGACTGAAGAAGTCGGAGTGGCCCGCCAGAGCGACGGCGGCCTTGAATCGCGTCGTGTGGGTGATGGCCCACTCCGTCATGAATCCGCCGTTGCTCCAGCCGCCGATCCCGAGACGGTCCGGATCGGCGATCTTCTGCTCCACCAGCGCGTCGACGCCATCCATGAGGTCCTGAAACGCCATACCGCCCCAGTCCCCGAGCGTGGCATGCATCTTCCACCCCTCGCCGCTGACGCCGCGATAGTTGGGGAGGAAGACGACGTATCCGTTCGAAGCGAGCAGCTGACCCCATGCCCACCAGGTTGCGAGCCAGCCCGTCCACCAGGGCAAGTCACCCGGGTGCCCTTCCACGATCGTTGGATACGGGCGGCCCGCTTCGAAGTCCGGAGGCGTGACGAGGACTCCGCTGCGGGTCCTTCCGTCCTTCGTGTTCTTCCAGCTCACGGATCGGACCATGCCGAGCCGCCAGCCGCTCGTCTGGGGATTGAGATCGGTCAACTTGCGCGGTGAGGTTCCCGGTCTCACCATCCAGACGTCGGTCGGAGAGCGCGCGGTCTGGCTCAGGTAGCCGATCGTCGAGCCGTCCGTCGTGAAGCCGAACTCCGCTTGTGACGCGAGGACGTCCGCGATCGGTTCCATCCGGTCGCTCTGAAGATCCAGCTTGCTCAGCGCCTGTCGCGTGCCTTCAATCGTTAGAAGGACGAGGCTCCGGGAGTCCGGCGTCCATTCGGCGCGGAGAACGCTGAGGGGCCGGTCCTTGAGGAGCGGCTGACTCTGTCCGCCCGCCGCAGGGACCATCGCGAGCCAGAAGGCAAACTCCCGCGAGGGAGGGCACTCCAAGAAAGTGATGAACCGACCGTCGGGAGACCATCGCAGCACCCCCGGAA
>JBKOVK010000101.1:0-5675 GCA_046724475.1 Acidobacteriota bacterium | reverse complement strand
ATGCTGACGAGGGATGGGGTCGTCAAGATCCTCGACTTCGGTCTGGCGAAGAAAAGAGCACCAACGGAGTCACCCTCGATTTCGAGGACGGTGACGGCGGACACCCTGCCCGGCGAGGTCGTGGGGACGGCCGGTTTCATGTCCCCCGAGCAGGCGCGCGGAGACGAGGTCGACTTTCGGTCGGATCAGTTCTCACTGGGCTCTCTGCTGTACGAACTGGCCACCGGACGTCGCGCTTTCCGGGGCGAAACGACCATCGACACGCTCTCGGCGGTGCTGAACCAGGAGCCGGAACCGATTGCGCGGATTCGGCCGGACGTCCCCCCGCCGCTGCGCTGGACGATCGAGCGCTGCCTCGCCAAGTCTCCCTCCGAGCGCTACCAATCGACGCGAGACCTCGCGCGGGAGCTGACGAGCCTTCGCAATCATCTTTCCGAAGTCAGTGGTCTCGGAATCGAAAGCCAGTCCGCGAAGACGGCGAAGAGCCGCGCGGGGAAGAGGCTCGCCTTCCTCCTCGCTGTCCTCGGGCTCGTCTCGATCGCCGCGGTCCTGCTTTGGATACGGGCACGTCCCGCGGCTCCCGGCGTCTCGGTGCGCTTCACGATTTCCCCGCAACCGGGGACCGCATTCAACTTCAGCACTTCGAGGCCGGCGCCCCCCGCGCTCGCGCCGGACGGGCGAATGATCGCCTTCGGCGCCCGGGACGCCTCGGGCAAGACGCTTCTCTGGGTCCGGCCGCTGAACGGCCTTGCGGCGAGGGTGCTTCCCGGAACGGAAGGAGCCACGTACCCGTTCTGGTCCCCGGACAGCAAGTCCCTCGGATTCTTCGCTCGCGGGAAGCTCATGCGGATCGGCGTGGACGGCGGTCCTCCGCAGACAATATGCAACGCCCCGGAAGGGCGCGGCGGAAGCTGGGGCTCGCGGGGCGAGATCATTCTCGCACCCGACCCGCAAGGCTCGATCTTCCGAGTGCCTGCGACCGGCGGGCAGGCGCTGCCGGTGACCCGCCTGCCACCCGGTAAGGCCGGCGCCGCTCACCGATGGCCGTCGTTTCTCCCGGATGGAAGACACTTTCTCTACCTCGTCCACGACTCCGACTCGAAGGCAGACGATCAGGGGATATGGGTGGGCTCGGTCGATTCGTCCGAGTCGAAGCGCCTGATTCCGGTCGCTTCGAACGCCGCGTACTCGCCCCCGGGTTTCCTCTTGTTCGCGCGGGAGGGGGCGTTGTTCGCCGTCCCCTTCGACTTGCAGAAGCTCCGCCTGACAGGGGAGCCGATTCCGCTCGCCCAGAACGTCCGGTATCAGCCGTATCGCTGGAACGGCGTGTTCTCCGTTTCACAGACCGGTGTCCTTGTCTATCAGACGGGCCCGGCCGTCGAGACGTCGCGACTCGTCTGGTTCGATCGCTCCGGGAAACAGACCGGAATCCTCGGCGAGGCCGCCGACTACGAGGGCCTCCGCCTGTCTCCCGACGGGTCCCGCTGCGCGATCGAGGTGCGCGACGCGCGCACGGGAACGATCGACATCTGGATCGGCGATGTCGCGCGCGGCGTCACGACGCGTCTGACGGCGGGCGAGGCGATCAGCGACAGCCCGGTGTGGTCGCCCGACGGAGAACGGATCGTCTTCTCATCCAACAGGAGCGGTCACTTCGACCTGTACCAGGTGGCGTCGAGAGGCGGCGGCACGGAGGAGATCATTCTGACGTCGGAAGACGGCAAAGCCCCCACGGACTGGGCCTCGAACGGCCGCGATATCGCATTTCACAAGTCCGGACCGTCGACCGGCTACAAGTGGGAGATCTGGAAGTTGTCGGTTTCGGACCGGGTCGCCTCGCCGCTTGGTCGAAAGAGCGCCAACCAGAGCTTCGCTCGCTTTTCCCCCAACGGCGCGTGGGTGGCCTACTGTTCCGACGAATCCGGAAGCCAGGAGGTCTATGTGCAGGCCGCGGCCGGGGGAGGAGACAAGCGGCAGATTTCCATCGGGGGAGGCTGTGCGACCGCGTGGCGCCGCGACGGAAGGGAGGTCTTTTACCTGGCGCCGGACAATCGCCTCGTCGCAGTTCCCTTCAAGGATGAAGGCTCGCTGTCGCTCGGACCAGCGGAGACCCTGTTCACGGCCCGCGTCGAGGAGTCGGCCAGCGACATCCCGGTTTTCGATGTCTCGGCCGACGGACGACGGTTTCTCGTCAATACGAGAACCGAGGGACCGGAGCTTTCCCTCACCGTCGTGGTGAACTGGATATCGGATCGAGGGCGGTGAGCGGTTTCGGTCCTCCGCGGACCGGTGCACCCGCGCCGCACAGATACACGGGAAACTCCGCGATGCCGTCGAGCCCGAGGAATCGCTCGATGCGCTTCTCCTGCAACGCCGCCGTCGTGAATGGGCCCAGCCCGCGCTCGCTGGCGAGAAGCGTGAACGTCTGGGCGAGGTGGCCGGCATCCAGGAAAAAGAGTCGGTAGGCGTCGGCGGTTCGGTACTTCCAGAAGACGCGGTCGGCCACGGCGGTCATCACGCACAAGAAGGCGGCCCCACGAACCCACTTTTGGCCCGAGGCGATCCGGACCGCCTCGGCTCGGAAGTCCCCGAGGCGAAGGCGCTCGAGCCTGTCCCTGCGGACGTTGTAATGGTAAAGGCCAGCCGAAAGGCCTTCGACCCTCCAGGCGATGACGTAGCACTCGATGGGATGGCGCGCCCCCGCCGATGGACTCGTCTTCGCGATGAGCTTCCCGAAGGGCCCCGCGTCGAGCCAGCTCGTCTGCCCCCAAGTTCCGCGAATGACGCCGGCGAAGTCGGAAAACGCGACGCGCCGCTTTCCAAACTCGCGAACCGTGCGACGGCCGCGCAGGACGTTCCCGAGGGGGATGTCGGGATTCGCGACGTCTTTGGGCAGCACCACCCCCTTCCGGCGATAGTCCTTATGCAACTTCGGTTGGGGAGAGTCCGCCAGCAGGTCTCGCACGACTGTCCGGGTCTCCGCCGGATCGGTGACGTAGAGAACGTCCCGGCTCAGGGACTGATAGTAGATGGCCGGAAAGGAGTCCCTCCAGACGTGGAAGAGGTCGCGCAGCCGGCCCTTTCCGCTCGCGGACTCGAGAAAGCCGAGTCTCGCGAGCTTGCGAGCCTCCTTTTCGACGGAGCGAGCGTCGTATTGAGGAAACTCGACAGCGACATCCTGGAAGCTGCGAGGCCTGCTGAAGGCCGCGAGGAGCAGAATGGCGTACGGCGCCGCCGTGATCTGGCGACGCCGAAGAAAGTCTTCGTTGACGAAAGAGCCGTCCTTCCAGTATGCGACGAGGTTCGGTGTCCGGACGAACCGAGTCGCGCGCGAGCGTACTCGCGCGCGAGGCTTCGGTCCCTTCCGGCGGGTGTGGGCTCCTAGCACCCGGAGGATCTGGGGAGCTTCTTCCCCTGCAGGAACTCCGTTCGCCTGTAATGGATGCGAAGGTTCAGAACCTCCTTTTCCTTGGGGTCTTTCTCTTTGGCCACCGCGTTGAGGTCATCCTGGATCCCCTCTCCCCAATACTTATCGAACTCTGCGGCGAAGTTGTTTTCTCCGCTCGCCCGCAGCGTCGCCGGCAGAGCAGCCCCCGCGCCAAGCCCTGCGAGGAGAGCCCGTCGCGAAAGTTCTCTTCGCGTTTCACGTGTGCTCGATGCGGCCTTCTTGGTCGAGGACCCTTTCTTCTTCGACATGAAACCTCCTCCTTTCGAATCTGGAGACGCGAGGGACGCGAAGCAATTGGAGTGTGGACGCGGACGGATCACAGGCGCGGGGACGTGGACCCCGCGGCGGGTCGGACGAACCTTCGGCACGATGGCGCATGTCGTCCGCAGGACGGTTGCGGGGGATCATACTTCGCCCCGAGGGAGAGCGGCGCGCGGTATTTGTCGATGGTGCCGGACCGTATACGCGCCGGCGCGGGGCCCGGGAGTATCCTTCTCTTAACGCAGGAGGCTCCATGCCCGACCGGCGGGGGGCCCAACTCCGACAGAGTGCAAGAATCGCACTTTTCGCGCTGCTGCTCTGCCGCCAGCGCACGCTCCTCGGGCAGACGACGGGTCGGATCGAAGGCACCGTTTGAGACGGCGCCAGAGGCGCCGTGCCCGGAGTCTTCGTAGAAGCGTCGAGCCCGAGCTGCCAGGGTGTCCGTGTGGCGACGACCGATGCCGAGGGGCGCTTTCGGCTGCCCGCGCTGCCGCCCGGGACGTACACCGTCCACGCGACGCTCGCGGGCTTCCGGTCTTCGGACAGGCTCGCGACCGTTTCGCTCGACGGGACGGCGACCACCGACCTGGCGCTGGAACCCGCGGCCGAGGAGAAGGTCGTCGTCTCCGGCGAGGCTCCTCGCATCGACTTCGCTTCGACGACGACCGGCACGAACTACACCAGCAGCGTGGTCGCCAATCTCCCCGTTGCCCGCAACTATGCCGACATCGTCAAGTCCAATCCCGGCGTCTCGACCGACCGGGGCGCGACGGAGGGACGCTCGCTGGCGCTGTCGATCTACGGGGCGACGTCGGCCGAGAACCAGTGGATCATCGACGGCGTCAACACGACGAACGTCTTGCGCGGAGTCCAGGGCAAGGCGATCAACAACGAGTTTGTGCAGGAGGTGGAGGTCAAGACCGGAGGCTACCAGGCGGAGTACGGCCGTGCGCTCGGAGGGGTCATCAACGTCATCACGAAATCCGGCGGCAATACCTTTCATGGCGACGGTTTCGTCTACTACGACTCGACCCGCACGGCCGCGGCGGCGGAGTTCAAACCCGGCGATTCGGGCCTCGACCAGATGCGTTTCGTGAGCGGTGATCGTTTCGACTACGGCTTCGATCTCGGGGGCTATTTCCTCAAGGACCGGCTCTGGTTCTTCGCGGCCTACAACCGCGTGAGCCTGTCGGGTGATCTATCGCGGGTGCAGTCGTCGGCGCACGTGCCCGACACGGCGCGGTTTCCGCTGGACTCGACGGAAGACCTCTATTCGGGAAAGCTCACCTGGAACGTCTCCTCCGCAACGAGCATTGTCGGCTCCGTCTTCGCGGACCCTTCATCCACGGCGGGAGCCGCAGGCGCGGACCCGAGACAGGGGCTCGGGTCTGTCGACATCGAACCGCCTGTCAGCCTCGATCCTTCGACGTGGTACTCGCAACGCGCCCAGGGGGGCACGGACTTCGGGCTTCGCGTGAACCAGGTGTTCGGAGCGAACACGTTCGCGATGCTCATCGGCTCTTACCACAAGGACCGGAACAGCCTCGACGGTGGCGACGGCATCCGCTACATCGACCGCACCTGCGCCGACGGAACGCCCGAAAAACCCTGCAACGTTCCACAAGAGCCGAACAGCATCACGGGAGGCTACGGGCTCGTCAACGGTCTCGGGGATAACGGCGACTCGCATCGCGCTCAGGCTGCCGGGAGCGCGACCTTCTACCGAGGAAACCACGAGCTCAGGGCCGGCGCCGACTATATGGACGGGCTGACGAACGGAGCCGGCTACTACTCCGGCGGCCAGACGGTCATCCTCATCAACCAATTCGGTCAGCTCTTCTACGGCCACGATTTCTACGCCGTCAACCCGGAAGATCCCACGGCCGTCGTTCCGGACCGGCCTCTGCGGGCCGAGGTCATCGACTACGGAGTCTTCCTTCAGGATTCATGGAGAGCTCTGCCGAAC
>JBKOVK010000094.1:0-14114 GCA_046724475.1 Acidobacteriota bacterium | reverse complement strand
CCCTTGACGCGAACCGCCGGATCGAGCGCGGCGGCCGCGGCGCGGCGGCCCGGAGCGCTTTCCGGCAGAAGGACGTCGCCCAGGTCACCTGCGGGACCAAGTCCGCTCGTGCCGCCCGTGCACGGATTCGATCCGCACTCGTCGTTGCCGTCGGTGACGAACACGATGATGTAGTTGCGGCAGTCGATGGCCGGGTCCGGAGCTCCGTTGAACGTCGGGCCCGGGAAGACGCTGTTGACGAAGTAGTTGTAGGCGTCGAGCAATGCGCCCGCCAGAGGCGTACCCGACGCGGTCGCGACGACTTCGCGAGACCCTTCCGCCAGCGTGTAGGCGTCCTGGGGAGCCGCAGCCGAGTTGTAGCTGACGATCGAGGAGGTGAAGCGCAGGAGGCGCTTGATGGCGGATTCCGGCGTGTTCCCTCCCGGGTAGTCGGTGCCGAGCCATTCACGGCGGAACGGAACGACCGGCCAGTCGGCGGGGCTCGCCGGCGGATTCTGCGGGAACGCAGCGGGGAACGCCGCGTCCGCCGGTCCCAAGGCTGACGGCGCCGCTCCGGCGAAGCCCTTGAACGTGTTGAAGTGCGCGAGACCTCCGCAGTCCTGGGCGTACGGATCGCAGCCGACGATTCCCAGAGGACACGACGGTCCGGCGAAGGCGTCGTTCGGGTACTGCTGGAACTGTTGACCGCGTTCCTTGTCGTAGATGGCCGAGAACGATCCCTTGTTGTTGCGCGAGGGGATCGTGCCGGTATCGACCTGGCCGTCGGCATCGTTGTCCGGCGCCACGGGGCATCCCAGCGAAGCCGCGGTGCACGAGCCCCACGGCGGATTGCCGTTGCCGGTGTCGTTGGCCGTGTAGACCGGCGGCAGGTTGTAGAGGTCGCCGCGGTCGTAGACGATGTCCACCGTCTGCAGCAGGACGAGCGAGGTATTCGGGTCGGCCTGCGGATCGTCGAACCCGCGCATGAACGGCGAGGAGGGCAGCGGAATCAGGTTCGAAGGCGCCGGCTCGTTGGGATCGATCACGCCGTTCCCATTGAGGTCCTGGAAGACGCACAGGCGCGTCGGGTCGTAGGCGCAGGGCGCGCAGCCGAGATTCCCGCTACCGTTGTAGCTCGCCGGAATGCCCGCGCAGGGCGTCGTCGGCGGGGGCGGAGGCGGCGCCATGGCGAAGAGGCCGCGCACGACGGGCGCCATCCAGTTCGCGATCGCGGGTAGGAGGCTCTTCGCCGGCATCGCGCCTCCGGGCAGTGTCGGGATGGGCGTGCGCGTGCTCGTCGGCGAGTTGGTCGGCGTGCGCGTCGGCGTGTTCGAAGGCGTGTTCGACGCCGTGAACGACGGTGTGTTGGTCGGCGTCCTCGTGTTCGTCGCCGTGTTCGACGGCGTGTTGGAAGCCGTGAACGTCGCCGTGTTCGTACGCGTGAACGTGCGCGACGGCGTGTTCGAGGCCGTGAACGTGCTCGAGGGCGTGAACGTTTGCGTGGCCGTGCGCGTGTTGGTGGCGGTGAACGTATTGGTCCGCGTCGGCGTGATCGACGGCGTGTTGGTGATCGTGGGCGTGTTGGTGCGCGACGGGGTGTTGGACGGCGTGAAGGTGTTCGACGGCGTCGCCGTGTTGGACGGCGTGAAGGTCCTCGACGGCGTGAAGGTGTTCGTCGGTGTCCGCGTGAGCGAGGGCGTGAACGTGCTGGTCCGCGTCGGCGTGATCGAAGCGGTGAAGGTTTGAGTCGGCGTGAACGACGACGTCGGCGTGAACGTGATCGAAGGCGTGTTCGACGGCGTGCGCGTGTTCGACGGCGTGAACGTGTTCGTGTTGGTCGGAGTGCTCGAGTTTGTGAACGTCGGGGTGAACGTCCGCGTGTTCGACGCCGTGAACGACGGCGTGAACGTGAACGTGTTCGTCCGCGTCGGCGTGTTCGTCGGCGTGGGGGTATTCGTGTTCGTCGGCGTACCCGTCGGAGTCGGAGGAGGACCGTACTCCTTGACCCGGACGACGATGGAGGGATCCCCGTAGTTGCCGGAGATCATCTGCAGGCGCAGCTCATACCCGACCTTGCTCGGACTGCGGTAGATGACGAGACCCTCGTTCAACCCGTGCGGACCGAACGCGCCGCGCCAGACTCCGGGCAGGATCGGAGGCGTGCCGGGATAGGGGAAGCGAGTGTCGGGATTCGCGGGCGGAACGACGTACGGGGGCGGATAGTCCTGCAGGTTTGGAGACGGGCCGCCGGATCCGTCATCCACGATACCCGGCCGACCGTAGATGTGAGGCACTTTGTGGCCCATCCCGAGGAATCGGCCCTGCTGAATGTCGGGATACGAGGCGGTCGGGAAAACCGAAGAAATGGGGGCTCCGGTCCCGTTGATCGAGTCGGCGAAGTACAGCCACTCCAGACCGCCGTTCTCCAGATGCTGGCCGGCGGTGCGGGCGCCTCCGATCGGATAACCCAGCGCCGGATCGCTGGCGTTCTTCTTGGAGGACGTATCGGCCGCGCCGAAGGCCTGGTCGGGGTTGCGGTAGTACGAGAACGCCCAGTTGACGCCCGTCGTGTTGGTCAGCACGTGCCGGAGCACGCTCTTGGCGATACCCAGCTTGGAGCCCTCGGTCGCGACGGTTCCCTCGGGATAGATGAAGTCATCCATGAACGCGGGCAGGTTGTACGTGTCGCTGAAGTCGCGATTCATCGAGTACGAGGAGTCCAGGATCAGGAGCACGTTCGTGTTCGCGCCGGCGTTGGCCTGGAGCAGCTGCCGGTCGTCCGGCCGCGCGGGCGACACCATCATGAAGAGCACGAGGGAAGTCACGAGAACGCGGTGGCGTTCCGCGAACCCGATCAGCCCTTTGGAACTTCTGCGGTGTCGCATCGACGTCTCCTTACGGGAAGCGGGCCGGCAGCGGCCCGACCTCCAGGTCGGCCTGAAGCGCTTTCGAGTACTGGAGGAGCGTGTCGGCCTGACCGCCGGTCGAACGCTCCTCGAAGGCGTAGCTGTACTGGGCCCGCGAACCCTGTTCGTTGATGATGCCGCCGCGATACGGGCGGCGTCCGAGCCGGCCCGGGTTGCTGACCCGGACCTGGATCTCGTCGTTCGTCAGGAAGCCCACCGTCTGCTGAAAGCGGTGACTCGGCATCTGGAAGAGGACCGTGCCGAAGAAGTTGCCCACGAACTCGGGCCTCAGGAGGAACGTGCGCGGGTCGCCCATCTCCACGCCCGCCCAGCGCAGGCCCGCGTCGGCCGAGTAAAACGCGCGGTTGATCGACCACTCGTTGGCGGCGATGCGCGATTCCGTGGAGGTGATCATCATCAGGGCGATCCCGATGACCGTCAGGATCGCCAGGACCAGAATCGCCACAACGAGCGCCGCACCGCGCTCGCGCCGGTTGGAACCGCAGCGGACACGAATCGTTTCGGAAGTTTCGAGCATGGATTTCCTCAGCCCTGGAATGAGTAGTTGCGGAGATTGATCTTCAGCGTCTGGACACGGCGGCGGAAGTTGCCGGGCGTGATCGGGGCGGCCGTCGAGTTCATGAGCCGGTAGCCCTGCGCCGCGGGACCGTGGTAGGTCGGATCCGGATCCTTGGCCTTCGCGAGCAGGGAGACCATCACGCCGTGCAGAAGGGGACAGTGGTTCGGCGGCGGGGCTCCCGGGTGGCCCGACACGAAGGGGTTCTGGGACTGGAAGTCTCTGTCGATGGGCGCCACCTCGCCGGTGACGTTGGGGCGCCACTCATCGCAGTTGACGATGTTGGAGTAGTTCGGGTCGGGGTCATCGACCGTCTGCGCGCAACCGCCGCCGGTCTGGCGGCTGATCGCATTGTTGCCGTCGGCGTCGATTCCGTAGGCGACCTGCAGGTCCTCGACGTCCTCGGCCAGCCGCGTGACCTCGAAGACGCGGTCCCGCCGGATGCCCTGGGCGAGGAACGGATGCGCTCCGTTCGGATCGATGGTGATCGGGTCCAGGCCGATGAAGAAGATGATGTCGTCCATGACGCCGGCGCGGCGCACCTTCTGGATCGGCGTCGCGTTCTGACCCGCGTTGTCCGAGGGCATCTCGGTGTTGAACCGCGGGACGAGCGCGTCGCCGAAGTCCACCGCACCGAACGAATTGCTCCCCACGAGCGTTGTCGCCTGCGACAGCTTTCCGACGTTGTAGACGGGCTGGGGATAGCGCGTCACGCCCGCGGGGTTCGGATCCGAGCAGCCCGAATGGAGGTCCGTGTTTCCGTCCTCGACGATGACGTACATCGCGCCGTTCGCGTTTCCCGCGTTCACGGTGTACGCGTCGACGGCGGCGAACTGCGGGCGCTGCGTCGGGTCGTCGTTGACATGCTGGCCGATGAGGGGATCGCCGACGATCGGAAGGACGTTGACCGAGTTCGAGCCCGTGCAGTCGCCGCAGCCGGTCTGCAGGTCGAAACCGATCAGCGGCGACAGGATGACGCCGCGGATCTCGATCATGTCGGTCCCCGGTCGGACGGCGATGCTGGTGCCGGTGGTGGTCGTGACGCTGACTCCGTTGGGAACGTTGTCGTAGGAGACGCCGGCAGGGTTTATGCCGGGCAGCTGGCGATCGTTGTGGTTCAGGACCGCCTGCGTGACGTACAGGCCGCCGGTTCCGGCCATCCGGATGACGCGGGTCATCTGGTAGAGACCGTAGCGCACGGCGCCCTGGGCGTCGGCGACGTCGGTTTCGTTCTTGTTGATGCGGGCGCTCGCGTCGAACACGGCCAGCAGGCCGAGCATCGCGACGAGCAGGAGCATCGTCACGACGATCATCTCGACGAGCGTGAAGCCCGACTGCGAACGTCCGGCCGAGCGGCGGCGGTGGCTGATTTTTTTCATGGCGTCAGTTGACGTTCGTGGCCGGATCGGGGTTGCGAAGGAAGCCCGATACGCGCGCGGTGCGATTTCCAATGCCGAGAGTCGACAGCGTGCCGCCGGGGCTCGCCACGGACGTCACGGTCACGTCGATGCGCTTGACGTCGTAGATGACTCCGGGACCGACCTCAGTCAGCGTGAACGCGTTTCCCGGAACCAGAGGCGGTGTGCTCCGGAAGTGGCGGACCTGGTATGTCCGCTCCAGCGGGTTGCGTGCCGTCTTGTTGGGCCCCGTAGACATCGGAACGCCCGTCGCCGGATCCGGAAGCGTCGGCGGCAGGTCGTTCGGGTAGGACCCGCTGCCCGCCGGGATGCCTCCCGCGCGCGAGAGCTGGGGGTCGGTCACGGGAAGATTCATCAGCTGCTCGAGCCGGTCGCGCGCCAGGTTGTGAATCGAGGTGTACTCGTTGGCCGAGTAATTGGACTGGACGCTCGCGATGAACAGCGGCGCGATCCCGAGCAGAACGATGCCCAGGAGAGCGACCGCGATCAGCAGCTCGACGAGCGTCAGACCGGACTCGGCGTTGCGGCGGCGGGAGTGGGAGCTCAGTGCCATGCGGTACCGTCCAGATTCGAGGCGTTGGGATTGGGCTTGAGTACCCGGATCGTGCCGGTTGCGCCGATCCGAATCGGAAGGTCGTTGGTCGTTCCCGCGCCGACGACTCCGCGGAGCGTCACATGCTGGGTGGTCACACCCGGGTCGGCGGTCTGGAGACGACCGTCCGGGCCGAACGTGACGATGATCGGGAGTGACGGCCGGCTGTAGAACTCACCGGCGCCCGACGGGAACGTCACGAGGGTAGTGAGCTTGACCTCGCCGACCTTGATCGGCGTGGGCACGACGTTCTCGAAAGTTTCGACGCGGTTGTACTGATTGGGTCCCGTGGGCGGCGTGATCACGACGGAGGCCGGCAGGTTGCGCTTCACGGCGCGCAACCGCGCCGCGGCCAGCGTGATCGAGACCTCCTGCGTCGCGCTCTTGACCGTGTTGCGCTGCGAGAGCTTGGCGAACCACGGCGCGATCGCCAGAGCGAGGATCGCCACGATCGCCATGACGACCATCAGCTCGACAAGGGAGAACCCACGGATCCGGCGCGGACTTGTCGCTTGGAACATTTCGAGGCGATGTAGAGCGATTCCCGTGCCCGGACCGGAAAACTTCGGTTAAGCCGAATCGCAGCAAAGAGATACGGAATCGGCTGGACCTGCGTCACAAGGGCTCGCAGACGGTTTTCGTCACCATCGGTAACGATCACCGAGTGCGGCGCGGACCCCCCGGCCTGTTGTTTGGAACAGCCGCGCACGTGTGCTTCTGCTCTCTCGACTCTTGGAGACTCAGTCCCTACACTGGCTTCGTCATCACTTCTTACCTCCATGTGGGCTACTAAGCGAAAGGCGTCCTCCGCGGACGCTCTGCTCGGAAGGCTGCGCGCGCGGCAGTGGAAGACCGAAGCCGAGCGCGACGAGCTTCTGAGATCCATCGGCGCTGCGAGTGATCTCGCGCCGGAGGACTTCGCGTTTCTCGCGGTCGAGTCCGACGCCGCCCTGCGCGAGGCGGGCCTCTCGCTCCTGAAGCGCCAGACCTGGGAGGCGGCTTCGGAGGCGCTCTTCCCCTTCCTCGCCTCGAAGACGGAAGCGGTCCGCCGGCAGGCCATGCAGTCGCTCGAACAGGTCGCCGGGGGGACCTTCTTCGAGCGCCTGCAGGGACTGCTGTCGCATTCCGATCCCGCCGTCGTCCACGGAGCTCTGGAGTACCTCAGGAGAAACCCCAACGAGAGAGCTCTTCCCTGGCTCGCGAAGACCGTCGCCACGTCGCCCTCGCCGGGCGTGCGCCGGAAGGCGTTCTCCATCGTCGAGGCGACGCCGTCGCCCCGGGCGGCGCCGATCGCGGCCGCGGCTCTCGATTCCGACGACGAAGAGCTCCGCTTCCGCGCCGTGGCGCTAATCCAGAAGTTCCCGGACGAGACCAATATCCCGGTCCTGTTGCGGCACTGCCGCAACGATTCCACCCGCGTGCAGGACGCCTCGATCGCGGCCATCGGACCGCTTCTGGCCTCGTCCCAGAAACCCTGGACCGAAGAAGTCCTGCCGCTTCTCTCCGACACCAATCCCAAAGTCCGGCAACTCGCCTCGCGGATCGCGGCGACGCAGCAGCCGGCCAAGATTGCGGCCGCGTTCCTGCACGCGTTCAAGGGCACCTACGGTCCCACCAAGGATCGGGCGGTCGAGGCCCTCGCCGAGCTCGGCCCCCAGTATCTGCGCGCGTTCCTGGACCGGGCGCACAGCAACGATCCCGACGAGGCGAACCTGGCCGCGTCGATCGCCGTGACCATCCGCTCGCCCGAGGCCGTCCCGCACTGCGTGCGCTTCCTGACGGGTGAGGACTGGTGGCTGCGCGACCGCGCGGCCCTGGCCTTAGCCGAGATCCGCGACGAATCGACGCTGACCCACCTGATCCAGCTCCTGAAAGACCCGGAGTCGAACCTTTCGGCGGCGGCGGCCCTCGGCATATGGGGCACGCCGAAGGCTCTCCCCAGCCTCCTCGAGGCGTACAAGCAGCCGGATTCCCACAAGGACCTGCGGCTGGAGATCCTGGACGCCTTTTCCCGCATCGACGATCCGCGGATCTCGCCTCTCCTTCAGAAGATCGTTCAGCTGGATCCGGACCCGCTGGTCCGCGAGAAGGCATCCCAGCTCGTCCGCGCGCGAACCGGAGTCGCCTCGGCCGAGTCGGCGTCCGCAGGCTCGCGAACCTTCGCGCCGGTGGACTTCTCCTCCCACCCGGCTCCGACTCTGGCGGACCTCCTCCGCCACGCGCGCGCGATGGACGCGTCGGACCTGCACCTGATGACCGGAACGGTTCCGCAGCTGCGGGTGCACGGCCGGCTGGGACCGCTGCCGCTTCCTCTCACGAACGCGGCGCAAATGGACCAGTGGCTCGGCGACCTCCTCACCGAGGAGCAGCTTCGGGAGTTCGAGAATCGGCGCCAGCTCGACTTCTGCCACAAACATGCTGAGCTCGGCCGCTTCCGCACGAACGTCTTCTTCCAGCGCCTGGGAAAGAGCGCGATCCTGCGCGTCGTTCCCTACGATGTCCCGAGCGTTCACGACATTGGTCTGCCCGAGAGTCTCTGGGAGATCACCGGCTACTCGCAGGGCCTGATTCTGGTCACGGGTCCGGCCAGCTGCGGGAAGACCACGACGCTCGCGGCCCTCGTGGACCGGATCAACGAGACCGAGCGCGGTCACATCATCACGGTCGAGGACCCCATCGAGTACGTCCACAAGAGCAAGGAATCGTTGATCAACCAGCGGGAGATCCCCTCGCACTCCGAGTCCTTCGCCAAGGCTCTGCGGCAGTCGCTGCGCGAGGACCCGGACGTCATCCTCGTGGGCGAGATGCGGGACCTGGAAACGATCTCGCTGGCGATCACGGCGTCGGAGACGGGCCACCTCGTCCTCGCGACACTCCACACGACGACGGCCTCCTCGACGGTCGACCGCATCATCAACGCCTTCCCGCCGGACCAGCAGGGGCAGATCCGGATGATGGTGTCGGATTCGTTGAAGGCCGTGGTGTCGCAGACGCTCCTGCCACGCCGCGACGGGAAGGGCCGCGTGGCGGCCTTCGAGATCCTCCGCAACACCCCGGCGGTCGGGGGTCTGATCCGCGACGGCAAGACATTTCAGATTCCGACGGCGATCCAGACCGGCTCCGCCATGGGGATGCAGCTGATGGACGGGGCGCTCCTGCAGCTCGTGCAGGAAGGCACCGTCGAGGCGCGCGTGGCCTACGACCGCGCCCAGCGCAAGGAGGCGTTCGAGCCGTTCCTCCAGGAGGCCGCGTCGTGAGCGCCGAGCTTCCCGAGACGCACGGCGAGAAGATCAAACAGGTCGGCCCGGCGGACGTTGTCTCGACGTCGGGATCCAACCGCATCGATCGCTTCCTCGGGATTCTTCCCAAGCGCAATGGATCGGACTTGCATCTCTCGGTCGGATCGCCGCCGGTGGTGCGCATCGACGGGGAGCTGGAAAGGATTCGCTATCGCGTGCTGTCGGAGAACGACTTCTACAACCTCGTCGGCCCGATCACTCCTCAGAAGATCTGGAACGCCTTCGGCGAGACGGGGGACGTGGACTTCGCATATCAGATGGGCGCCGCGGCGCGGTTTCGCGTCAACCTGTTCCGCCAGGAGCGCGGGTCGGGCGCGGTCTTCCGGCTGATCCCTTCCCGAGTCCCGACCGCCGAGGACCTGAACCTGCCGGCCCCGGTCGCCGCCCTCTACGCCGTTTCGCGCGGCCTGATCCTGGTGACCGGCCCGACCGGAAGCGGTAAGTCCACGACGCTCGCGGCGATCCTGGACCGGATGAACAAGCGCCTGGCCAACCACATCGTCACCGTCGAGGATCCAATCGAGTTCGTGCACACCAACGACAAGTCCGTCTTCACGCAGCGCGAGATCGGGCCCGACGTGGCGAGCTTCGCCGAGGGGGTCAAGGCCGCGATCCGCGAGGACCCGGATTGCCTGCTCGTGGGCGAGATGCGCGACTTAGAGACGATGCGCATGGCCTTGACCGCCGCGGAGACGGGGCTCCTCGTCTTCGCCACCGTGCACACCAACTCCGCGGCCAAGGCGGTGGACCGCATCATCGACGCCTTCCCCGCCGCCGAGCAGGAGCAGGTCCGCATCGTCCTGGCCGCGGTTCTGCGCGGCGTCGTCGCCCAGCAGCTCCTGCGCAAGAAATCGGGAGGCCGCGTGCCGGCCTTCGAGATCCTGCTCGGCTCGACCGCGCTCTCCAACTGCATCCGCGAGGGAAAGACCGCACTGATCAACAACCAGATCGCGACCGGGAAGTCGAAGGGGATGATCTCGATGGATCAGTCGCTGGCCGAGCTCGTCCGGGGCGACGTCGTCGAGCCCGACGAGGCTCTGGACCGCGCGATCGACAAGGAGACCTTCAAGGGGACGATCGCGGGGCTGGGGAAGAAGCCTCAACCGGCAATCTCAGGGTAAAGACGGCTCCCCCTCCGGGGCGGTCCGTCACCTCGACGGTGCCGCCGTGGAGCTCGGCGATGCGGGCCACGATCGCCAGGCCGAACCCCGAGCCGCGCGGTTTGGACGAATAGAACGGCAGGAAGATCTTCTCGCGCTCTGCCGCGTCCACGCCGGAGCCCCGGTCCCAGACGGAGAGCGCGACCTCGGTCTCGGCCCGCGCTCCCGCCACGACGACCGCGTCGGGCTCTTTCCAGCGCTGCTCCGGAGTGGCCTCGGCGGCGTTGCGGAGGAGGTTCGCCAGGGCGCGCCGCAGCAGGACCGGCGAGCCGCCCACGGTCGGAAACGCGCCGTCCCGTCCGACGGCGAGGCCGGGGTGCGCCCGCTCGGTCTCGATGACGGCGCCTTCGACGACCGCCTCCAGGTCCACGCTCTCGGGCGCGAAGCCCTCGGGCTTGGCGAAGAGGAGGAAGTCGCTGGTGACCCGGCTCATCTCCTGCGCCTCGCGGCGGATGGCGCGCACGTGGTCGGCCGAGCGCTCGGGATCCGCCGAGCGCAGCGCCAGGTCCGCGTAGCCGTCGATCGCCGCCGCGGCGTTGCGGAACTCGTGCGCCGCGCCTGCAGAGACTTCTCCCAGGTCGGCCAGGTGCCGCGCGAGCGCCACGCGGCCCTCCAGCCGCCGGATCTCGGTCAGGTCCGAGAAGAGCGCGACGGCGCCGAGGAAACGGCCGTCGGCGCCCTCGGCGGGCGTCGCCGTGACGCCGAGGATCCGCTCTTCCTCTTTCTCGCGCCGCCACGCCACCTCGCGCCGCCCCGCGACGACGCGGTCGCGCAGGACTTCCTCGACCAGTGCGCGGAAGTCCGGGGACTCGGAAAGCATCGTCTCGTAGCGCTCTCCCCTTCCCTCGGTCTGGAGACGCAGGATCTCGCGGCCGGCCTCGTTGATCTCGGCGACGTGGCCCGACGGATCGACCGACAGCAGTCCCGTCGGCAGGTTGCGCGAAAGAGTCCGCGCCGCGGTCTCGAGGTCGTCGGCCCGCTCCTTCTCCGCCCGAGCCAGCCGTTCGAGCTCGCCTTCTTTCTCCCGGAGCGTCGCGATCGTGCTTTCGAAACGCGCCACCAGGAAGTTGCGTTCGTCGCCCTGCTCGCGGGGAGCCGCGGGCGCCTCCCCGGCCGCTTCGAGGAGGCGCTCGTAGGGCTTCAGCAGCGAGCGCAGATACAAGCCGGCGAGCACGACGAGGGCGAGCGCCGCCAGCGGCACGAAGATCGACAGGCGCTGCGCGTACTCGCGCAGGGCCGCCCCCGAGCCCGGATCGCGGGCGATGACGTACGTGCGCCGGCCCGAGGCGAACGCCGACAGCAGCAGGGGTGGGTTGCGGTGCCACTCGTGAACGGCACGGCCGGCCTCCGGATGGATCGTCAGCTTCTGGGGAGCCTCGGCGGGTCCGGCGCCCGCCGAGCGCAGCCGCGCGCCGTTCTCGTCGTAAACCGCGATGTAGGAGACGTCGGGCTCGATCGCCGCGCGCTCCATCGCGTCTTCGGGAGCGTCGGGGCGGTTGCCCGACAACGCGACGCGGCGGAGGATCTCCGAGGACCGCCGCTCGGCTTCGTCGCTTCCCCATCCGACCGCGTTGCGGAAGAAGAGAAGCGTCAGGAAATTCAGGAACAGGATCAGAAGGAGCGCGATCCAGAGAAAGAGTCGCGACTCTCTGCGGAAGGACCGCGGGACCGAGGCGGGCCCGCCTCGCCCGCCAGTCACATCGTCCATTTCAGGCTCCGTTCCGCGCGGAGGATGCGCAACTCGCCCACGGCCCAGAACGCCACCGAGAGCCAGACGAGGTGGCCCAGCCAACGCCCGCTGCCGGGAAGACCGAAGTGCGAACCGAGGATCCAGGCCAACCCTGCGGCGGAGAAGAGCAGGGCCCGAAAACTCGGCAGCAGGGCCGCGAAGGGAAGCGGCCAGAGGAGGTACTGCGACCCCAGTCCAGGCGCGAAAAAAAGCAGGACGAGAAAGACGAAGAGGCTCGACCTCACCCGATCGTGAAATCTCAGGAGCCAGGCCGAGAGTCCGGCAGCGCCAACGGCCACGAGCGACAGGAGGAGCGCCAGGCGATCGTTCCAGAGAATCCACTCGGAGAATCCGTACGACCGCGGTACCGAGCGGTAGAGCAGAACGTCGTCGACGATGGCACGCCATTGGCGCGCATAGGGCAGGAAAAGCGCCGCGAAGGCCGCGTAGGCGAGCACGACGTAGCCGAAATCCCGCTTGCGGCGAGTCCAGAGGATCGGATGCAGCACGGTCACCTGCTTGACGGCCATCGATGCCCACAGCCAGGGCCCGGCGCGCCGGACATCCTGGCTCGAGATTGCGAACAGGAGAGTCAGCAGGGCCAGGTTATCGAACGCGCCCTGAAAACCGCTCACCCAGATCGAAATGGGATTGGCGAGATAGAGGGCCGCGGCGACCTCGGGCGCACGCGCCGTCCGGCGCGCAAGCCGCGCCAGGACCAAAGCGACAGCGACGTCGACGGCAGTCAGGAGTGCCCGAATGAGCCAGGTCAGCGAGACTCCGCACGAGCGGCTCAGAGAATCCAGACCGCCCAGGATCCAGGACCATACCGGCGAGTAGTTGTACCGGCCCCGGCCGGATTCATACAAGGGCTCGTGTCCACGAAGCCGAGCGGCGACGAAGCTGTAATTCGCGAGATCCGCCGATGCGCTCGCCGTTGTCAGAACCGCCACCCGCGCGGCGAGCGCCGACAAAACGACCACGATGGCAAGGACGGATTTCGCGCGGCCGGTCACGGAGACCACATCCGCTGATAGCGCTCCGCGAGCGGCCCGGCGAAGAACCATGCCGCGATCGCTCCCAAGGCCAGGAAGACCCCGAAAGGCAGCTTCGTCTTGCCGCTTCCGCCGCGGAAGAGGATCAGGCCCAGGCCCACCACCGTGCCGGAGACCGACGCCGCGAGGATCGTGACCACGACGCCCGACGCCCCGAGAAACGCCCCGATCATTCCCAGCATTTTCACGTCGCCGAGGCCCATTCCCTCCTGGCCCGTGATCTTTTCGTAGAGGAACGCCACCAGGAACAGACCTCCAGCTCCGAGCGCCGCGCCGAGCACAGCCTCCAGCGGCGTGCGCCGGAGCGAGACGAAGGACAACGCCAGACCGACGGCGATCCCAGGAAGCGTGATCGCGTCGGGAAGGATGAAGAATTGCGCGTCGATCGCCAGAAGCGCCAGGCAGGCCGAGCAGAGAAACGCGCCGCCCGCGAAGTCGCCCCACGACGGGGCGGAACGGAAGACCAGCGCCCACAGCACGCCGTTGGAGAGCTCCAGAAGCGGATAGCGCGGCGATATCGGCGCCTTGCAGGACCGGCACTTCCCCGTCAGGAGAATCCACGACAGGACGGGGACGTTGTCGTACGCCGCGACCGGCGCTCCACAGCTCGGGCAGCGCGAGCCGGGCGAGACGATCGACTCACCGCGAGGCAGACGATGGACGAGGACGTTCAAGAAGCTGCCCACGAGGAGGCCAGCCACGCCCGCCACGACGAGCCCGAAGGCGCCGTAGACCTCGAGCGGCGACGTCATGCGGGCCTGCGGCCGAGGCGGATGGGCTCTCCGCGCAGCCAGAGAAGCAGAGTCGTCACGATCGCCACGGCCGACGCCGCGGCACCCGCATAGAACGAGACCGGGCGGTACCGGAAGACCACGCGATGCTGCCCGGGAGTCAGCGCGACCGCGCGAAAGAAGCCGTCGGCACGCAGGATCGGCAGCCGCTTTCCGTCCTCCTCGGCAATCCAGCCCGGATAGTTCAGGTCCGTGAGCACGAGGAGTCCGGGAAGACTCGTCGTCAGCTCGGCCACGACGGTCTCGGGCCGATCTTCGGCCAGTCGCGCGATCAGGAGCGGCGCCGCGGGCCCCGCCTTGGCCGGATCCGGCTCGGGGCGGCGGTCCAGGACCACCTCGCGCGTCAGATCGACGCGGCCGGACACCACGCTCTGCCACGCCCGCGACGCGTCGGGCTCGATCGAGTAACCGTGCAGAAACGAGAGGCGCGGCCGGTAAGGAGCGATCGGCGCGCGGAAGAACCCGTCGACCTGCCGCGACGGGAGCTTCGCGGGACGAAACGGAGTCCACAGCACGCGGGCGCTGGCGGCGCCGGCCGGCAAAGCCTCCTCCGCGTCTCCGATTGCATCGGAGATCTCCCGCGCTCCCCGCGTCGCGAGCGCGGCCGC
>JBKOVK010000334.1:0-1912 GCA_046724475.1 Acidobacteriota bacterium | reverse complement strand
TGCTTGCCCTAACGCTGCTGGCCGTAGCGGCCTGTTCGACCCAGACGAAGCCCCACGCACCTCCACCGGCACCTCCGGTCACCCCGACCCCCGGTGCCCTGAAGCGTTCGGACCCGACCGTCGTCGAGGAGACCGACACATACGTCATTCGGCGGTACCCGAAATCGGAGTACCAGAAGGTCGACGACCGGCATTTCAAGATCCCGATCCTGGCCAAGCCGGTCGAGTTCTTCAAAGAGGATGACGAGTACTTCTACACGAGCACGGCCAAGGCAATCCCCGAAGAGGTCGAGTTGAAGCGTCAGACCGCCGAGAACGCACCGAAGGCCCCGGCGGGCACCGTCGCGCCGTCCCAGGGCAGCCACCGTGACCTTCCGATCTCCAAGGGCGTCACGGCCGCGGACTTCGCGGACCTCTCTCCGCAGCGTGTTGCGGGCCGGCTCCATCTCGAGAAAGTCGGTTCGACGGGGCTTCCCAACCAGGGCATGTGGCGCGCCTCGTTCGTTCTGGCCGACGCCAACGGCGACGGGATCGTGGACATCATCGCGCCGCCGGCCCGCATCGGCGACGGCCGGCTGAAGATCTGGCTCGGCGACGGCAAGGGCGGCTTCCAGCCATGGCCGTTGACGTTCATGGACGGCGGAAAGCCTCAGGACCGGTTCTCGATCGACTACGGTGCGGTGGCCGTGGGCGACATCGACGGGGATGGCTTCCTCGACGTGGTTTCGGCGTCGCACGGCGCCGGGCTCGTGTCGCTGTTCGGCGACGGGAAGGGCGGGTTCTCGATCGTGCGCGCGGGTCTGCCGGCGCGCGACTTCTCGGCGCAGGCCGTGGCCCTGCTCGACGCGAACGGGGACGGAAAGCTCGACATCGTCGCTTCGCGCGACAACGCCTCGACCGGCCCGAACAAGGTCGTCGACCAGTCGCAGGTTCGGGTCTACATCTTCCAGGGCCGTGAGCGCGGCTGGGAGCTCAAGAAGGACGGAATCGTCGGCGGGTTCTACTCGAACTCGCTTCACGCCTGGGACTACGACCGTGACGGGCGGCTGGACGTGCTGACCGGAAGCCACTACACAGGCGCCCTCACTCTGCTGTGGAAGAACGCCGGCGACGGGACGTTCACGGGCGTGTCGTTCCCGGAGATCGAGCCCTACGCCTATCACTACTCGACGACGCCCGGCACGTTCGGACGAAACCGGGCATCGGCGTTTCTCGATGGCTACTCGATGCAGGCCAACGTCCCCGACCCGATGCGTGCCGGCGGTTTGACGCTCTACGTTTATGAGAACGGGACCTGGACGAAGCGCCGCATCTGGCGCAAGAAGGATTTCAAGGCTTACCTCTTCGCGTCGGCCATGGGGGATCTCGACGGGGACGGGTTGGACGACATCGTGTTCCCGGACAACGAGGCCAAGCGCCTCCGGGTCTTCTTCCAGCAACCCGACGGAAGCTTCGTCGAAGCGGCCGAGGCCGAGGAGCCGGTTCTCGACTCCCCGGGCCAGTGGGTCGGCCTCGCGGACCTCGACAAGGACGGCCGGCTGGACATCGTTCTGTCCAAAACGGTTGCCACCGGAGGCCCGAACGAGCCCGGCGGCTGGGACGTGTACCTAAATCACAAGTAACCCGAGGCCGCCCAGATGCTTGCCCGGCCTTTTATGACCGGGAAGCATAAAAAGCGAGTTTTTTCCTTGACACCGGTTTGGACCGAGCCCATCATCCGATTCAGACGTGGGCAGTCATGCCCAACTGGAACAGTAATCAGGATTTTCGCGGTGTAATAAATAGAAGTGCGGGAGGTGATGGGATCGTTCGAGGGAAGGAATTCTCGATCGTGTGTTTCCGAACAGTTAACCGTAACGAGGAGATCTCAATGAAGAAAACCCTGTTGACGTGTCTGGCGATCGTCGCCGTG
>JBKOVK010000369.1:0-3542 GCA_046724475.1 Acidobacteriota bacterium | reverse complement strand
TTCTTCGCGGCGGCCATGGCCGGCGTCTCGCGAGGATCGAAGCTGACGGCCAGGACGTCGAAGTCCTTGTCGGCCTCGAGCGACATCACGTTGAGCGCCCCGACGAGGCCGTTCAAGACCTGCGTGCAGAGCATCGGGCAGTTGTAGTAGACGAGCGCCAGGATCACGGGCCGCTTCCCGAAAGCGTCGGAGAGGTGCACCGGGCGTCCCGTCTCATCGCGCAGCGCGAGTCCGAGCGGCAGCGGCGCGTTCAAGCGCTGGTCGATTCCGATCTCCTTCAGCATCTGCGGCTTCTCGTCCGCGCGCACGATCTGGCCGGGCGGGGGAGCCATGGATTGGGCGAGGGCGGAGGTGGCGATCGCAATCATGGCGAACGTGAGGAGGATCGCCCCCCTCACCCTGACCCTCTCCCCCCGCCGGGGGGAGAGGGGAATTCTCGGAAAGAGCGGTCTCCCCAAAAACTCCCTCTCCCCCTTGGGGGAGAGGGCAGGGGTGAGGGGGAGAACGGCGAACCGTCTCACTGCTTTCCCTCCTGCTTTGCGCCCGTGCTTGGCGCCGGAGCCCCAGGCACGGCTGCCGGTGCGGGCGGCAGGGGACCGACGCCGCGCTGCTCGACCAGTTCCATCGCCCGCTCGATCGGGATGTGGACGACACCGGTGTTGCGGTCCATCCAGCCGTAGCTGGAGAGTCGTTGCGACTCTGCGGCCTCGAAATCCTTCCAGTGGCGGACGGGATAGACCTGCAGCCGCGGCGCCGGCGGCACGCGGTCCTGCCGCGCCTGCATTCCCGCGGCGGAGACCGAAGCTTCGTCCTTCCGGTCCGCCACGCCCTCGAGGCCCTTGAAGAGCAGCGCCATCAGCACCATCGCGATCGCGCCCGTGATCAGGAGAACGATGCCGAAGCCGACGACGACCTTCGTCGAGACGGCCGAAGGCTCGGCGGCGACGCCGTGGTGCGGCTCGGGCTTATTCGCGTCCATGCTCCAGGGCCTCCTCGAAACCGGGGTCGTGGCGGGGAAGCAGCGGCCGCGTGGGAAGCGTCCGCGCGTAGAGGAACAGCCACACGCCTCCCAGACCCGCTGGAAGGGCGATGTCCATCCAGGAGATCGAGAACTTGCCCTTCGAGAACGCGGGCAGGACCATCCACGCCGTGTTCACGAAGTTCATGACGACCAGCATCGTCGCCGCGAGAGAGAGCAGCCGCGGGTCGCGGTTCGCCTGACGCGAGAGGAGCAGCAGGAACGGCACCACGAAGTGGAACAGCAGGACCGCGAGGCCGACCCATCCCCAGCCTCCGCGGAAGCGCGCGAGGTACCAGGAGATCTCCTCCGGAAGGTTCCCGGACCAGACGATCAGGTACTGGGAGAAGTTGACGTAGGCCCAGAACATGGTGAAAGCAAAGATCATCTTTCCGAGATCGTGCAGGATCCGGCCGCCGGCGAATTCCGACAGCGGCGGGCGGTTCGAAAGCCGAACCACGGTGACCGTCGCCAGCGCGAGGGCTCCGAGCGCCTCGCTGACCATGAAGAGGACGCCGTACATCGTCGAGTACCAGTGCGGCTCGAGCGACATCACCCAGTCCACCGACGTGAACGTGACCGTCAGGGCGAAGGCGACCAGGCCGCCTCCCGAAAGAAGCTGCAGTTTTCGGTCGATCTTTTTGTGGTCGTCGCTCCCATCCTGCTCGCGCGACCACTTATTGAGGAAGAACGCGATCGCGAGCCACGCGCCGAACGCGACGGCGGCCCGCAGAAGAAAGAACGGCACGTTCAGATAGGGTGCCTTCTGGCGCAGGATCGGGTCGTGCGCGACCACGTCCGCGTGCGTCCACTCGTAGAGTCGGTGCATTCCGAATACGACCGGCAGGAAGGCGAGTGTGGTCAGGGGCAGGACGCGCGAAGCGGCTTCCAGCGGCCGGCGGATCGCGATTCCCCAGGCGCCACCCGTCAGGTATTGCAGCATCACCACCGCGAGCGACCCGACGGAGATCCCGTTCCAGAAAACGAAGGCCAGCAGGTAGGAGTGGAAGAACTGGTCGGGACGCGCGAATCCCGCCGCCACCGACGCCACGAGCAGGACGAGACCCACGACGAGCGCGGCGCGGCCGAAACGCCCCAGAGCCGCCGGAAGCGTCGCGTCCTCGGTGAGCGTCCGGCTCACGGGGGCTTCTTCGCGGCGGCTCACCCGTGCTTCCTCTCCGGCGCTTCGAGCTGCTTGTCGAGCTCGAGCGCCTTTTTCCAGTCGTCGGGAGAGAGCGGGAACGGCGGCGCCTTCGGGGCCACGTCCGGCTTCTCGAGCTGCGGTCGCGCCTCGGGAGGCACGTCGGCCAGGGTCGTGCGCTGCGACAGCTGCAGCGCGCGGACGTAGGCGGCGATCGCCCACCGGTCCTCCGGCGGGATCTGCGCGGAGTAATCCATCATGGCTCCGAAGCCGCGCGTCATGACGTCGAAGAAGTAGCCGATGGGCGCTTCGCGGAGCCGGTCGATAAAGAAAGCCGGAGGCTGCCGGTAGCCGCGCTGGACAACCATGCCCAGCCCGTCACCGGTCAGGCCGTGACACGGCGTGCAGTAGATGCGATAGCGGTCGCGTCCACGCTCGAGGAGCGCGCGCGTCAGCGGCACGGGAAGCGAGGCAACCGGCTGCCCATTGGAGTCTCTTCCGGTCGTGAAACGCGCGTCCTTGAGGAGCTCGCCGCGCGCGACGGTGTCCTCGACTACCGGCCGCGCGGACCGCCCGTCCTCGAAGAACGCCGACCCGCGCAGGTCCTTGTACTTGGGCTGGTCCTGCATGTCCTGGCGACAGCCCGCCAGGGCGAGCGCCGTCAACACGAACGCGGCCCTCGAGCCCGCGCGCACTACTCCTCCACGTCCATCACGACGCGTGGCCCGAGCTTCGTCAGGAAAGCCCATGTCTCGTCGTGGTCGAACTTCGGGTCCTTCGCCTCGATGCAGAGGAAGAAGCGGTCGCGCGAGGCCAGGGCGAAGCGGGGGGCGTTGAAGACCGGGTGATAGGGCATCGGCAGCCCGTTCAACGCGAGCATGCCGAGCACCGCAGCGAACGCGGCGAAGAGGATCGTCGTTTCGAAGGTTGGGACGATGAACGCGGGCGCGCTGTGGTACGGCTTGCCGCCCACGTTCAGCGGATACGCCATGACACTCGTCCAGTAGCAGAGCGCGTAGCCGCAGAGGCCTCCGAGGAGCCCTCCTCCGAGGACCACGGCCGGGAGCTTGCGGTCGTGGATGTCGAGCGCCTCGGTCAGGGCCTCGATCGGATAGGGCGAGTACGCGTCGATCTTCGTGTAGCCGGCCTCGCGCGTCCGCCGCGCCGCCTCGACGAGGTCCTGCGGGTTTTCGAACTCGGCCATCAGGCCGTAGAGCGGCGCCGTCACGGCTCTTCCTCCGAGACCTTCGCCTCCGGCAGGAGGGCGCGCATCTCGAAGATCGAGATCATCGGGAGGATGCGGATGAACAGGAAGAGCAGGGCGATGAAGAGCCCGATCGAGCCGATGTAGGTCATCCAGTCGAAGATGGTCCCGCTGTACAG
>JBKOVK010000343.1:0-31482 GCA_046724475.1 Acidobacteriota bacterium | reverse complement strand
GCTGGACAGCGCTTGCTTCGACCCTCCGGAACCTCTCCCAACTCCTACCAGGTCAAACAGATCCCACCGGCGAGGCGGATCTCTACTATCGCCGCGCATGTCTCGCCGCGACCGAGGAGCGATACGACGTCGCTCTCGTTTTCTGCGCAAAAGCGGTCGAAGTCGCGCCCCGACACCTCCCCGCGCGCCTGCTGATCGCCCGCATTCACGACCGCGGGCTGCACAACGTCGAGGCGGCCGTCGCCGCGTACAAGAAGGTCATCGCGCTGGCGGGCTACGACGGCGCGAACGCCCAATGCGCGGCCGCCCGTGAGGCCTTGGACGAGCTGGTTCACAAGGCCGAAGCGGCCGAAGCCGTTCCCGCCTCCGCTCCCTAGCGCACTTCCAGCTCCCTCGGCTCGGGAATCCGCGGGTATCCCCACGGATACTGCGGCGGCCTCCCCCACACGGCAGGGCGGTAGCGCGCACCGACTTCGACGGCTTCGCGTGCGAGATCCACGCGCCAGCGTCCGTCGGAGACGACGGCGTCGCGCCCGGAGAGGTGCACGTCGAGCGAGAAGAGAATCCCCCCGATGCCCGTCGGGCTTTCGGCTTCGATCGCTATGCGGTTGATCCCGGTCTTCAGTAGCGAAGCGACCTGGTAGACCGCGAGAGGATCTCCGGGGCGCTGCGTGCCGGAGCCCGCGCGCGTGCCGTTGACGTAAAGGACGTGGCCGCGGTCGACGAAGACCTTCGCGAGCGCGTGCTCGGGTGCGCGGTCGAGAACGAAGTCCCGCGTCGCGACGAAGGTGATCGGGTGCGGCTCCGGAACGCGGTTCGTGTACCAGATCCACTCGGCGCCGCCGGTCGCGAGGTGCATCCGATCCGCGTGCGCCCGGATCAGCGAGGCCATCGCCGCGAAAGCGAGCACCGCGCCGGCGATCGCCGCGAGCCACGCGGCCGCGGGCCGCGCGAGTCGTGCGCTCGGGAGCGTTTCTTGACGCAAGGACGCCGGCGAGGATACTATTGAGGCCCGATGATTACATGCTGATCATCGGAGTCATTCCTGCGCGTTTCGCCTCCGTCCGCTTCCGTGGCAAACCCCTCGCTCCCCTTGCCGGCCGTCCGATGGTCGTGCACGTGTTGCGGGCGGCCCGGGCGGCGAGGCGCCTGTCCCGCGTCGTAGTGGCCACAGACGACCCCCGCATCGCCGAAGCGGTCGAGAAAGACGGAGGCGAGGCATTGTTGACCTCGGCGCAGGCGGCCAGCGGAACGGACCGCGTCGCCGAAGTGGCGCGGCGGCTGCCCGCGGACGCTTACGTGAACGTGCAGGGCGACGAGCCCCTGATGCCTCCCGAGAACGTGGACCGCGTCGTCGACGTGCTCCTGGCCGACGAGGCCCGGCCGATCGCCACACTCGCGTTCCCGATCTCCGCGGGCGCCGCCGCCGACCCGAACGTCGTGAAAGTCGCCGTGGCGCGCGATAAACGCGCGCTCTACTTCTCCCGGTCGCCGATCCCCCACTTCCGCAATGGGGAACCGGCCTATCTCAAGCACCTCGGCATCTACGCATATCGCGCAAAGGCGCTCTCGGAGATCGCGGGTCTGCCGCCGTCTCCCCTCGAGCGCGCGGAATCCCTGGAGCAGCTGCGGTGGCTCGAGGCGGGTTATACGATCCACGTGGGAGAGGCGGCGGGAGATTCGATCGGCGTGGACACGCCCGAGGATCTCGCGGCGGCCGAGGCACAACTGATCAAGCAGGAGGTTTCCCCATGAGCACGAAGTACGTCTTCATCACGGGCGGCGTGGTCTCGTCGCTGGGCAAGGGCATCGCCGCTTCGTCGATCGGAGCCCTGCTCGAGGCCCGCGGCTTTTCGGTCGCGCTGGCGAAGTTCGATCCCTACATCAACGTCGATCCGGGGACGATGTCGCCCTTCCAGCACGGCGAGGTGTACGTCACCGACGACGGCGCCGAAACCGACCTCGACCTGGGCCACTACGAGCGCTTCACCTCGATGACCGGCTCGAAGATCAACAACACGACGGCGGGCCGCATCTACGCGACGGTGATCGAGCGGGAGCGCCGCGGGGACTATCTCGGCAAGACCGTCCAGGTCATTCCCCACATCACCGACGAGATCAAGGAGTCGATCCGCCGGGTTGACACCGACGCCGACGTCGTGCTGGTCGAGATCGGCGGGACCGTCGGCGACATCGAGTCTCTGCCCTTTCTCGAGGCCATCCGCCAGTTCCGCCAGGAGGCCGGACGGGGCAACGCGATCAACGTGCACCTGACCCTGGTGCCGTACATCAAGGCGTCCGACGAGCTGAAGACCAAGCCCACGCAGCATTCCGTCAAGGAGCTGCTCTCGATCGGAATCCAGCCCGACGTCCTGCTCTGCCGCACCGACCGCGCTCTGCCTCCCGACGTCAAGCGCAAGATCGCCCTGTTCTGCAACGTTCCCGTCGAGGCCGTCATCAACGCCAAGGACGTGCCGTCGATCTACGAGGTCCCCCTGCGGTTCGCGGCGGAAGGTCTCGACGAGATCCTCCTCGATCTGCTGTCGCTGCCCCACTACGACCGGGACCTCTCCAAGTGGGAGTCGCTGGTCAACCGCATCAAGAACCCGGCCGGCGAAGTGGACATCGCGGTGGTGGGCAAGTACGTCGACTACGGCGACTCCTACAAGTCCTTGAACGAGGCGCTCGCCCACGGCGGCATCGCCAACAACGTGCGCGTCAAGCTCCACTATGTGGATGCCGAGACGCTCGAAGGCGATTCCTATCCCGACGTGCTCTTCCGCGCCGACGCGATCCTCGTTCCCGGCGGGTTCGGCCGGCGAGGGGTCGAAGGCATGATGCGGGCGATCCGCTATGCGCGCGAGAAGAAGGTTCCGTACTTCGGAATCTGCCTGGGACTCCAGACGGCCGTCATCGAATACGCGCGCAACGTGGCCGGGCTGGAGGACGCCAACTCCACCGAGTTCGAAGACGACCCCAGGCACAAAGTCATCTTCAAGCTGCGCGACTTGATCGGCGTCGAAGCCCTCGGCGGCACGATGCGGCTGGGCAAGTACCCGTGCGAGCTTTCGCCGGGATCCTTCGCCGCGCGCGCCTACGGCGAGCCGCTGATTTGGGAGCGCCATCGCCACCGCTACGAAGTCAACCAGGAGTTTCTGCCGCGTCTGAAGGAAGCCGGCATGTCGTTCACCGGAATGTCGCCCGACAAGAAGTTCGTCGAGATCATCGAGCTCCACGAAGATCATCCCTGGTTCCTCGGCTGCCAGTTCCACCCGGAGCTGAAGTCCAAGCCCTTCGCCTGCCACCCGCTCTTCAAGGACTTCATCCGCGCGGCGCGGGCGCACCGGGCCGCCACCAGGGGCGACGTTCCGGCCGTGGCGGCAGCCGTGCCGTCGTCTTCGCCCGGAGAGAACGCCTGAGCCTCGCCGGCTCGGTCCGGCGCGTCCCGATCGCCCCGGGATACGCAGCAGGAGGCGGCGAGCCGCCCCTCTTCATTGCGGGACCGTGCGTCATCGAGTCGCGCGCGCACGCCCTCGCGATGGCCGGGAGGCTGAAGACGATCGGCGAGGAGACCGGCGCGCGAATCGTCTTCAAATCCTCCTACGACAAGGCCAACCGGTCCGCGGGCGACTCTTTCCGCGGGCCCGGAATCGAAGAGGGACTCGACATCCTCGCCGCCGTCAAGGCCAAGACCGGCCTCCCGGTCCTCTCCGACGTCCACGAGCCGTCCCAGGCGGAGCTGGCCGCGAAGGTCCTCGACGTTCTGCAGATCCCGGCCTTCCTGGCTCGTCAGACCGACCTGATCACGGCCGCCGCGGCGACCGGAAAGCCCGTCCACGTCAAGAAGGGCCAGTTCATGGCTCCCGAGGACATGAGCCAAGTCGTCGCGAAGTGTCGCGCGGCGGGCAACGAGAACATCCTGCTCTGCGAGCGCGGGACCTCGTTCGGGTACCACAACCTGGTCGTGGACATGCGGTCCTTCCCGATCATGCGCTCCCTCGGATATCCCGTCGTCTACGACCTCACGCACTCCCTCCAGCTGCCCGGAGCGGGCAAGGAAACGGGCGGGCTCAAGCAGTACGCCCCGATCCTGGCGAGGGCCGCCGCGGCCACGGGCGAAGTCGACGGCTTCTTCCTCGAGGTCCACGACGCCCCCGATCGAGCCCTTTCGGATCGGGCCACACAGCTCGACGTCGCGACCGTCCCGGAGCTGGTCCGAAGCCTCCTCGCTCTCTCGGCCGTCGCCCGCGGCTGACCACGTTTCGCCGTCCACCGTTCACCTTCGGTTCACGCCGTCTCCGCAACGATGTCTGCGCGCAAGGAGGCTGGCGATGAAGTACGCGAGTCGTGGATTGAAACTGGTTCTGGCTCTCGTGATCGGAGCGATGGCGCTCGCGGCCCCGGCCGCAGCGGCATCCAAGAAGGTCAACATCAACACGGCGACGGAGGCGGAGCTGGAGGCGCTGCCGGGAGTGGGCCCGGCGACGGCCGCCAAGATCATCTCGGGCCGGCCGTTTTCCTCGATCGACGATCTGTCCCGGGTCGGCGTTTCGGCCTCGAACATCGAGAAGCTGAAGAAGGTCGCAACGGCCGGCAAGAGCTCGCATACCAGCGAGGCGAAGAGCGAGACGGCATCGAAAGAGTCGTCCTCGTCGAAGTCGTCCAAAGAGAAGCCGTCAACGGCCGCGAAGGCGTCCAAGGAGCCGGCGAAGACTTCGGGCGGAACCCCGGGCCGCCTGGACTTGAATCGCGCATCCGAGAAGGACCTCGAGGCCCTTCCCGGCGTCGGCCCGGCCACCGCGCAGAAGATCATCGCGGGACGCCCCTACACTTCGATCGACGACCTCGCCCGCGCGGGCGTGCCCAAGAGCACGATCGACAAGATCGCTTCGCATGTCTACGTCCGCGGCGGCGAGTCCCGGAGCGGCTCGATGTCGGCCGCTCCCGGTCAGACTTCGGAATCGGCTCCGGCCACGCGCGAGCGCAAGTCCAAGTCGTCGGCTCCGTCTGAGCCCGCATCCACGTCGGCGTCCGCGGGGTCCGCGGGCCGCGCGCCGGTGTCCGCTCCGGAGGAGGAAGTCGCTCCGCGCACGCCTCCCTCCCGAGGGATGGTCTGGGTCAACACCGCGACCGGCGTCTACCACTACGAGGGGGATCGCTGGTACGGCAAGACCAAGGAAGGAAAGTTCATGTCCGAGGCCGACGCGCAGAGGGCCGGCTACCGGGCGTCGAAAGAGGGCGGGACCACCCAAAAGCAGTAACCCGATACGGAGAACAAGAAGGGCCGCGCGCGAGCGCGGCCCTTTTCTCCTACTGGGACGCGGGGCGCGGCATGCTCCCCGACTCGCCGATGCGGATGAGAGGTTCGGCATCGATCGGAAAGCCGGCCTCGGCCCAGGCCTCGAGCCCGCCCGCGAGCGGCCGCACCAGTGTGAACCCTCTGTCGATCAGCATGCGCGCCACACGGGCGGCCGTGGCTTCGTTGGGTCAGGTGCAGTAGAGAATCACCTCGCGGTCCCGCGGCAGCTCGGAGAGGCGCGCGTCCAGGTCCGTAACGCCCATGACCACGGCGCCCGGAATGCGCCGCGGATCCCGGGCCCGCGCCCCGGCGGTGCGCACGTCCACGACGATCGGCTGCTCGCCGTCGTCCATGAGGCGGCGCAGCTCGTCCACGGAGATACGCGCCATTCGGAGCATCTTGTAGAAGCGGCGGCGCTGCCACCACTTGAACGCGATGAAGGCCGCCAGCCCGGCGGCGAGCAGGATGAACGCGCCGCCGCCGAGCGATGCGAGCAGGGAGAGCGCGCGGTCGATCGCGCGGTGGAACGCCATCCCCGCCGCCACTCCCACGCCGGCCCACAGCATGGCCCCGCCCGAGTCGTAGAGAAGAAACGCCGCGAAGGAGGCGCCCGCGGCTCCCGCCAGAGGTGGAGCGACGGTCGAGAAGCCGGGGATGAACTTCGCAAAGAGCAGCGACGGCATGCCCCACCGGTCGAAGACCGCTTCGGTCTGCCGGACGCAGGAGTCCGGCGAGAGGGAGATCCGGCACAGGGTCTTCAGGATGCGCTGCCCGCGCCGGCGTCCGAGCGCGTACCAGACCGAGTCCGCGATGACGGAGGCCGCCATGGCCACGACCAGGACCAGGGCCGAGGACAGACGCCCGTCCCGCGACAACGCGCCCGCCACGATCAGCACCGGAAGCGCGGGTATGGGAGCGCCCAGCTGCTCGAGCAGCACGATTCCGAAGATCAGCGGCAGGCCGTACGTCAGTACGTATTGGGTCAGCTCGGCCATGGGGGCGAGATATTAGTACGCCTTAAGATACGCGCACCCATGTCGCTCGACACCGCCCGCGAGGTCCTCCGGATCGAAGCCGACGCCGTCCGGCGCCAGATCGACAACCTGGGACCCCAGTTTTTGCGGGCGATCGAGGCGGTGCAGACCACGCAGGGCCGGCTCTGCGTCACGGGCATCGGCAAATCCGGGTTGATCGGCCAGAAGATCGCCGCCACGCTGGCCTCCAGCGGCACGCCGGCGTACTTTCTCCATGCGGGCGAGGCCAGCCACGGAGACCTCGGGATGCTCATGCCGGGCGACGTCCTCCTCGCGCTGTCGACCTCCGGGGAGACTCCCGAGGTCGTTCGTCTGCTCGAGTTCGCGAAGACGCGCTCGATCCGGACGATCGCCCTCACCGGCGCGCCCGAGTCGGCCGTGGGACGCGCCGCCGAGATCGTCCTGTCCGTGGCGATTCCGCGCGAGGCCTGTCCCTTGAATCTCGCGCCGACCGCGTCCACCACGGCGTTGCTCGCCATGGGCGACGCCCTCGCGATGTCGATCTCGGAGCGGCGGGGCTTCCGGGAGGAGGACTTCGCCGCGCTGCACCCGGGAGGGAGTCTCGGACGGAAGTTCCTGAAGGTCCGGGACCTGATGCGCACGGGCGATCGGGTTCCCCGAGTCTCCTCGGGCGCCTCGATGCCCGCCGCGATTCACGAGATGTCGCGCAAGATGATGGGCATCACCGCCGTCGTGGACGGACAGGACCGGCTCGTGGCCGTCATCTCCGACGGCGACCTGCGCCGCCTGATCGAGCGCGACCCCGGCCAACTCCAGCGAACAGCCGGCGACTGCGGCCATCCGAACCCGCGCACGATCTCCGAGGAGGAGTTCGCGTCGTCGGCTCTGGAGACGATGCGCTCGGCCAAGATCACGTCGCTCTTCATCGTCGGATCCGACGGCCGCCTCTCCGGAGCGCTTCACATGCACGATCTGCTCGCGGCCGGAATCTCCTAGGTGGCGGCGCGACGCCGTCGGCCGGCGCGGATCCGGGCGCTCTTTCTCGACGTCGACGGCGTCCTGACGGACGGCCGCATCTACCTCGACGGCCGCGGCCGCGAGATGAAGGTTTTCGACACTAAGGACGGGCACGGCATGCGGAAGGCCGCCGCGGCGGGCGTCGCGGTGATCTGGATCTCCGGCCGGACCTCCCCCGCGACGGCGAGCCGCGCGCGCGAGCTCGGCGTGGTGCACTGTTTCCAGGGGGTCCGCGACAAGCGCGCGCGCCTGGAGGCGGTGCGCCGGAGACTGCGCCTGAAGCCCGGCGAGATCGCGGCGATCGGCGACGACGAGCCCGACATCCCGATGTTCGAGGCGGCCGGACTCTCGGCCTGCCCCGCCGACGCCGTGCCGGCCGCGAAAAAAACCGCCGACGTCGTCCTGAAGAACCCCGGGGGACACGGCGCGGCGCGCGAGTTCATCGAGCGGATCCTGGCGCGAAACGCGGCCGCGACCCGACCACCGAAGGAAGACCCCCGGCAGTAGGGAACGCCGGGCGCAGCACGGCGGTAACGACGTCCTACGATTCCGGGATCTCCTTCCGGCGGAACACCCACGCGATCAGGATTCCCAGCAGGTACAGCGCGATCATCGGAAACGCGAAGACGCACTGCGTGGCGACGTCCGGCGTGGGCGTGATCACGGCCGCGATGATGAAGATGATCAGCACCGCGTACTTGAATTTTTTCAGGAGCCAGACTTCCGAGACGATTCCCAGCCTCGCCAGAAAGAAGACCAGGATCGGCATCTCGAAGCAGAGCCCCAGCCCCAGGATCAGCTTCGACGCCATCCCGAGGTACTCGTTGATCGTGATGACCGGCGTGAATGGCGATCCGACGCCCACGAGGAATCGCACCACCAGCGGGAAGGCCTCGTAGTACGCGAACGCGCAACCCGACAGGAAGAAGAGAACGCCGAAGATCACGAAAGGCCAGACATAGCGCTTCTCGCGGCGGTAGAGCGCCGGCGAGATGAAGAGCCAGAGCTGCCACAGCACGACCGGAGACGAGAGCAGGATGCCCGCGAGCAGCGCCACGCGGAAGTACATCAGGAAGGGCTCGGTCAGCCGCGTGTACGCCAGATTCTGCCCGGGCGGGAGGACCTCGCGGATCGGCTTCGCCAGGAAGTCGAAGATCTGCGGCGCCCAGTACCAGGCGAGGAGGAACCCGCCGGCGATCGCCAGCAGCGAAACGATCAGTCGCTTGCGGAGCTCTTCCAGGTGCTGGAAGAACCCCATCCGCGGGAGCTCGTCCTCCTCGTCCGGTGGGCGGGTCTTACCTTCGAGGATCTCCCGCGGGTTGAAAGCGGTCAAGCGGGACGAACGGGCTCGTCCGCTCGTGGAACCGACTCCTCAGCGGGACGGGACGGCTGGACCGGAGGAACGGCGGTGAGCGTTTCCCGAACTTCGGTCACCTGCTTCTTGACCGAATCGGCCTCGCGCTTGCCCTGCTCGATCTCGTCCTCGATCGTCTTCTTCAGGTCCTCGGACGCCCTCTTGAACTCGGCCAGCCCCTTGCCCAGCGACTTGCCGAGCTCGGGGAGCTTTTTGGGCCCGAAGACCAGGAGGGCGACCACGAAAATCAGGATCAATTCGGGCATTCCAATGGAGCCAAACATGTTTTCTCCCCCGCGGAAGGGATTTTATCCCCCTTGCTTCGACCCCGGCGAGACTTTGAGGTCCCGCCGTGCCAGAATGCCGAAATCCAGGGAGGAGGGTTCGTGAGTTCTCATCGGTCCCGTTGGTTGGTCGCGCTGGCACTCGTCGCGGGGGCGACGCTGGCCGGCGGCGCGTTCGCCGGAAAGCTCTCCGCGAGTCCTGAAAAAGACACACCGTCCCTCGACGAGTACGCCGACATCCTGACGACACTGTCCGACTGGGCCCCCGAGCCGATCGGCCCGGACAAGATCGTCTACGCCTCGATTCACGGGATGCTCTCTCGCCTGGATCCCCACACCGCCTTCCTGGAGCCCGACGAGTTCTCAGCCATGAAGGAGAAGCAGCACGGGTCCTTCTACGGTCTGGGAATCCAGATACAGAAGCGGATGGGCAAGATCACGGTCATCGCGCCCATGGAGGGGACGCCGGCGTACAAGATGGGCATCCGCGCCGGCGACATCATCACCCACATCGGCGACGAGGAGCTCAAGGAGGACGCCTCGACCGAGGACGTCGTTCGCAAGCTCCGCGGGCCCAAGGGTACTCAGGTCGCGATCACCATTCGCCGGGTCGGGTTCCCCGAGCCCATCAAGATGACGATCACCCGGGCCGAGATCCCGACCAGGTCGGTCCGGTACGCGTTCATGCTCGAGCCCGGCGTGGGCTACATCATGCTGTCGGACTTCACGCACACCTCGAGCCGCGAGCTGACCGAGGCAATCGACAAGCTCGAGAAGCAGGGCATGAAGAAGCTGCTCTTCGACCTGCGCGGCAACCCCGGAGGCGTTCTCGAGCAGGCCGTGGACGTCACCGACGTCTTCGTGCCCAAGAATTCGATGGTCGTCTACACGCGCGGCCGCACGGCCTCCTCGGCCCAGGAGTACTTCGCCCCCGGCGACGGGGCCCACTTCGACTCGCCCCTCGTGGTTCTGGTCAACCGGGGCTCGGCATCGGCGTCCGAGATCGTGGCCGGGGCCATCCAGGACCACGACCGCGGCGTTGTCGTCGGCCAGCGCACGTGGGGCAAGGGCCTCGTGCAGAGCGTCTACACGCTCTCCTACGGCGCGGGCCTCGCCCTCACGACGGCCCGCTACTACACGCCCTCCGGGCGCTGGATCCAGAGGGACTACAGCGATCTGCTGGCCTACGTGAACCCGGGCGATCCCGATGCGGGGGCGCAGAGCGGTGACGAGGCGCCGCACCCGACCTCCGAGAGCGCGATCTTCTACACCGACGCGGGCCGCGTGGTGTACGCCCAGGGCGGCATCACGCCGGACGTGATCGTCAAGAACGACCGGGATTCCAAGCTCCTGCAGCAGCTCCTGGTGCGCTACGCCTTCTTCAATTTCGCCGTGGACTGGCTGTCGCGGCACCCCAAGGTCTCGCAGGACTTCACGGTGACGCCGGAGATCCGGGACGAGTTCTTCCAGTTCGTCGAAAAGTCGGCGAAGTACTCGACGGCCGATGACTTGAAGAAGGCGTACACCGAGGACGCGAACCGCAGTCTGGTCGATCTCGCGATCCAGACCGAGATCGTCAACGCGAAGTTCGGGCCCGAGGCCGGACGGCGCGCTTTCGCCGCCGGGGATCCGCAGATCCAGAAAGGCCTGACGCTCTTCGGCGAGGCGGCGCGCATCGCGGCCCTCCCCAAGAAGAAGCGCGAGCTCGCGGTCAAAGCGGGCTTGTAGGCTCGGACCTCTAGCGGTCCGCTTCGCGGACCGTGGACATGGGAGGGGAAGTCTCTTCGTCTTCCTCTCCCAGGAGAACCCGTCGCAGCGCCTCAAGAGCGCTGCTCTTCTCGCGAGGCCTCCTGCCAGTCGGCGGCGGCCGGCAGGACGAGCTGGCAGCCGCGCAGTCGGTAGGTTTCCGGAGAACGAATGCCCGGCGGCTCCTCGCCCCTGTCGCGGAGGGCCCGCGCCGCGTCGAGCAGCCGGCGCCGCACACGGATGATGGCTTCGTCCGAGGCGCCGAGGTGCTCGCGGCTGCGGTCCGTGATCGGACCCATGCTCTCCTGCACGGCGGCGTCCTGGACGGGCGCCGACTCCTCGAGGCCGCTGAAGCTCGTCGTCCGCTGCCGGTCGCGGTCGATGAAGTAATCGTTCTCGCGGCCTGCCACGAAACGACCCCGGGAGAGAGGCTCGTCCCCGTCGGAGTGCATTCCGCTCTCCGGTACCCGGCCCGCTCGTCCACGCCGCTCCGGCTCCGAGAGCGCGGCATCCGGATCCCAGTTGCGCTCCCAGACCAGCGTGTGCTCGTCGTCCAGAGGAATCCAGGCCTTGGCACGGCGGAGCCGGCCGGTCGCCGGCACGCTGGTGAAGATCGGCATCAGGAACTGCGAGATACGCCAGTAGTGGCCGCCCTCCCCGTCGGTGCGGCGCGCCCCGACCGTGACTCCGGCGGCGTGGTCCACCACCGAGAGCACGGGCGACAGGTCCTCGGCGACTTTGTCCCGGTGCGGATCGTCGGCTCGCGCCGGAAGGCGCCGGCGGCCCGTCTCGTCCACGCGGGCGTGGAGCCAGCCGAGGTGAGCCGTATCGACATCGCCCTCGAGCGCCTGAAGCCAGTTGCACGCGCGCAAATAGGTCAGCGTCGACCGGCGCTCCGGAGCGACGACCGCCCAGCCGAGATCGGGCAGCGGCGGGGCTTCGGCGGCGGGGCCCAGATAGGCCCAGACGACGCCGCTTCGCTCGGCGCACCGATAGGCCCGCGCCCGCACGCCCCGGCCGAAGCTCGAGGACGGTTCGGTCGGCGTCTCCAGGCAGCCTCCCTCGGCATCGAACTTCCAGCCGTGGTAGACACAGCGGAGCCCGCCCTCTTCGTTCCGGCCGAAGAAGAGCGAGGCTCCGCGGTGCGGACAGCGCTCCTCGAGCAGGCCGGCCCGGCCGCCCGAGTCGCGAAAGACCACCAGGTTCTCGCCGAGCAGCCGAACGCGCCGCGGTGGACCGTCGGGCGGTCCCAGCTCATCGGACTCCAGAAGCGGCATCCAGTACCGCCGGAGCAGCTCCCCCATCGGCGTCCCCGGTCCGACGCGGGTCAGAAGCTCGTTTTCTTCGGGCGTCATGCGTTGGCCGGAAGGATACCCCCCTCACCCCTGCCCTCTCCCCCCGCCCGGGGAGAGGGAGTTCTCGCGGCGCTGTTCCATCCGTTCGCGGCGCGAGGGGTCTCCGCGAAGTAACCGAGCGGAGGAACCTCGCGCCGCGGGAGCCGGAACGCAGCGAGGGGGTCAGGCTGGCGGTCGAGCGCCGTCCCGCGAGCCGCCAGCCGGTGGCGCAGCCAGACCCCGGAGCAAGTGAAGGCGACGGAAAAAATTACCCCGCCTTTCGGCGGGGCGATGGTTTCTCGGGGTGATCCCCGCGGATTCTTAGTTGTGCGTGGCCACGTTGTTGTTGACCACGAACTTGCGGCGGCCGATCTCGGTCCGGTTCCCGTCGCGATCGACGACGTAGATGACCAGGTCATGGGGCGTGTCCGACAGCGCCGTGGTATCGAGCGGGAACCCGAACCCGACCAGCGGCGTCAGCACGCGGAAGTCGTTGGCCGGCACGTCGGGCCGATTCAGCGGATAGGTCGCGATTCCGACCACCTGGCCGTCCACGTCGACCTCGACCCGCGAGACGCCCTGGAAGTCGGTCGCCCAGCCGACGACCTCGAAGATCCCGTTGATGAACTCGTAGTCCGTCGGCTGGTCGATGTAGCCGAAGGCCGGCTGATCGCCGCCGACGAGGTCACAGAGGATGTCCACGGACATCGCGCCGAACTGGGTGACCGTCTCCTCCTCGTCGCCGGCACGGATGGCCAGCGTGTGCTTCCCGGGCGTCGTGAAGCCGACGAGCTCGGGGAAGCCGCTCGAGGAGCGAGGCGACAGGATCTGGATGACGCCGTTGGTCTCGTTTCTCCCCAGGAAGAAGGAGAAGTTGAAACCGGCGTTGTCGGCGTTGACGTAACCCGAATAGAGACGGGCCACGTCGGGCCGGTTGATGCCATAGCAGTTGGTCAGCGCGCCGTTGACCTGGACGCAGTCGCTGCGGGTGTTGGCGACGATCTGTCCGTCCAGCAGCAGCTCCAGATAGGAGACTTGCCCGCGATCGAGAGACGAGCCCACGTCCAGGGCCCACCCGATGACGACGTTGAAGAGCGCCGGGGAGCAGATGTCCGGAGTGCAGGGCGACGGGAAGCCTCCCGTGGCGCCGCTGCAGAAAAGAGAGGCCTTGTCGAGCGGGAAGTCGATCTGTCCAAACGGCGGGAGATTCTGGCCGTTGTTGATGACCTGCACCGTCCGATGGCCGAGCTCCCGGGAAGCCCCCTCGGAGTCCGTGGCGTTGACCGAGATCACGTGAAGGCCGTTGAGCAGCGCCGTGGTGTCGATGTTCGCCAGGAATCCGGAGAACAGCGAGTTCGGAACGTCCGGGAACGCGGCCTGCACGTCCGGCCGCTGGGTACCGTAGATGGCGGTCGACGGCTCCCCGCGACCGACGGCGCCGGCGACGATCTGTCCGTCCACGAGGAAATCGATGTGGTCGATATCCACGTCGTCGATCGCCCAGCCGACGACCGGGAAGGAGCCGTTGGCTCCCTCGAGGCCCGTCGGACCCGGAATGTCGATGAAGCCGAAGGGCGCCTGGTTGGCCGAGCTGTCGACGACGACGTTGATCGTGCTGACGACGAATTGCGCCTGCGTCGCCGACTCGGTCACGCGGATGGCGATGGAGTGCGGGCCGTCGTCATAGACGCCCCGCGCCAGGAACGACGTCAGGAATCCGGGCTGCGGCGTCGCGCTGTTGACGTAGGTCGGAAAGATCTCCAATACGTCGGGGCGCGGCAGACTCATGTCCGCGCGGTTGACGGCCACTCCGTCCACGAGCAGCTCGATCTTGTCGACCCCGTTGAAGTCGAGCACGAAGCCGGAGACGCGCACGATGCCCGAGACCGTCTGGCCATCTGCCGGATAGTCGATGCCGCCGATCGGCTGCGCATCGGCGTGTTTCGCCAGCAAGCAGACCGAGGCGACGAGAAGCGCCAGAAGCCGGGCCTTCCTAACCATGCATTCCTCCCCGAAAATTTAAGAAAAGAATGTGGTTAGTGTGCCTGAAAGTCAAGCGGTATCAGTTCTTGACCTCATTTTTTTAGGCAAACAGGGCCCTGAAATGCTACAACCGTGGAAGTGCACGTCGAGCTGTCGCGTTTCGCGTGGCGCACTTTCGCGCGCGGCGGCCCTCCGGCTCTCGATGGCGTGATCCTCGTCACCGAATGCGCGAGTTGCTGAAATCCCGCCGCGTCCAGGCGGCGATATCGATCGTTCTGGCGGCCGGCCTGGTCGCCTGGTTTCTGTCGCGCGTCTCCCTCCACGACATCGGACGCGTCATCGCTTCGGCCTCGCCCGCGTACCTCGCGGCGAGCGTGGCGATCTCTCTGCTCGTCTTCGTGCTGCGCGCGCTGCGCTGGATCTGGATCCTGCGGCCCGTCGGGCGCGTCCCGTTCTTTCCGTCGTTCCGGGCCACCGCCGTGGGCTTCGCCGCGAACACGGTGCTTCCGGCGCGCGCAGGCGAGGTCATTCGGCCCGCGCTTCTCGCTCACGAGGAGGGACTTCCCTTCTCGGCGCTGCTGGCCTCGATCGTGTTCGAGCGCGTGCTGGATGCGCTGGCGCAGCTCTTCTTCCTGGGACTCGCCCTGGCCGGTTCTTCCGGGACCGTCGGCTCGTTTTCGGCGGGGCGGCTGCGCTGGGTCGCCGCCGCGGCCGCTCTCGCCGCCGTCGCGGTGGCTCTCTTCGCGGTGGTCTGGCGCGAGACCACCGAGCGTCTTCTCGAACGGCTGTTCCGGCTCCTGCCCGAGAAGGCCCGCGGCCCCGCGATGCGGATCGCGCACACGTTCCTGGACGGCTTCGCGTCTTTGAGGAGTCCGCGCCTGTTCGTGCTGGTCGGCTTGGGCTCGCTGGGCATGTGGTTCGTCATCAACGTCCAGGTCTGGTGCACCATGCGCGCGTTCGGACTCGCGCTGCCGCTCTCCGCCGCCTATGTCGTCACGACGGCCGCAGTCCTCGGACTCGCCGTGCCCACGCCCGGGGGACTCGGCGGCTACCACGCTGCGGTGCAATTCGCGCTGACGGACATCTTTGGAGTCCCCGTCGCGACGGCCACGGGTGTCGCGATCCTGGCGCACGCCGTATCCTTCTTGCCGATCTCCCTCGTGGGCTTCGCCCTCGTCGCAACCAACCCCCTGCGCAAGCGCGATCTGGAAGCCGCGAGAGCCGCGTCACCGGAGACGCCGGCCAAAAAGCGATACTCTTGACGGCGTGAAATGCCCCTTCTGCGCGGCGGTCGACGACCGGGTCGTGGACTCGCGCGAGAGCCGCGAAGGCGAGGTCATCCGTCGGCGGCGGGAGTGCACCGCCTGCGGCCGGCGCTTCACCTCCTACGAAACGATCGAAGAGATTCCCTACATGGTCGTCAAGAACGACGGCCGCCGGGAGCGGTTCGACCGCAACAAGCTGCGGACCGGACTCGTCAAGGCGTGCGAGAAGAGGCCGGTCTCCCCGGTCGAGCTCGACAAGATCGTGGACGAGGTCGAGTCCCTGCTCCACGATGCCGAGGAGCGCGAGATCGCCACGTCCCGCGTGGGCGCGATCGTCATGGACCGGCTCCGCGAGCTCGACAAGGTCGCATACGTCCGCTTCGCATCCGTCTACCGGAAGTTCGAGGACGTCGACGAGTTCCTCCACGAGCTGAAAAACCTGATCGGCCGAGGGGAAAAGGTGACGCCGTGAGGGCGAGCCGCTCATGGTGAAGCGCACCGCCCGTTTTTACGGCCCGATGGTCGAGCTGTCGCGACTCCAGAGCGAGCTCAACCGGATGTTCGCGACCTTCGTCGAAAACAACAACAAGGGAGGAGCCCCGGCTTCCTCCTGGGACCCGAACGTGGACGTGCTCGACGACGGCGACACGATCCGCGTTCTCGTCGAGCTGCCGGGGGTCGAGCCCGGGGACGTGCGGATCACGATCCGGGGACGCGTCCTGATGATCCGAGGCTCCAAGAAGGGGAAGATCCGGTCGCGCGAAGGAATCCGCTTCTTCTGCATGGAGCGGTACTTCGGCGGATTCGTCAAGTCCGTGGCGCTTCCCCGTCCCGTCAACTCGCACCTGGCCCGGACGGCGATGAAGCACGGTTTGCTGGAGATCTTTCTCCCCCGCGTTCCCGACATGCGCGAGAAGGAGATCGAGATCCCCGTGGCCCCCGCCGCCGCCGAGGTGGAGGAGTAGCCGTAACCTATGGCCGAGGTCGAAGAGAAGGAGAAAGAGAAGGAGGTCGCGACCGAACGGGACGCCGATCTCCCGATTCCCGACATCCTTCCGGTCCTGCCCCTCAAGGACGTCGTGGTCTTTCCCTACATCATCCTGCCCCTCTCGGTTTCGCGCGAGAAGTCCATCAACGCCGTAGACGCCGCCCTGGCGGAACAGCGCATCATCATGCTCGTCGCGCAGCGCGACGCCCAGAACGACACGCCCAAGCCCGAAGACCTCTACCCCGTGGGCACGGTGGCCGCGATCATGCGGATGCTCAAGCTGCCCGACGGGCGCATCCGCCTCCTCGTCCAGGGTCTCTCGCGCGCCCGGCTGGATTCGGTCCTCTCCGAGGAGCCGTTTCTCAAGGCCAAGATCACGCGGCTGGAGGAATCCGAGTCGCCCGAGGAGCTTCCCCCCGAGCACGAAGCCCTGCTGCGCAGCGTCAAGCAGAACCTGGAGAAGTCCGTCTCCCTGGGAAAGAACATCTCGCCCGAGGTCATGGTCATCGCGGGGAACCTCGACGATCCGGCCCGCCTGGCGGATCTGGCCGCCTCCAACCTCGACCTGAAGCTGGAGGAAGCGCAGAAGATCCTGGAGTCCACGGACCCGATCGCGCGCCTGCGCCTGGTCAACGACAGCCTCGCCAAGGAGATCACCGTGCTGACGATGCAGCAGGAGATCTCGACACAGGCGCGGGGCGAGATGGACAAGTCGCAGCGGGAGTACTACCTGCGGCAACAGCTGCGCGCGATCCAGCAGGAGCTGGGCGAGGGCGAGGAGATCTCGGAGGAGCTCGATGCCTACCGCCGGGTCATCAACGATAAGAAGATCCCGCAGGAAGCGGCCGCCGAGATCGAGAAACAGATCAAGCGCCTCGAACGGAGCCACCCCGACTCGGCCGAGACGGCGATCATCCGGACCTACCTCGACTGGATGACGGGTCTGCCCTGGAGCATGACGTCGGAGGACTCCAAGGACATCGATCGGGCGCGCAAGATCCTGGACGAGGACCACTACGACATCGAGAAGGTCAAGGAGCGCATCCTCGAGTTTCTCGCCGTGCACGCCCTGAAACAGAGCCTCAAGGGCCCGATTCTGTGTTTCGTCGGCCCGCCCGGCGTCGGCAAGACGTCGCTGGGACGGTCGATCGCGCGGGCGCTCGACCGCAAGTTCGTGCGCCTGTCGCTCGGAGGCGTGCGCGACGAGGCCGAGATCCGCGGCCACCGGCGCACCTACGTGGGGGCGATGCCGGGCCGGATCATCCAGGGGATCCACCAGGCCGGCACTTCCAACCCCGTCTTCATGCTCGATGAGATCGACAAGATCGGCGCAGACTACCGTGGCGATCCCTCGGCGGCCCTGCTCGAGGTGCTGGACCCCGAGCAGAATTTCTCCTTCCGCGACCACTACCTGTCGGTGCCCTACGACCTCTCGAAGGTCCTGTTCATCGCAACGGCCAACGTGCTCGATCCGATCCAGCCCGCGTTCCTCGACCGGATGGAGGTCATTCGCCTCTCCGGCTACACGCTCGAGGAAAAGAAGGCGATCGCGCGGCGGCACCTGATCCCCAAGCAGATGGAGGAGAACGGCATCACCGACGCCTCGATCGAGTTCACCGACTCGGGCATCGAGAAGATCATCGAGGCGTACACGCGCGAGGCCGGCCTGCGCAACCTCGAGCGCGAGATCGGCGCGGTCTGCCGCAAGGTCGCGGTTTCGGTCGCCAAGGGCAAGGGCCGCAAGTACCGCATCAGCGCGGCGTCGGTCGAGAAGATGCTCGGTCCCGTCAAGCACTTCCGCGACGAGCAGCTCAAGAAGGACCAGGTCGGCGTGGCCACGGGGCTGGCCTGGACCTCCGTGGGCGGCGACATCCTCTTCGTCGAGGCCCTGGCGGTTCGCGGCAAGGGCGGACTGCGCCTGACGGGCCAGCTCGGCGACGTGATGAAAGAGTCCGCGCAGGCCGCGATGTCCTACGCCCGCGCCCACGCCTCGGAGCTGAACATTCCGCACGACTACTTCGAGACGCACGACGTCCACGTCCACGTGCCGGAGGGCGCGATTCCGAAGGACGGGCCATCCGCCGGCATCACGATCGCCACCGCGATGATCTCGGCCTTCACGCAGAGGAAAGCCCGGCGGGACGTGGCGATGACGGGCGAGATCACGCTGCGCGGCGAGGTCCTGCCGATCGGCGGGGTCAAGGAGAAAGTCCTCGCGGCGCGGGCCGCCCGGATCACGACGATCATCCTGCCCCGGATGAATCGCCGCGACGTCCTCCAGATCTCGTCGCGCATCGTGCACGGCATCACGTTCCGCTACGTCGACAACATGGAGGAAGTCCTGTCGATCGCTCTGCTCCCGCCCGAAACCGAGGTGATCGCCGAGGCGGAGAAGAGCGACGACCGGAACGAGACGCCGGGCCGGGAGATCCCCGTGTCGGGCCCGTCCCGGCGGAGGGCGCCCGCGTCCCCGCGCGCGTGAAGCCGGAAGACCGTTTCGTCGAAAAGCTGCGCGCCCTGCTGCCCCGCGCCGAGGGCGTCCTCCTCGGTCCCGGCGACGACGCCGCGCTCATCGCCTGGCCGGAGGAAATCCTCGCGGCGACGACGGACCTCCTCGTCGAGGGCGTGGACTTCCTGCCGGGCGAGGATCCCCGGCGGCTGGGCCGTCGCGCCGTCGCGGTCAACCTCTCGGATCTGGCCGCGATGGGAGCGGAGCCGGCGTTCTTCCTCCTCGCGATCGGGTTCCCGGCGGAACGCGGGGACGAATTCCCGCTGGCGGTCGCGCGCGGAGCGATCGAGCGCGGCTCGGAGTTCGGCGCGCATCTGGCCGGAGGCGACCTCTCTGACGCCGGACAGGCGATCGTCTCGGTGGCGGCGTGGGGGCGCCCCGCGCCGTCTTCCCTGACCCGTTCGGGTGCGCGGCCCGGGGACGTCGTCTTCGTCTCGGGTCATCCGGGTGACGCCGCCGCCGGCCTGCGGCTGGCGCAGACGATCGCCGCGTTTTCGCGGGCCAGCGGCGAGGACGAACCGCGGTTTCCGGAGCTCTCGGCCGAGCACCAGCAGCGGCTGCTGGCCGCCTTCCAGGATCCGGCTCCCCGCGTTTCCCTCGGGCGCGGCCTCGCCGCCGAGGGCCTCGCGACGGCGGCGATCGACGTCTCGGACGGCCTGGGAGTGGACGCGGGACGCCTCGCTCGCGCCTCGGGGGTACGTCTCCTTCTCGAAGAAGACCGGCTCCCTCTGTCCCGTCCTCTCATATCCTTCTCGGAGATGGAGGAGCTCGACCCGGTGGAGCTCGCGGTCTCGGGCGGCGACGACTACGAGCTTCTCTTCACCGCCTCACCGGCGTGCGCCGAGCGGCTGGAAGACCGCCCCGAGGCCTTCGGCGTTTCGATCACCCGGATCGGACACGTCGTCCCCGGAAAGGGCGCGGCGCTCGTCTCCCGCGGCGGGGAGCGCGAGATCGCCGATCGCGGCCACGATCATCTGGAGAAGGCGCGGTGAGCGGGACAGCCGGGAACAAGAGCCCGGTCACCGGGCGCCGCTACCGGCGCTCGCTCAAGCGGCGAAGCCTGAAGCTGCTGCTGGATCTGATGGGCCGCGAGCAGACGCCCGAGCGCGTGGCCGCGGCCGTGGCCCTGGGCGTGGGCGTGGGCCTGTCTCCATTCATCGGCTTCCACTTCATCCTCGCGATCGTCCTGGCTTTCGCTTTCCGCTTGAACAAACTCGACACGGTTCTCGGCTCCCTCGTCGGAAACCCGTGGACGCTTCCCCCCTTCTTCGCAGCCGGCTATCGCGTCGGCCGCGCGCTCCTGGGCTACTCCTCGACGCGAGTGGTGCCGCTGCACTGGCAGCGGATCCTGCACGAAGACTTCTGGATCGCGTTCCGGGGCCCGGGCTTCGGCCCGCGCCTGGCCGCGTTTCTCGTGGGGACGACGCTGCTCGCGGTCGCCACGGCGCTCGTGTCCTATGTCGTGCTGCGGAGCCTCCTGCGCGTGTATCACCGCCGCCATCCCCGCGTCGCCGAGCGCGCCGCGCGCCGACGGGCGATCAGCGAACGCCGTTCGGAAGACGCCCACCGACTGCCGCCGGATCCCCTGCCGCCGGATCACCGGGTGCACTAGCCAGCGTACGGCAGTCCCAGGTCCCAGGTCTCAGGTCCCAGGTCTGGAATCTTCGACCTGGGACTTGGAACTTGGGACTTGGGACTCTTTGCTCTTCGCCAGCCACTCGGCGTACCCGCGCTGCGCCGCCTTCGAGTCGGGCGCGAGAGCGAGCGCACGGTGCCAGGCGTGCCGCGCCTGCGGGCGCCCCTGGACGGAAAGAACGATCGCCAGCCGGTAGGCCAGAGGGAACGACTTCGGATTGGAGGCGATGCCCTTGCGGTACGCCTCTTCCGCGCCCGCGGTATCGCCCCTCTCCTCGCGCACGAGCCCGAGCCCGAAAAAGCCGTTCTCGTACGTCGGATTGCAGCGCAGCGCCTGCGCGTAGTCCTCCTCGGCGCCCTCGAGGTCGCCGAGCGCCCGCCGCATCCGGCCCTGACCGGCCCAGGCGTCCCAGTACCGGGGAAAGATCTCCGTCGCGCGTGCGTAGTGCTCGAGCGCCTTACGGGTCTCGCCGGTCTCGGCCGACGCATACGCATAGTCGTAGTGCGCCTTTGCGCTGGCGGGCGACTCGCGCACCAGGTTCGCAAACAGGGCGAGATCGCTGTCCCAGATCGTGTTCCGAATGACGGCTCGCGCGCCGAACGCGATCGCGAGCGCGGTGAGGGCGGACAGCCGGGAGAGCGGCACCTCGGCGAATCGTCCGGCGGCGCCGACGACCGCCGCTCCCGCGATGAGACAGAAGCCCGCCGACGGCAGGTACACGAGCCGCTCGGCGAAGATCGTGCCGGTCGGAAAGAGGATGTTCGACGCCGGCAGCGCAGCGAGAACAAAGAACAGCAGGCCCACCGCCGCAACCGACCGGTCGCGCAGCCGCCACACCGCCGCGGCGCACAGCGCGGCCAGCAGCGCGGGCGCCGCGAGGAAGAGCAGTTGATGAGGCGTCAGAACCAGAAGCGACCACGCCGACTCGTCCGCCGACAGCCTCACAGGCAGTACGAGCCTGCCCAGATAGCGGAAGAAGATCGCGGAGGCGTTGGCGGCGCGGGCTACGGGCGACAGAGGGGCCAGAGGGTTTTCGAGCTGGAAGATCCCCGTGTTCTTGCTCCGCAGCGCCCCGCCCAGAATCGCCGCCCGCAGAGCGAAGACTCCGACCAGGACGATCGCCGATGCGCCATAGAAGGGAAGTCCCCGTCTCCAGGCGGCACGGAGTCGCGCGCCGAGTCCTCCCTCGGCCGACCAGGCCAGAAAGAGGAAGACGAGCGCGGGAACGACCGCGGCGCTCTCCTTGGTCAGGTTCGCGAGCAGGTAGGCGAAGAGAGAGGCCGCGAGCGCCCGGCCCCGGCGCCTTCCCCCGTCCGCCCAGCGCAGGGCGAGCAGGATGCAGGAGAGGGCCAGGACCGCCGCCAAAGTCTCGCCGCGCCCGACGATCGACGTGACGGCCTCGACGTGCAGCGGATGCACCGCGAAGATCAGCGCGGCGCCGACCGCCGAAGGCGGCGGGATTCCGACCCGGAGGAACAGTCTCGCCAGGAGGAGCGTCGCGGCGACGTGCAGGAGAACGTTGACGACGTGAAACGGCACGGGGGCCGGCCCATGGATCCACCACTGGACTGCGAAGGACAGCAGCAGGATCGGCCGATACGCCGTGCCGGTGCCGCGCGGCCCGCCGAAATACTGCGTCGTGAAGATGTCGCCGACTCGGCTGATGGAGCGGATGCGAAAGTTGTCGCGGACGATCGCCTTGTCGTCGTAGGTGAAGTCGCCCGTCAGGCCGTTGGCGTAACAGAGGACGCACGCGCCGGCGAGCAACAGCGCCCACGAAGGGCGCAGCCGCGCCACGCTCACCGGATCTGGTAGAGCTCGTTGCGGATGCGACACCCCGTGGGCGTCATCGCGAGTCCGCCGTCCGCCGTCTCCTTCAGCGACCGCGGCATCGCCTCGCCGATCTTGACCATCGCCTCCACGACCTCGTCCATCGGGATCACGCTCTCCACACCCGCCAGCGCCGTCTGGGCGCCGGCCAGCGCCAGCATCGCCGTGAACCCGTTGCGGACGACGCACGGAACCTCGACCAGGCCCGCCACCGGGTCGCACGCGAGGCCCAGCGTGTTCTGGAGCGTCAACGCCGCCGCATGCACCGACGCGCGCGGCGTGCCGCCGAGGAGGAACGTCAAAGCACCCGCCGCCATGGACGCGCCCACACCCTGTTCGGCCTGGCAACCGCCGGCGGCGCCCGAGAGCTCGGCCTTCGCCGCCACGAGAGCCCCGAAGCCGCCCGCCACGACCAGTCCCCTCGCCGCGAACTCGTCGTCGAAGCCCTTCTCCTCGGAGATCGCGAGAAGGGTTCCCGGCACCATGCCGGCCGCTCCCGCCGTCGGCGCCGCGACGATGATGCCCATCCGGGAGTTCTCCTCGAGGACCGCGATCGAGTAGGCGATCGCGCGCGCCACCAGGTGGCCGCCGGCGATGTCGCCACCCCGCGTGAACTCGATGACCTTCCGCGCATCGCCGCCCACCAGGCCCGAAAAGGAGCGGCCTCCGGCGAGTCCCCGCCTGACCGAATCCTTCATGACGGCCCAGCGTTCCCGGAAGGTCTGGAAGACCCGCTCGCGCGGCAGCTCCCGCTCCGACGCCTCCTGGTCCAGAAAGATCGCGTCGAGGGGAAGCCCAGTCCGTTCGGCGGTCTCGAGAAGCTCGGCGAACGTGTTGAGAGAGCTCATGGTTTCTCCAGGTCTTTTATGTAATCGGCGCTCCGCCGGCCACGCGGTCGAGCACGTGCACGCGGCGCACACCGGGAATCCGCTTCAACGCTTCGACGTCTTCCGGAGGGAGGGGCGCATCCAGGTCCACGCGCATGAACGCCTCATCCCCCTTGCCTCGCCGGAGGACCTCCATAGAGGCGATGTTGATGCCGCGCCGTCCGATGATCTCGGAGGCCCGCATCACCATTCCAGGGCGGTCCTCGTAGAACAGGAGGACACACGGATGCCGGGCCGAGAGCGCGACCGGAAACCCGTCGACCTCGCGAATCTCGATCATGCCCCCGCCGATCGACGCACCCAGAACCGACAGGGACCGCGAGTCTCCCTTCAGGTGGATGGCCACGCTGTTGGGGTGCGCCTCGGGGCCCATGTTCTTCGGCTTGAACGCAAAAACGAGGCCGCCCTCGCGGGCGATTTCCAGAGCGTCCTTGAGCCTCGGATCGTCCACCTCCATCCCGAGGGTGCCCGCGGCGAGCGCGCGGTCGGTACCGTGGCCGCGCATCGTCTTGGCGAAGGCGGAGTGAAGCTCGAACCGCGCCTCCCGCGGCTCTTCCTCGAGGAGCGCCCGCGCGACCCGCGCCAGCCTGCACGCCCCGGCGGTGTGCGACGAAGACGGTCCGACCATCACGGGACCGACGATGTCGAGCAGCGAGATCACGGAGGGCAGAGTATAGAGCCGCCGTCAGGGGCGGCCGTTGCGCACTCCCACCCGCAGCTCACGGATCAGGTAGTGGAGCGCCTGGCGCGAGAGGCCCAGGTCGCGCGCCGCGCGGGTGCGGTTTCCGCCGGCACGGTCGAGGGCGTCGGCGATCAGGTCCCGCCGATGGGCGTCGACGCGAGCGCGGTAGTCCTGGCCGTCCCGCTCGCGGGTCCGGCCCGCGCCCGCGACCTCGCGGGGCAGAAGAGTCAGGCCGACGGCTCCGCCGGGATCGCAAAGCGCCGCCGCCTGGGACATCGCGTTCTGCAGCTCGCGCACGTTGCCGGGCCAGGGATAAGCGCCAATCGCGGCGGCCACTTCCGGGGCCAGCGCGATCGACCCGCGCCCGTATTCGCGGGCATAGCGTTCGAGAAAGTGCCGGGCCAGAAGAAGCGCGTCTCTGCCTCGCTCGCGCAGCGGCGGCAGCCGCAGCAGCGCGACGTGGATCCGGTAGAAGAGATCCTCGCGAAAGCGTCCGGCCTCCACCTCCCGGCCCAGATCCCGCGAGGTCGCAGAGACGACTCTCGCGTCGAAAGGCCGCGCGCGGTTCTCGCCGACGCGCCGGATCTCCTTTTCCTGGAGAGCGCGCAGCAGCTTGGACTGGAGGGGCGGCGCGAGGTCTCCGATCTCGTCGAAGAACACCGTGCCGCCCGACGCCTCCTCGAGCAGGCCTCGCCGCTCGCGGTCGGCTCCCGAGAAGGCGCCCCGCGCGTGGCCGAAGAGCTCGCTCTCCAGCAGAGCCTCGGGAATGGCCGGAACGTTGATCGCTACGAAGGGCCCCGCCGAGCGCGGCGAGAGGCGGTGGAGCGCGCGAGCCGCGGCTTCCTTGCCCGAGCCCGATTCGCCGAGCACCAGAACCGTCACGGGCTGAGGGGCCAGGCGGACGAGGCGCCGGTACGGCTCCTCCATCGAGGCGTCCGCCGTGACGATGCCGACCTGCTTCCAGCCGGCGGAAAAGTCTGTCGGCTCGGGCTCGTCGGCCGCGCGATAGAGAAGCGTCTCGAGCAGCAGCCCGATTGTCGCGAAGACGTCTTCTCCGGCCTTCGGCCAGAGCGCCATCGCGTAGCGCGCTCGTCCCGCCTCGAGCGGACGCCAGGCGGCCGACTCCGGCGGCTCTGCCCCGACACACGCGACGAGGCGCCCGGCGGAGTCCCGGATGGCGAGGCCGTCGATTCCGAGAGAAGCCAGCGACCGCGGCGAAGCCGAGGGCTCGCCGTGGAGCGCTCGAGAGACGGCGGCGCGGATCTCGCGCAGACTGTCTCCATCCAGCGCCGGAAGGCGCCGGCCGAAGACGCGGTCGGCCAGCTCTCCCCCTCCCGATTCGCGCAGTATCCGTTCGGCGCGCTCCGCGATGTCGCGCGGGACACCCGAATCGCCGAAAAGACGCAGCCAGCGCGAGGCCGTCTCCGCGGCCTCATACGGGCGCTCTCGGAATCGCGACTCGAGCTCCGCGAGCCGCTCGGCGGGAGGCCCGTCGTGTGTCGGCCACGAAAGCTCCTCCAGCCGAAGCCTCGCGAGTAAGTCGCGCTCGCTGCGGTCCGCCGGCGCCGATGCGGCCGCTTCGAAGGCCCGGCGCGCGCCTTCCCGATCGCCCTCGTAGACGAGGCGGTCTCCCTCCTCCAGGGCGAGCTCTCCGATCTCCAGCCGGTCGCCGAGCGCCGCGGCGAGCCGCCGGGCCTCGGCATTGTCGCGGGCGGCGCGATCCAGAAAGCCTCGCCGGAGCGCCAGACGTCCGCGATGGTGAAGTGCGACGAGAAGGCGCAGGTCGTCTGCGTCGTCGCGCGCCGAGGCTTCGAGAGACGCGATCTCCGCGCCGGCCTCGTCCCACGAGCCGCGGTTGACGAGCAGCTCGACGCGATTCGCGCGCGCGATCCGGGCGATGTCCTCGCGGCCCGCCGCCTGCGCGCCCGCGAACGCCTCCGCGATCGCCTGCTCGCAGCGCGTCGTCTCTCCGGAATGGTAGAGCGCCGCCGAGAGGTCCAGGAGCAGCTCGCATCTCTCCGACGGGTCGTCCCGCGCGATCTCGATCGCCTGCTCGAGCCGAACGATTGCGCGCGCGTGCTCTCGGCGGTCGAGAAGGCCGCGCGCCTCCTGGGCCAGGAAGCGCGCCGCCAGCCGCTCGTCGCCCGACGCGAGCGCCGCCGGGCGCAGCTCCTCGTAGAGCCGGGCCTCTTCTTCGAATCGTCCCGCGAGCGCGAGCACGCGGCTGCGCGCCAGGCTCGTCTCGAGACGGTCCGCCTGCGGCAGAGCGGCTCCGATCCGGTCGGCCTCGTCGAGGAGCGCGAGCGCACAGTCCGCGCGTCCTTCTCGCGAGAAACCGAGGGCTCCCAGACGAAGAGACCGCACGCTCTCGGAGGCCGGGGCCGCGGGGTGCGATCTCCGCCACGCCGCGGCGCGCCGTCCCGCCTCCGACGGCTGGCCCAGGAGCGACAGGACCTCGGCGGTTCGCAGTTCCGCGCGGCGCCGGATGGACGGAGCGGCGTCCGTCCGGCGGGACAGCTTTTCGATCCGTTCGCGGGCATCGGACGGCCGCCCGCCGGCGATCTCGCGTTCGACTTCGATCGCCTCGAGCCAGGGCGGAAGCCGCTCACCGCCGACGGCCGGCGCCAGCCTCGCCGCGAGGCCGAACCACGCCTCGACCGGGCGATCCGGAAAGGCGGCGATCCAACGCTCGGACTCGCGGAGCGCGCGCGCCGTGTCTCGCACTTCGAGAAGCCGCTCGATGCGGCGAGCCGGATCCTCGCTCGCCTCGCGGCGCCGCTCGCGCACCGCAGGCGCGGACGCCTCGGCGCCTCCCCCTGGCAGCGGCGCATCCCCGGTCGGATCCACGACGAACGCCGCCCAGCCCGGGGACGCGAGAGCGCCGCGCATGCGTTCGCGCGCTTCCCCGACGGCGGCAATCGGCTGCGCCGCGAACCATTCGTAGAAGCGCACCGCGGCGGCCGCCGTCCCGCACGGGGCCCAGAGCGCGCGACGCCACTCCGCCGGAGACGCCGGCAGTGGCGGCCTCGCGGCAACCTGGATCGCCTCGACGCGATCGGAAAGGGAGAGCCGCACCGTCTCGAAGGCGCGGCGCGAAATCGGATCCCACCTCTCCGGTTCCACCGCGACCCATAGGGTTCCCCGGCCGTCGCCGTTGGCCGCGATCGCGCGCAGCCGGCGACATGCTTCCGAAAGCCCGGAGGGCGGAGGATCCAGCCGCAGCGCGCCCCCCGGAGAAAACGCCGACACTCCCGGTTCGAAGAGCCGCGCGTCGCGCCCCGAGACGAGGGCCCGCGCCTTGTGAACGAGCGCGCGCGCCCGGGGAGACGTCAGCGCGGGGTCGGCGACTCCCAGGCATCTCCGGCGCGCTTGCCTCGCAGCGTCGAGAGAAAGCTCCGGAAACGCGCGCAGCACGGCAGCCACCCAGTGCTCTCCGCGCCGCGTCTCGGCTCCCGAAGCCTCGAGCGCCGAGAGCAGGTCCCGCGCGACGCCTCGTGGTCGCGCGCCGCCGCCAAACAACGCCGGGAGAAGGGCCGCGAGGCTCGCGGCGCATCCTGGCGCGGCCTCGGTCTCATCCGCGGGGGCGCGCGGGATCCAGAGACGGGCGTCTCCTCCGTCGGCTTCCCAGCTCGCGCCCGCGAGCTCCTCCGGACGCAGAGGAAAGCCGCGGGAAGCGAAGAATGCCGCGGCGGCGGCCGCCTGGAGCAGAAGCGCGGCCCGAAAACGGGCGGGGACCTGTCCCGCGAGGACCGGACGTCCGCCGACGGTTGCGCGGAACAGCAGGAGCGCGTCGCCGTCGCGCGCGACGTCGACGATTGACGGAAGCGTCGCGTGCTCGAGCGCGAGGAGCTCCAGGAATCTCTCTCGGCACGCGGCGATCGGCCGCCGCTCGGCAAGGGACGCGCCACGCGGCGGCCGCACGTGTGTCGATCAAAGCCTCCTGCACATCTATTGTCGCGACGGAAAGCAGTCTCAGCGCCCCCGCACGCGGAGTCCTTCGAGATCGCGAAAGAAGCCTGGGTACGACTTCGCGACGCAGTCGGGATCTTCGATCAGGATTCCGGGAAGGCGCTGCGCGAGAATCGCCGCGGCCATCGCCATGCGATGGTCGCGGAACGTGGGAAGGACGCGCGCTGCATCCCCGCGCGCGGGTCCCACGACCGTCAGGGCGTCCGCGTCCTCCCGCGCCTCGGCGCCGGCCGCGCGCAGAAGCTGCCCGAGCGCCGCGATACGGTCGCTCTCCTTCAGACGAAGGTGCGCGATCCCCCGGAAGCGGCTGGCCCCTTCCGCGAACGCGGCGAGAGCCGCGAGAGCCGGCACCGCGTCCGGGAATTGCCTCGCGTCGACGTCGACCTTCGCGGGCGCCGCGCGCTCGGCCGAGGCTTCGAGCCCCTCGCTCCCGGTGTGAATCGAGAGTCCCATTCTCTCGAGCACCGGAAGGGCGGCGGCGTCGGCGTCTCCGGAACCCCGGCGCAGGCCCGCGAGCGTGACTTGGCCGGAGGCCGCCGCGACCGCGGCCAGCAGCGGAATCGCCGACGAGTAGTCTCCGGGCACTTCGTAGCTGGCCGCCGCGCGCGGGCCGCGGCGGACCGAGAACGTCTCTCCGGAACGGACCTCGTGGCCGAGGTCGCGCAGCGCCTCCAGGGTCATCGCCACGTACGGCGCCGAAACGGGCGTTCCCGTCACGCGCACCGTGACGCCGCCGTCGACGGCGAGACCCGCCAGGAGGACGGCCGACACGAACTGGCTCGACCGCGAGCCGTCGACGGTGATCTCGGAGCTCCGAAGCGCCCGCCCCTCGATTGCGAGCGGCAGAAACCCCTCCGCGCCTCGATAGGAGATCCGCGCGCCCGCGCTCCGCAGAGCATCGACGAGCTCCCGCATCGGGCGCTCCTGCAGCCGCGCCGAACCGGTCAGGAGGAAACGTCCGGGCACGACCGATGCGACTGCGGCCAGGAAGCGCGCGGCGGTGCCGGAGTCTGCGGCGTCGAGCACGATCTCGCGCCCCGGATCGCCGGCGAGCGGGCCGGCGACGCGGATCCCGTTTCGCGTCGGAAAGATCGAGGCTCCCATCGCGCCGAGGCATCGCGCCAGGGCCGCTGTGTCGTCGCTCTCGAGTGGATCGAGGATCTCCACCGCCGACGGCGTCAGCGCGGCGGCGACGAGAGCGCGATTGGTCGCGCTCTTGGAGGACGGCACGCGCACGCGGCCCCGGAGCATCTCCGCCGGCGGCATCGCGAGGTACTCCGTCACGCCGAAGTCCGGGGAATCAGAGCGACACCAGCGCGGTGGATCCGTCGTCCCGGACCTCCATCCAGCGCTTCTCCTCCACGAACGCGGGCAGGATCTCGACCCTCCCGGCGCCGACGTTCTCGCTCCAGGCCTTGTGGAAGTGGCCCAGCAGCAGGACGTCGATGCCCTGCCGGAAGCGCTTCTCGGCGAACGCGCGGATGAACTCCACGGGCAGGCGCGTCTTGTGCTTGAAGTTGGAGCGGTAGAGCCGCGCTTCGACCTTCCAGACGAGGCGGTTGGCCGCCTCCTTCGGGAAGTAGTTCAGCGCCGCCCGCGAGACCGGGTTCTTGGACAGGAACCGCCAGAAACGGTACGGGACGTCTTTCTCGTTCAAGAGATCCCCGTGGGTCGCGAGAAAACGGCGGCCCCCGGCTTCGAACGTCTGCTCGTCGCACACCGCGGCGAACGCGCTCTCGGCATAGCTGCCCCGCAGGAAGAAATCCCGGTTTCCCTCGACGTAGGTCACGGGCACGCCCGCGGCCGACAGCCCCCGCGCGACCTCCAGGAACCGGGAGATCGCGGGGGTCTCGAACTTCGGGTGAGCGATGAAGTAATGAAAAATGTCGCCCAGCAATGTGATGGCGGTCGCACCCCGCTGGCGCGCGGTCTGTAAAGCTTCCAGAAACGGGCCCTCGTCCCCCGGACGGCGCCCCACGTGACAGTCGGCGAAAATCGCGCGCATCGGAGGCAAAGATAGCGGAATTTGCACAATTCCCGACTGTTGCAGGCTGCATGCGAAAACGCCTCGCCGCGCTTTTGCTCGCCGGGGTGTGTTTCGGGGCGCACAGGGCGGATGCGCTCAACATCACGGCCGAGCAAGCGCCCCGGGCCGACGCCGCGGTCCGCGCAGCGCTGGAGCGGGGAGACGCGGCTTTCGACGTGATCGTGGGCGTGCGGGACGGCATTCCCTACGGAAAGGCCGCCGCTTCGCATGACGGGAAAGAAACCGAGCGCCGCGCGAAGCGCCTGGCCGCGCAGGATCGGTTGGCGCGGGAAGTCGGCGCCGAGAAACTGCAGGTGCGCCGTCGCTACGAGAACTTCCCGGTGCTGGCGGCGCGCGCGACCCGCGACGCGGTCCTCTCCCTCGCCCGCCGCACCGACGTGAGTTGGATTACGCTGGATCGCGCCCGGCATCCGTACCCGTCCTCGTCACCCCAATCCGCCCAGACGCTCATCCGCAGCGACGCGGTCAACGCCCTCGGCTTCGACGGCTCGGGCCGGTCGATCGCCATTCTCGACACCGGCGTGGACTACACCGTGGCCGGCCTCGGCGGCGCCGCGTTTCCCAACGCGAAAGTCGTGGGAGGCGTGGACCTGGGCGACGGCGACGCGGATCCGATGGACTGCGAGGGACACGGCACGTCGGTGGCTTCAGTCGCCGCGGGTCCGACCGGCGTGGCGCCGGGCGCGCACATCGTGGCCGTCAAGATCGTCCACTCCGGAACCTGCGAAACGGCGCAGGACTCCGACATCCTGGCGGCGATCAACTGGGCCGTCACGAACCGCGACGCCTACGACATCGGTGTGATCAACCTGTCCTTCGGAGGCATTCCGACCGACGGGCGCGATCACGGCTACTGCGACGACGCGCTACCGCAATACGCGACGGCCGTCCAGGCCGCCAACGCGGCGGGCATGGTGTTCGTCGCATCCGCCGGCAACGAGGGCCTGGACAACGCGATCGCGGAACCGGCCTGCCTCTCGACCGCGCTCTCGGCCGGAGCCGTTTATCCCGACAGCTACTCCAGCGTGGCCTGGCAGGGAGGCGCCGGAGGCACGCTGTGCACGGACGCGCCGGTCAGTCCCGACACCGTCGTCTGTTTCTCCAACTCCGCCCCGGACCTGTCGTTGCTGGCTCCCGGCGCCTTCTGGATCGTTCCGACGCTCGGCGGCTCGGTCGGCCAGTTCCACGGCACCTCCGCGGCGGCTCCATCGGTGTCCGGAACCGTTGCGCTCGTGCAGCAGGCTCGGCCTGGCATCGGGGCGGCGGAGGTCGGAAGCCTTCTGCGGGCCACAGGCCGCCCCGTGTCGGATCCCAAGAGCGGCGTCCTGACGCCGCGCATCGACGCGCTCGCCGCCGTGCAGGCCACGCCGGCTTCCTTCGCCGCCTTCGACGGAACTCCTGTGGCGATCCCCGACGGCACCGGCTCGGCCACGGCGACGGCGACAGTCTCCGGCTTCACGGGAACGCTCGCGAGCCTTCAGGCGGTGGTCGAGATCGATCACGCCGATCCGCGCCAGCTCTCCGTCGCCCTCCTAGGCCCCGACGGAACCTCGGTCCGACTGCACGATCACTCCGGCGCTCCGGAGCGGCCCATCAACGGCGTCTACGGGAAGACGCTCGCCGCCGCGCAGTCCCTCGGCGCATTCCAGGGCAAGCA
>JBKOVK010000198.1:0-2368 GCA_046724475.1 Acidobacteriota bacterium | reverse complement strand
GGCGAGCCGCCGTTTTCCCGCGCTCATCCAACACCCCGTGGAATGGGGCCCGGCTTACGGAGCGTCGGTCCACCTCGTCATGCAATTCGTCGTCATCCCGCTCTCGGCGGCGCCCCACTCACAGGCGGTCGATCCCTGGCTGCTCCTGCACAGTCTCGTCAGCCAGGCCCTGACGGTCGGCCTGCCGTCGGCGCTCTTCGCGCGCGCCGCGACGCGTCCCGGTCCGAATTCTCTTTCCGAAGCGCCGGCCACGGGATAGCGTCGGACTCAAGGAGGATTCGATGCGGAATGCGTTTCCGGGAGCCGCCCTGCTCCTTCTTCCGACTCTTTGTCTGGCCCAGCCGAAGCCGACTCCCACGCCCGACCACCACGAGCGCAAGGCCGACGACATCTTTCGCAAGCAGGAGCTTTCGCGCGGCGTCTACGTCCTCTACGGCGGAGGAGGCAACGTCGGTTTCCTGGTTGGACCGGACGCCGTCCTGGTCGTCGATGCGCAGATCCGCCAGCTGGGCCCCGGCGTCGTCAAGCAGATCCAGGGCGTGACGGACAAGCCGATCAAGTATCTCCTCAACACCCATCACCACGCGGATCACACCGGCGGCAACGACGCCTTCAAGCAGTTCGCCGTGATCATCGCCCACGACAACGTCCGCAAACGCATGCTGGAATCTCCGCAGACGATCCTGAAGGAGTACCCCGCGTACCTCGAGGATGCGAAGAAGAAGGGCAACGCCGAAGACATCCAGTTCCTGGAAGACGCCATCGCGTGGGCGAAGAAGGTGAAAGTTGAGGAGATTGCGGCGCCGGTCATTACGTTCGAGTCCGAGGTCCGGATCCACGTCGGCGACGAGACGATCCGTCTCTGGCACACGCCTCCCGCGCATACCGACGGGGACAGCGTCGCCTACTTCCAGAAGGCCAACGTGCTCCACATGGGAGATCTCTTCTTCTTCAAGGTCATCCCGTTCATCGACGTCCAGGCCGGCGGCTCGGCGCGCGGCTACATCGACGCGATCGACAAGGTCATCGCCAGCGTCCCGCCGGACGTCAAGATCATTCCGGGCCACGGCGAGGTCACCGATCTCGCGGGCCTGAAGACCTTCCGGCAGTACGTCTCCGACGTGGTGGACGCGGCGCGCAAGGCGAAGGCGGCGGGCAAGAGCAAGGAAGAGTTCTTGAAGACGCTCGACCTGCCGGCCTACAAGGCCTGGGACGGCTACGGCGAGCGCTTCAAGGAGAATGCGGCCGCGGCGTGGGACGAGATGAGCTAGCGGCGCGTCGCGAAAATGGTCATCTCCGCCGTTGGCGGAATGGCTATTGCGAGGTCGCCCCGCGGCGCCGACACTGCTCGGCCATGGAGAGCTCGGCTCGAAAAGCGATCGTCCTCGGCGGCTTGATCTGCGGAGCGCTCGACATCTCGTCGGCGTTCTACTTCGCGTGGACGTTGCGGAAGATTCCACCCGGCCGCGTTCTGCAGGGCATCGCGGAAGCGGTGCTGGGGGCCGCAAGCTATCGCGGTGGAGCGGCCAGCGCGTTCCTCGGGTTGCTGCTGCACTTTTCGATCGCGTTCTTCTGGACGGCGGTGTTCTACCTGTTGAGCCGCCGGTTTGCCGCGCTCACGAAATGGGCCGTGCCCGCGGGGCTGCTCTACGGCGCCGTCGTCTGGATCGTCATGTATCGCGTCGTCATTCCTCTGGTCCCGATTCTCAATTCGCTCTACTTGACGGAGTTCGATCGTTCAATTCCCCGGCTGACTCTTCGGCAACTGCTCATCCACCTCGTGTGCGTCGGCCTGCCGATCGCGTTGAGCGTTCGCCGATTCGCGCCGCCTCCAGAAAATTGATTGCGGCGCGTTTTCTTTTTTTGAATCGCGGTCGCGATTTCCGGATGGAGTGGTCATAGTAACTTCCTCTCGATTGGCTATTGAGGCAAGACCACTCGTGAACCCACACTCGAATCGATGTCGAGCAACGAGCGCGCCGCCGAGTGGGTCTCGCCGTTCTCGCGGCGAAAGCTCGCCGTGCTTCCGCCGTGGCGGCCCGCTCCGGACGCGTCCGCGCTCGATGGTGCCGCGCCGGCGATTGCGCCCGACGACCGGCCCGAGGTCGTTCGCCGCGCCGAGGCGCTGGGAATTCCGTGGGAACGGATCCTCGGCGAGGAGATCCGCGCGGAGCAGGCCCTGCGCCGCTACGTCGACGACCTCGACGCCGATTGGCCGCTGACGGCGCCGATGACGGTGCTCTCGTTCTCCTTCCTCCAGTCCTGGCGCGTGCGGGACCGGATTCAGGCGCTCGCCAGCGAGGCGCGCAGCGCGTTGTCGCGTGCGGCCGTGCGGGAGCTCCGCGCCGTCTTCCAGCGGCTGTCGGGC
>JBKOVK010000367.1:0-27060 GCA_046724475.1 Acidobacteriota bacterium | reverse complement strand
GGAGAAGGTCTGGAGACAGGTCAATCCGGACCGCGACTGGGTCAGCTATTACGTCGAGCGCTGAACCGCGTTTTCGTCGACAAAAAAACGGCCGGCCCGAAGGCCGGCCGCGATCGAGTCTCGGGAGGGGTTCAGTTGTAGTGCAGGCCGAGCGCCTTGGCGATGAAGATCGCCATCTGCCGACGGGTGACCGGGGCGTCGGGACAGTAGAGGCCGCCGCCACATCCGCCCGTGATCCCCGAGGCCACGAGAGCCTCGACGTACTGGAAGCCGAAGTCGGATGTCGGAACGTCGGGGAAGGTCGCCGTGCCGGGGGCCGGGCTGACCTGGAGCTTGTACCGCACGATCGCGCCCGAGAGGGAGAGGCTCCCGTCCTGCGCGGGCAATTGCGCGAGAAGGACGATCTGATTGAAGTTGTTGTCGATCTCGAAAGGCGTCGACAGGGTGGCTACTTGGAAACCGCAGCCGCCCGAACCGCTGCTCGTGGCGGTCCCCGCAAACTGGTCGTTCTGCCCCAAGTAATCCTGGGTTTGAACAGTGAAGGAGATGTCGGAAGAGGCGTTCGTGTCGCAATAGTCGAACTCGACGGCATAGACCAGAGCTCCGGAGGGCAGGTGCGGCGTCGCAATGAATGAGCCGAGGCCGTTGGCATTCGTCGGATATCGTCCCCACGCCAGGGAGAAGTAGCCGATGTCCGACCAGGTCATCGAGGAGTCCGCCGGCGTGAACTCCGAGACGCCGATCCGCTGATAGTTGAGGAAGCTCGTGCCGTAGGTGTCCAACTTGTTTCCGCCGGTTGGCGACGGCGACGCAGAAACAGCGGGCGCTGCGATCGCCCTGCCGCCGGGAAGCTCTTGAGCCGAGGCACCGGACAACCCGAGACCGAGGCCGACGCATCCGAGAAGAGCGATCCTTAGTCCGCGCACGCGAACTCCTTTCGTTGGGCGCTCCGCGAGCTCCCGCCCGTGGATGCGCAGATTCCGTACTCAGTTTTGGTTGATTGACTCGGATCGAGTGTAGCAGGGCGTGCGTGTGTGCGACGTCACACGCGTCGAAACGACGGATTTTGGGGCTAGCTGCGGAAGACTTTCTCCTCGCTTCCGTCCAGCCAGCGGTCGACGAGCTCCACGCCCTGCATCAGCGAGTGATCCTGGTTTCCGATCTCGTACTTCCAGGACCCGAAACGGCCCCGCGAGAAGATGTCCCGAGGCTCCAGATACGCGTGGATCACGTCGAGCGCTTCGTTGCGGTCGACCGACGGGATCGGGTACGCGTGGGCGGCATGGATGAGGAACTTCGTCTCGATGAGCTTGCGATCCGACGGCTCCAGGATCCCCTCGTCGATCAGGCCCTCGACGACCGCTCCGGCGAAGTCGCCCTCGGGCAGCGGTTTGAATCGCGAATACGTGGTCTCGGTCAGGATCGCGAAGTAGCGGCTGGTGTCGCCCCCAGGAACGATGTCCGGCGAATAGTTGGACAGGTACGTCATCCGGTAAAACGGCGTCTTCGGGTTGGGGAAGTAGATCCAGTTCTTGTCCGACGGGCACGGCCGGCGCAGGCCGATGCCGACCGAGAAGAGGCGGTTGAAGAGGAGCTTCTTCGACGCCGCGCGGACCTTCTCCGGAGCGTGCTTCAAGCGCGCCACTAAGGCCTCGAGCGGCAGCGTCGTCAGGAGACGGTCGTAAGAGCGCGCGGAGCCGTCCGAGAACGCGACCTCGCGCTTCTCTTCGTCCACGCAGACCATGCGTTTGTGGTACCGGACGCGGTCGCCCAGAAACGGAAGCACCGCCTTCCAGAGACCGAGCGTCCCGCCCCTGGCGGGATAGCCGAACTTGGCGTTGGGACCCCAGTCGGTGGTCTTCGGGACCACGGTTGTCTCGATGGCCTTGCGCCAGTCCACGACCGCCACGCGCTCGGCGATCCAGTAGAAGCCCATGCGCTCGAGCGGCGTGGACCAGACCTTGAAGTTGTACGGCGCCATGAAGTGCTTCGCGACGCCGGCGCCGAACTTCACCTGCACCCACTCCGCGAAGTTGTGGAAGGCCCGGTCCTTGTCGATCGTCTGCGATTCGACCAGGCCGATGAGGCACTCCAGCATCGCCTTCTCGGGAAGCGAGGAAAGGTGGTTCTGGAATGGATAACGGACGTAGCGGTCCTCGAACTTGATCCAGCTCTCGCGGTCGATCCAGCGCACGCCGTCCTTGCCGAGAGCCTTCGCGAGGAAGTCGTTGAAATACTTGTAGCCGGAAAAGATGATGTGGCCCGAGACGTCCCAGGTCCATCCCTTCGGGTCGCGGAAGCTCGTCGCGAGGCCTCCGACTTCACCGGCGCGCTCGAAGATCTCGTAGTCGGTCTGGCCGCGCTCGGCGAGGCGATACGCCGCGCCGAGGCCGGTCGGGCCTGCGCCGAGGATGACGGTGCCGCCGCTCACGTCGTCTTCTTCGCGACCAGGCGGCGCAGGGCTTCGCTGTGCTTCATCTCGGAGCGCAGGTCGAAGAGGTATCGGATCACGCGGAGGATCGTACCCAGCATCTTGAACGGACGGTGGATGGACTTGCCCGCCTCGCGCGGGAAGTGGCGGACGATGACCTCGGCGACGGTCCACCCGGCGATGCGGCAGCGGGCATAGATCTCGTCGCCGACGAAATTGATGCGGTGCTTGATCTCGATCCGCCGGGCGACGTCCTTGCGGAAGGCGCGGCAGCCCGCGTTGATGTCGTGGAGCGGCGAGCCCAGGATCCAGTGCGAGAGCACCCGCAGACCCATCGACAGGATCTTCCGGCCGGCGCCGTCGTAGCGGATCTTCTTCCAGCAGAAGACGACGTCCGCGCCTTTGTCGATGGCCTCGAGGAAGAGCGGCGCGTCGGCCATCGTGTGCTGGCCGTCCCCGTCCACGACCATCACGACCTCGCCCGGCACGTTGCGAAGCGCCGTCTCTGTGGCCACGGCGTACCCCTTGTTGCCGTCGTGGTGGACGACCGAGACGCGCGGGTCCTTTTTGGCCAGCTCTTCGGCGATCTCGCCGGTGCGATCGCGGCTGCCGTCGTTGACGACGACCACGTGCCAGGTCAGGTTCGGAATCGCCGAGAGCGACGTGACCGCCTCCTCGACGGTCTTCGCGATCAGATCCTCTTCGTTGTAGGCGAGGAAGCCGACGCCCAGCCGGACGTTGGGCTGCGGGATCCGCGGGCCGTCGGGCGTGCGGGCCCGCGATCCCGCCTCGCGCAGCGGCTCCGGAGGAACTCCCGGGGGGGTCCGGGGGACCGCGGGGTCCCCCGGCTTCCGTTCACCGGCCATAGATGATCCATCCCGCCGTCGCGACCCAGCCGACGACGATCAAGAGCAGCCAAGGATCGTCCGTCAGAAGCGCCTGGGTGGGGCTCCCTCCTCCGCCGCGCCGGTAGACCAGTCGCACGTAGCGGGCGATCCCGAGAACGACGAACGGCACCGTCGGGGCGAGCGATTTGCCCCCGTAGTGCGCGAGGGTCGGCGGCGCGACGCTGTAGGCCGCGTAGCCCGCGACCGTCGTCAGCGCCGTGACGATGAACAGGTAGTCCAGTCCTTCTTCGCGATATGCCGACAGCGCCGGACGGTGCTCCGACGCCGAGCGATATCCGGCATTGCGGAACTCCCATTGCCGCTTGCCGGCCACCAGGAACAGCGCCAGCAGATACGCGCAGCCCATCAGGTACGGGGACGGCTCGAGTCCCGCGAGCGCCGCCCCCGCCAGTGCCCGCAGCGGCATTCCCCCCGCCACGATCAGGGCCTCGAGGAAGGGAATCCGCTTCAGGATGAGGGAGTACGCGAGCATCAGGCAGGCGTAGATCGCGCACCAGCGGCCGAAGTCGAAGGACAGCAGGAACGCGGCGGACAATCCGACGACCTCGAAGGCCATGGCCGCGACCGTGGCCGTTCCGACCGGGAGCCGCCCGGAAGCCAGGGGCCGGTTCTTCTTGATCGGGTGAGCGCGGTCTCGCTCCCGATCCATGACGTCGTTGACGATGTAGATCCCGCTGGCGATCGCGGAGAAGACGATCAAGCCCGCCGCGGCCAGCCACCAGCCGCGCGGCGTGGAGAGGCCGCGGCCGAACAGGAACGGGAGGCAGACGACGAGGTTCTTGACCCACTGCTCGGGGCGCGCCGAGGCGATGAGCGCGGTGAGGGTCCCGCCGTCGGCCAGACCCTCGGCTTTCGCCGGAACACCGGATGGCCTGGCTGACATTTTTCATATTTTACGGGATCGAACGGAGTTTGTCTCCATCCAGTAGGATCTCGGGTGCGAGGGTGCCGATGCAGCGTCCGATCCAGCGCGTCGTCGATCTCACCGACCCGTCCTCGAACCGTCTGCGCGGCGTCGCGCTGGAAGAGGCGCGCGCGCGCGTCGCGCGAGGAGATCCCGGCGAGGTCCGCGCGATCGCGGGCTCCTACGCGCTCGTCGCGGTCGACGGCGAGACCGTGCGGATGGCGCGCTCGCTCGACCGCCCGCTGCGCTACTTCCTCGCCAAGCAGATCGACGGCCCGATGCTGGTCGCCGCCGACCGGATCGACGCGATTCGCGCTTACCTCGAGAGCGTCGGACTCTCCGGACAGTTTCATCCGACCTACACGCGCATGGTCCCGGCGCACCACGTCACGACGTTGCGTCTGATCGGGTGCCCCGATCCCGACGCGACCCACATGCGCTTCCTCGAGCCCTCGACCGCGACGCTGCCTGCGGACGTCCCCGAGATCGGCCGCCGATACGTCGGCGCTCTGGCCGACGAGATCGCGGACTGGCTGGAGGCGATTCCGACACGGGAGCCCGTCGGCGTCTGCTTCTCGGGAGGCGTCGACAGCGGCGCGGTGTTCCTGGTGACGTACCACGTGCTTCGCCGGCTCGGACAGAGCCCGTCGAGGCTCAAGGCGTTCACGCTTTCGGCGGGCGAAGGCCGCGACCTCGCGCAGGCACGGCGGTTCCTCGGCGAGCTGTCGCTCGAGTTCTTTCTGGAACCGATCGAGACCGTGCCCGAGCGCCTCGATCCCTTCGAGGCCGTGCGCGTCGTCGAGGATTACAAGCCTCTCGACGTCGAAGCCGCCGCGGCGGGGCTCGCGCTCGCTCACGGAATCCGCGACCGTTATCCGGAGTGGCGCTTTCTGCTCGACGGCGACGGCGGAGACGAGAACCTCAAGGACTATCCCCTCGAGGAAAACGGTGAGGTCACGATCAAGAGCGTCATCGCCAACCCTCTTCTCTACCAGGAGGGATGGGGCGTGGGGAAACTCAAGCACTCTCTGACGTACACCGGAGGACAGAGCCGCTCGTGCACGCGCACGTACGCTCCGCTGCGACGTTACGGATTCGAGGGCTTCAGCCCGTTCCTTCGGCCGCGCCTGGTCGAGCTCGCGGCGGCGGTCCCCTTCGCGGAGCTGACCGGCCACGACGTCGACCGCCTCTACCGCCTCAAGGGCGAGATCGTGGCGAGCGGCGTCGAGGCGATCACGGGTCTCCGGATGCCCGTCTATCCCAAGCGCCGATTCCAGGACGGGGTCGGACCGGCGGAAGGCGCGCGGAGGATGCACCGGGAGGCCGACTATCGGTCGCACTTCCATTCGCTCTACGCTTAACGCCCCGTCCGCCGCTTATCCCGAGACGGCGGGCGAGCGCGACCGCTGGATCCAAAGCCTTCGCGGCAGCCGCCGCACCCTCGACCCGCGGCGCGCCTACGGAGCCTTCGTCGAAGAGGAGGCCACCGAGGCGGGCGGGGTTGCGACCGTCGCCACGCTTCTCCTGACCAACCGCGAATGCCCGTGGCGATGCCTGATGTGCGATCTCTGGAAGAACACGCTCGAAGAAGACACCCGGGATGGAGCCGTCACGGCGCAGATTACGAACGCACTCTCGGAGCTTCCGCCGGCACGGCGAATCAAGCTCTACAACGCCGGAAGCTTCTTCGATCCGCGCGCGATCCCGCCCGCCGAAGACGACCGGATCGCCGAGCTCCTCGCCGGATTCGAGCGCGTCGTCGTCGAGTCGCACCCCGCGTTCGTGCGAGAGCGCTGCTTCGAATTTGCCGAACGCCTTGGGACCGGACGCCTGGAAGTTGCGATGGGACTGGAGACGGTCCAACCCGAGGTCCTCGCCCGGCTGAACAAGGGGATGACGCTCGCGTCGTTTCGCGAGGCGGCCGGCCGCCTCTGCTCTCGCCGCATCGGATTGCGCGCCTTCGTGCTGGCGGGACTGCCGTGGGTCGAGGCCTCGGAGCAATTGCGCTGGACGACCGAGGCCGTCGAGTTCGCGTTCGAATGCGGCGCGCGCGCCGTCTCGATCATCCCGACACGCTCGGGCAACGGCGCGATGGACGCGCTCGCGGCCAGCCGCGACTTCGAGCCGCCTCGTCTCGAACTCCTCGAAAACGCGCTGGCGGCGGGACTCGAGCTCCGCCGCGGGCTGGTCTTCGCCGATCTCTGGGACCTCGAGACGTTTTCGGCGTGCCGCGGATGTTTCGGCCGGCGTTCGGCGCGGCTCTCGGCGATGAATCGAATGCAAGCGATCGCACCTCCTGTCGCCTGCGGCCGCTGCCAGGAGGCCCGGGCGTGAACCACGATTTCGACGTCGCCGTCGTCGGATCCGGCTTCGGCGGCTCGCTGACTTCTCTCTGTCTCTCGCGGCTCGGGAGATCCGTCGTCCTGCTCGAGCGCGGCACGCACCCACGGTTTGCGATCGGCGAGTCCTCCTCGCCTCTGGCGAATCTTCTGCTCGAAGCGCTGTGCGAGCGCTACTCGCTTCCCCGCATCTCCCTCCTCTCCGCCTGGGGGACCTGGCAACGCGCGTATCCCGAGATCGGCTGCGGCTTGAAGCGCGGCTTCACGTTCTACGGCCACCGCGCCGGCCACCGTTTCACGGCATACGAGGACCGTTCGGATCAGCTGCTCGTCGCGGCCAGCCCGTGCGACGAGGTCGCCGATACACACTGGTACCGGCCGGACTTCGACCAGTTCCTCGTGCGCGAGGCCGGGCGCGAGGGAGTCGAATACCTCGACCGGACCAGGATCGAAGACGTCCGCTTCGAGAACGGCGGCGCCGAGCTGGAAACGGTTCGCGATGGATGCCGGAGGCGCATCCGCGCGCGACTGGTCGTGGACGCGTCGGGACCCCGCGGCTTCCTCCATCGCTCGCTCGGGCTCGGCGAGGAAACCTTCGAGGGGCTTCCGGCTACGGAGGGTCTCTACACTCACTTTTCGGACGTCGAGCGGCTCGAAGACCTCGGGATCTTCCGCTCTGCGGAGACGCCTCCGTACCCGTGCGACGACGCCGCGGTGCACCACGTGTTCGAGGGAGGCTGGATCTGGGTCCTCCGCTTCAACAATGGCGTGACCAGCGCCGGCGTGGCCGCCACACCCGGACTCGCGCGCGAGCTCGGCTTCGCCGAGGGTGCGCCGGCGTGGCAACGTCTCCTCGACCGGCTGCCGACCGTCCGCGAACAGTTCGCGCGCTCTCGGCCGCTCCTGCCGTTCGTGCATCACCGGCCCCTTCCATTCCGGAGCCATGGCGCGGCCGGAACCGTCTGGACGATGCTCCCTTCCGCGGCGGCATTCGTGGATCCCATCCTCTCGACCGGCTTCCCCCTGACACTGCTGGGCATCGAACGGCTGGCGGCCACGGTCGAAGCGTCCTGGGGAACGCCGGCGCTCGCGGACCGCCTCGAAAGCGACGCGCGGCGCACGCTCCAGGACGCCGCAGCAGCGGGCCGGCTGGTCGCCGCTCTTTTTGCGAGCTTCGGGGAATTCCCGGTCTTTGCCGAGCTGACGAAGCTCTACTTCGCGGCCGCGAGCTTCGCCGAGGCGGCACGTCGCCTGGACCGCTCGGACCTCGCCGGATCCTTCCTCTCCAACGACCATGCCGTCTTCGGCCCGGCGCTTTCCCGGATCTGCGCGGACGCGCTCGAACGGGAATCGAGGGCGAAGCTGTCCGACCGCATCGCCGAGGCCATCTCTCCCCTCGACGTCATCGGCCTCTCGGATCGAAGCCGTCGCAACTGGTACCCCGTCGAGGCACGAGACCTGCTCGACGGCGCACCGAAGCTCCGCGCCACACGCGCCGAGATCGAAGAGCTGTTGAAGCGAATGCTCGGCTCGACCGTCAGGCGCGAACCGACCGAAGCCGCAGCGCATTGCCGATGACCGAGACCGACGAGAGGCTCATCGCAGCCGCCGCGATCACGGGGGAGAGCAGCAGTCCGAAGAAGGGATAGAGGACTCCCGCCGCGATCGGCACCCCCAGCACGTTGTAGACGAAGGCGAAAAAGAGGTTCTGTCGAATGTTGCGCATCGTGGCGGCCGAAAGTCGCCGCGCGCGTGCAATACCGGAGAGATCCCCCTTCACCAGCGTGACGTCGGCGCTCTCGATGGCGACGTCGGTCCCGCTCCCCATTGCGATCCCGACGTCGGCCTGCGCCAGCGCCGGCGCGTCGTTGATTCCGTCTCCGGCCATCGCCACGACGCGCCCTTCGTCCTGAAAGCGCCGGACGATCTCCCGCTTCTGGTCCGGCAGCGCCTCGGCGGCCACGTCCTCGATCCCGAGCCGCTTCGCGACGGCTTCCGCCGTGGCGCGGCCGTCTCCGGTCACCATGACGACGCGAACTCTCTCCTCGCGCAGCGCGCGGACGGCATCGGGCGTGCTGGTGCGGATCGGATCGGCGACGGCCAGGAGGCCCGCGAGCTTACCGTCCGCCGACAGGAACATCACCGTGCGGCCGTCCCTCCGCAGCGCATCCGCCCGCTCGGAGAGTCCCGCGTCCGCCACGCCCAGCTCCTCCATCAGCGCCCGGTTTCCCAGAGCCACCGCGCGGCCCTCGACCGTTCCGCGCACGCCCTTGCCGGGCAGAGCGCGGAAGTCTCGGACCTCGGCGATCGCCACCCCGGCGGCACGCTCCAGGATCGCCGCGGCCAGGGGATGTTCACTCCCCCGCTCGAGCGACGCCGCAAGACGCAGGACTTGGGCGTCGCCGAATTCTGGCGCCGGAACGATCGCCTCGAGCTTTGGCTTGCCCTCGGTGAGCGTTCCGGTCTTGTCCACGACGAGCGTGTCCACCTTGTTCAGTGTCTCGATCGCTTCGGCATTGCGGAAGAGAATTCCCAGCCCTGCCGCCTTTCCGGTCGCGACGGTGATCGACAGAGGCGTCGCGAGACCGAGGGCGCACGGACACGCGATGATCACGACCGCCACGGCGTTGACCAGCGCGTGGGCCAGCCGGGGCTCCGGCCCGAAGAAGGCCCACGCCGCGAACGTCAGCGCCGCGACCGCGATGACGATCGGCACGAAGTAGCCGGACACGACGTCCGCAAGGCGCTGGATCGGCGCGCGGCTGCGCTGCGCCTCGGCCACCATCGCGACGATCCGCGAAAGCAGCGTCTCGGCGCCGACTCTTTCGGCGCGCATCAGGAACGTCCCGTTGCCGTTGACCGTCGCGCCGATGACGCGGTCGCCCGGCTTCTTCTCGACCGGAATGGACTCGCCCGTGATCATGGACTCGTCCACCGCACTCCTGCCCTCGAGCACGACGCCGTCCACTGGGACTTTTTCTCCCGGCCGCACGCGGAGCCGGTCGCCGACGTGCACGCTATCCAGGGGAACGTCCTCTTCGGCTCCGTCGTCGCGCACTCGCCGCGCCGTCGCCGGCGCCAGACGCAGCAGCGCGCGCACCGCGGCTCCCGTGCGGCTGCGCGCCGACAACTCGAGCACCTGGCCGAGGAGGATCAGCGTCGTGATGGCGGCCGCCGGCTCGAAGTAGAGGCCGATCGATCCGTCCGGCTCTCGAAACGACGGAGGAAAGATTCCCGGAGCCAGGGCCGCGACGACGCTGTAGCCGTACGCGACCGAGATGCCGAGACCGATGAGCGTGAACATGTTGAGACTGCGGCTGCGCACCGAAGCGACGGCCCGCTGATAGAACGGCCACGCCCCCCAGACCGCCACCGGTGTCGCCAGCGCCAGCTCCAGCAGCGAACGCGTTCGCGCGGAGATCCCGTGGAGGAACCCGAATCCCAGCACCATGTGTCCCATCGCCAGGAGAAGGAGCGGCGCGGTCAGTACGGCCGAGATCCAGAAGCGCCGCTTCATGTCGGTCAGCTCCGGGTTCTCGACCTCCTCGGCGGTGACGGTGCGGGGCTCCAGGGCCATCCCGCAGATCGGGCACGCGCCCGGCGCGTCGCGCACGATCTGGGGGTGCATCGGGCAGGTCCACTCGATCTTCGCGCCGGAGGGCTCGACCGGGGCGGGCACCGCCGCGGAGCGCGCCGCCAGATACTTCTCCGGGTCCGCGGCGAACTTCTCGCGGCAGCCAGGATTGCAGAAATGGTACTCGTGTCCCTTCCACGAGAACGAACCGCCCGGGGCCTGGCCCGGAATCACGGTCATTCCGCAGACCGGATCGACTACGCCCACAACCTCGACCTCCACGGCCTCGATGCTAATGCCCTTCGTGCGACATGCCGTGATCCATCTCCATGCCGCCCAGGTGACCCCCGAAGCGGATCCGTCCGAAGAGCAGCCAAGAGACCGGCGTCTTGCCGTACACCGAATCCAGCCTCGAATCGAACCCGTAGAAGGTCACCCCGGCGCCCAGGCCCGTCTCGACTTTCGGCCACACGACGAAGTCGCGGGTGTATCCGATCGAACCGCTATAGACGCGCGTTCTTTGCGCCGGCACGTCCTCGGGCCGCTGGCGCTTGTACGTCAGCTCGTAGATGTCGCGGTCCACCGCCTCGACGCGGCCCCAGAGGAAGTTGCAGCCCGCGAATTTCCAGGTCGCCTCGACGAGAGTCCCCCACTCGACCTCGCCGTCCGACAGACGGTTGCGTCCGGTCGCGGCGGTGACCGCGACGAAGCCGTCCGGCGTCGTCCTCTCGTAGGTCACCGATGCCGTGGCACGTGTCTGGTTGCCTTCCTCGACGGCTTCGGGATGCTCGAGATGTCCGGCGGAAACCTGCATCGACCAGCCGGCGGCCGGCCGCAGCGTGAGCCTGCCGGAATAGCTGTCGAGCGGCCCGGCCTGGATATTCCAGCGATTCTCGTCCGGCTCCGCGCCGTGGAAGACGGATCCTTCGAGCGTGGCGAAGGACGTGGACGCTCCGAGCGTGATGACGTCGTACGTGATGTGCGTCGCGTCCTGATTATGGTGGGAGAGCGGCGACATCGGGTTCTCCGACGCCGACAACCGGTGCACGTACGGAACCGGTCCGAGAGCCGGCTCGCCGACCGGCGCGAGGTAGAGGCGCAGCTTGAGGTCGCGCGCCACGCTTCTCTCCCAGGCTGCCGCGAGCTCGACGAAGAAATCGTGCGGATGCTGGCGGTCGATCAGGAGGACGCCGTCGTGGGTCTCGCCCCGCTGAAAGAGCTCGGGGCTTCCGGCGGGCGGAATCGTCGCGGGCTCCAGCGTGAACGTGCCCAGCAGCGAGAGCTTGCCGCCCAGCCATTCCCGCATCGCGAAGAGCATGAAATGGTTCTGCGACTCGAACTGGTTGTCGCCCGAGGGCCCGCCCTGGAAGTCACCCGTCAGGAATGCGTACCCGTGGTACATCACCATCCAGTGCGGCATCGGCTCCATGGCCTCCATCTCGGCCATGGGATCCGGATTCGACAGGACTTCGCTCTCCTGTGCGCGAGACACGGCCGCGCTCGCGACGAGCGCGAGCGCCAGAAACCAACGACCCATTTGAAATAGCTCCTCTCCCCTGCGGACGTCTCGTCCGCGGACCGTCACGTGGACCCGGGGAGCGGTCTAGAGGCGCAGCGGCGCCACGCGGGAAGAGGACGGCGCCGGAGGCGAGGGATCGAGCGGGGCGGAGCGATCGGCGATCGCGACGGAAGCGACGATGGATGGCGCAACGAGTCCAGCGAGGGCCGGAGCCTGCACAGGCGCCGCCTTGACGGTCGTCGATGCCGGCTCCTGTGTCGGCGCGAGCTGCGCCGGACAGTGCCCGCAGCAGCCGGCGGCCGCGACGTCGGGGCCTGCGGTGTCGAGCGGCGAGCAGCAGTCCGCGCGCGCGGCAAGAGCCTGTCCCAGGAGAAGGAGCATCCCGAGGAGAACGGCCGCTGTCGTCCGGACGCGCGTCATGACCCGATCCAGTTTCTCACAATGCGAATCTCTCATGAGTTCCTGAAGCCCGTCACCGACGTACCCCTCCGGACTCTGAACAGGTGGGAGCGAGGAAGGACGGGGTAAACGTCATGAGACGTCATTGGTGGAAGTTTGTCGCGGTTGCGGTTCTCCTGGGCGCGGTCGCCGGATTCACGGGTTCGCGGGACGAGCCGATTCCCGCGGCCGCTTCATCCGACAAAGCGCGGTCGGCGTGGGACAACCAGGTCGATCGAAGCTCGATCGAGATGCTCGCCGACGGCCGGCGCATCTTTCGCGACGACACGTTCGGCAGCGAGGATTTCTGGGGAGGCACGCTTCGCCTCCACGAAGCCATCCTCGGCGAGAAGCTGGGCGGCGTCGGCCCGGGCCTCTCCCCCAAGCAGGCGCTCGCGGCCGGCCTCAAGGTGGACGCGAACCGGCTGCCGCGCTCGGTGGTCGAGGCGATCCAGGCCGGAAAGGTCGATCTCGACGATCCGGCGACCACGGTCGAGCTGCTTCGGGCCGACGCGGTGCTCGGCGTCCACGGCGTGTTCGACGCGAAGAAGCAGCTGGTCTCGGTCGGCATCGCGTGCGCGTTCTGTCATTCCACGGTCGACGACAGGATCACGCAGGGGATCGGCAGCCGCCTCGACGGCTGGCCCAACCGCGACCTGAACGTCGGCGCGGTCGTCGCCATGGCGCCAAATCTCGCTCCGTTCGCGGATCTGCTCGGTGTCGATGAAGACACCGTGCGCAAAGTACTGAACAGTTGGGGCCCCGGACGCTACGACGCGGAGCTCAATCACGACGGGAAGGCGTTCCGCCCGGACGGCGCGACCGGCGCCACTCTCCTTCCGGCAGCGTTCGGGCTTGCGGGAGTCAACCTCCACACGTACACCGGATGGGGATCCGTGACGCACTGGAACGCGTACGTCGCCAACACCCAGATGCACGGCAAGGGAACGTTCTACGACCCGCGCTTGAACGATCCGGAACGCTTCCCGCTGGCGGTGAAGTCAGGAGACTGGAACACGCGCAACAACCCGGACCTCATAACCTCGAAGCTCGCCGCGCTTCACTACTATCAGCTCTCAATCCCGGCGCCGCAGCCGCCCGCTGGGTCGTTCCATCGCGACATGGCGACGCTCGGAAAGGTCGTCTTCGAAGGCAAGGGGCGCTGCGCGACGTGTCACGTTCCTCCGCTTTTCACCGAGCCGGGCTGGAACATGCACACGGCCGAGGAGATCGGCATCGACGACTTCCAGGCCAGCCGGTCTCCGGAGAAGACGTACTACCGGACGACGCCTCTCAAGGGCCTGTTTGCTCGGGAGAAGGGCGGCTTCTACCACGACGGCCGCTTCGCGACCTACGGCGACGTCGTCGATCACTATGACCAGCAGTTCAACCTGGGATTGAGCGCGGACGAGAAGGCCGAACTCGTCGAGTACCTGAAGTCTCTTTGAGGACGAGCTATTGTGATTTCTCAACACGCTGTTGACGGTCTGCGGCCCGCCGCCCTGCCTCGGCACGCGGCGGCACCGCGGACCGAGTGAACCAATGACGACAGCTACGAGCGCGTCAGCTTTCGATATGTCTGGAGGTGCTGCAGCGCCTCCGCCGGGCGTCCGAGCTTCTCCGCGAGCCTCGCGACGTTGAAGTGGGCGTCGGCGTTGTCGGGGTCCAGCCGCGTGGCTTTCAGGTACGCGAGCCGCGCCTCGGGCAGCTTGCGCTGGTCTTCCAGCGCGACGCCGAGGTTGAACGCCGCGGTCCCGTCGTCCGGACGCGCGGCGAGTGCGGCTTCGTAGTGCGGCTCTGCCGCGGCCGGGTCGCCGGCTTCGTGGAGGAGCCGTCCCAGGTTGACGTGCGCGTCGGCATGCTCGGGCGCGAGCTCCAACGCCCGGCGGTAAGCATCGATCGCTTCTCCCGGCGAACCGGGCTCGAGCTCGCAGCCCCACTCGAACCAGTCGTCGGCCGAGAACTCGTGAGTCTTTTTCGGGGGTTCGGGGTCCGCGTGCCGCACGATGGGCGCGACCTCGTTCACTGCCTCCGCACCACCGAAGTCGAAGAGGATCTGGCCCGACTCCGGCTGCCAGCGTTGTGCGCCGTCGTCGACGACGACCCGGTTGCCCTCGACCCCGAGCCGCGCCGAGGTGATCGGCTGCCCCTCGGGGAGCTGCCCCTTCAACTTGCGCAGAGCCGTTCGGATCCTCCGCGGCGGCACCCGCGCCGCCATCAGGCCGCGGGCGGTGCGAAGGAAGACGAGGTCCTGAAAGGAGAACCACAGCTCGCCGTGCTCGCCCCTCTCGGGAGAGACGAATCCCGCGCGAACGTAACCGCGAATCTGAGGGGGGGACAGTCCGAGGAGCTTGGCGACTTCGGAGGTCGAGTAGCCGTTCAAGGAAGGGGCCTAGGCCTTACCCGCTCCCGTCCGCATCGAAGTGACGCGTCCACCGGCCCGCTTGGCGGGTTTGCGCGCGGGAGCGGACTCTTCCGATTTTGCCGCGGCCTTCGCGGCCGGCGCCTGCTTGGCCTCCGGCTTCTTCGAGAGGCTCGCCTTGAGGGCCTCCATCAGGTCGATGATCTGGCCGCCGCTCTGCTCCGCGGGCACGACGGAGATGTCCTGGCCTTCGACCTTCTTCTGGATGAGGCCGAGGACGCGCTTCTTGACGTCGTCCTCGTAGGTCTCGGGCTGGAACTTGTCCACCGCGCGCTGCTCGACGAGGAGTTTGGCCAGGTCCAGCTCCTTGGAGTTGACATCGGCGGGCTCAAGCGGCACTTCCGAGAACGGACGCACCTCGTCGGCGTAGAGCAACTGTTGCATCACGATGCCGCCCTCGAAGGGGCGCAGCATCACCAGGTACATCTTTCCGCGCGCGGCGTAACGCGCCAGCGCGACTCGGCCGGTCGCCTTCATGACCTCGGACAGGAGCGCGTAGGCCTTGGCGCCGCCCTTGTCGGGACCGACGTAGTAAGTCCGCTCGAAATAGACCGGGTCGACCTTCGTGATCGGGACGAACTCGACGACCTCGACCGACTGCGTGGACTGCTCCTCGAGGGCCTTGAGCTCCTCGGGCGTGAATGTGACGTAACGGTCCTTGGCGAACTCGTAACCCTTCACCATCTGGTCGCGCGGGACGACTTCGCCGTCCTTCGTGCAGATGTACTGCTGCTTCAGGCGGGCCGCGTCCTTGCCGTGCAGCATGTTGAAGGAGACCCCGGAGGAGGCGTCCGAGGCGGCGTAGATCTTGATCGGGATCGAAACCAGCCCGAAAGAGATCGTCCCTGAGGCTATCGGTCGAGCGCTCATAGGTTTAGGACCATCAAATGTAACATGCGTCCCCGTGCCCCTCGAGAAATACCGCGAAAAACGCTCGGCGGATTCGACCCCCGAGCCCTTTGGCCGGGGAGGCGAGAACCGCCCGCATCTCTTCGTGGTCCAGAAACATGCCGCCCGCCGGCTGCACTGGGATTTTCGCCTCGAGTGGGGCGGTGTCCTGAAGTCCTGGGCAGTCCCGCAGGGCCCCTCCCCTGACCCGGCCGAGAAACGCCTGGCCGTCGAAGTCGAGGACCATCCGGTCGAGTACGCCGACTTCGAAGGCGTCATCCCCGACGGCAACTACGGCGCCGGCGAAGTCATCGTCTGGGACCAGGGCCGCTGGACTCCCTTAGCCGACCTCAACGAGGGGATGCAGAAGGGCAAACTCCTTTTCGAGCTCCACGGCTACAAGCTGCGCGGCAAGTGGACCTTGGTGCGCATGAAGACGAAGGGAAAGACGAGCGGCAAGGAGTGGCTGCTCATCAAGGAGCGCGACGGATGGGCCCGCAACGGATCCGACGCGGGCTATCCGCAGGAGTCGGTCTTTTCGGGCCTCACGCTCGAGGAGATCGCCTCGGGCGCGAGCCGGGCGGCGGAGATCCGGAAGGAGCTCGAGCGGCTGAAGGCGCCGCGCCGCCGCGTGCGCGTCGGCGACGTGGGGTTGATGCTGGCCGAGACCCGCGACAACGCGTTCACACGATCCGGCTGGCTGTGGGAGCTCAAATACGACGGATACCGCCTTCTCGCCGCGCGCGAGGACAGCTCCGCCCGGCTGCGTTTCCGACACGGCATGGATTCGACGGCCACGTTTCCCGAGGTCGCGCGGGCCGTCGGCTCGCTTCCGTGCGACACGTTCGTGATCGACGGCGAGGTCGTCGTTCTCGACGAGTCGGGCCGTCCGCGATTTCAGCTGCTCCAGAAACGCGCGTTGCTCCAGCGCCGGCCCGACATCGAGCGCGCGGCGGTGGAATTGCCGGCGACGCTCTTCGGCTTCGACCTTCTGGGTTTCGAGGACTTCGATCTGCGCGGACTCCCGCTGTCGACACGCAAGGCACTGCTCGAGCGTTTTCTTCCGCGGGCCGGACCCGTGCGCTTCGCCGACCACGTCGAGGAGAAAGGCGAAGGCCTGCTCGCCGCCGCCGGACAGATGGGGCTCGAGGGCGTCATCGGCAAGAAGGCGGATTCGACGTATCGCTCCGGCCGCTCGTCCGACTGGATCAAGGTCAAGCTGGACCGCACCGGAGACTTCGCCGTGGTCGGCTACACCAAGCCCGAGGGTTCCCGCACCGGATTCGGCGCGCTGCACCTCGCCTCCTGGAAAGACGGCGGCCTCGTCTACGCCGGACGCGCCGGAACGGGCTTCTCATCGAAACAGATCGACGAGACCTTCGCGCAGCTCTCCAAGCGCATTCGTAAGACACCCGCCTTCTCCGGTGCGGTTCCCCCGGGCCGGGAACATGTCTGGGTGGAGCCGGAGCTCGTCTGCGAGGTCCGCTTCCGGGAGCGCACCGGGGAGGGACTCCTGCGCCACCCGGTCTTCCTGCACTTCCGCGATGACAAGGCGATTCAGGAATGCGTCGAAGAGCCCTCGCCGGGCGACGCGGCCGAGCCGCCGGCGCCGCCGCCCGCGATCACCGAGGAAACGCTCCCGGAAAAGACGGTCCCTTTCTCAAACCTCGACAAGGTCTTCTGGCCCGAGGAGGACTTCACGAAAGGCGATCTCATCGAGTATTACCGAGCGATTTCGCCTTGGCTCCTGCCCTACCTGAAGGACCGGCCGGTCGTGATGACGCGGTATCCCGACGGGATCGCCGGGAAATCATTTTTCCAGAAGGACGCGCCGTCGTTCGCGCCGGGCTGGATCCGCCTCGAGCGGATCTGGAGCGAGCACGCCGAGCGCGAGATCGACTACTTCGTCTGCGATGACCTCGAGACTCTCCTCTATGTCGCCAACCTGGGGTCGATTCCGCTCCACGTCTGGGCCAGCCGCGTCGCCGCGCCGGAGAGGCCCGACTGGTGCATCCTGGATCTGGATCCCAAGGGAGCGCCGTTTTCCCACGTCGTGAAGATCGCCCGGGCGATCCGCGAGCTGTGCGAGGAGATCGAGCTCCCCTGCTTCATCAAGACGAGCGGCGCGACCGGACTGCACGTCCTGATTCCCCTGGGCGGCCAGTGCACGCACGCCGAGTCGCGCACGCTCGGCGAGATCCTGGCCCGTGCGGTCGAGCACCGCCACGGCGACATCGCCACCACCGCCCGGATGATCGGCTCGCGGGATGGCAAGGTCTACGTGGACTATCTCCAGAACGGGCACGGCAAGACGATCGCGGGCCCGTTCTCGGCGCGGCCCGTGCCGGGAGCCACGTGCTCGGCGCCCTTGAAGTGGAGCGAGGTCGGACCGAAGCTCGACGTGCGCGCCTTCACCCTCAAGACCCTTCCGGCGCGGATGAAGAAGATGAAGGACGACCCGCTCGCCCCCGTCCTGACGCTCAAGCCGGATCTCCAGGGAGCGCTGGCGAAGCTGACGGAAAAGCTCAGGTCGTAGCGACGCGTCCGACGCCGATCACGTCGCCGACGAGATACGTTCCGGCCGCGGCGAAGCGCGAGCGCGCGCACGCGCGCCCGACCTCGAGTCCCCGGCGCTCCAGGGCGGCCAGCAGCGTGTCCGGGGAGGGCTCGTGCATCCGTTCGAAGCCCTCGGCGGCGAGCGGATAGAGCGACCGCAGCAGGGGCCCCGTCACCCACTCGAAGAAGTAGCGTCCGCCCGGTCGAAGCACGCGGCGCACCTCGTCGAGCGCCCGCTCCCACGCCGCGACGAAGTGGATCGCGCCGAAGTCGAAGACGGCGTCGAAGCTCGCGCCGGCGAACGGCAGGGCCGTGACGTCCCCGAGGACCAGACGCTCCCGGCCTCTCGCGCGGCGCAGCATGCGGGCGTCGATGTCCAGACCCACGACCTCGCGTGCGCCGAATCGACCGCGGAGTGTCGAAAGCAGCGCGCCGCGGCCGCAACCCACTTCGAGCACCCGTCCGGAGTCGACGCGGCCTCCCAGCTGCTCGAAGAGATTCGCGACGTAACGTCGCTGGAGCCAGGCGCGCACCGGGTTGTTCATCGAGGCGCGCCCGAGGGCGTTGAGCTTCACGCGATCCGGCGCAGGAAGTCGGCCGCGAGCCTCGGTCCCGTTCCGGCGTCTTCGTGCTTGAAAAAAACGTACGCCTCGTCCCAGGACTGGCCCCTGACTTTCTCCGCCCATGCGCCGACCGCGGTCTCGTCGTAGTCCTGCCGGCGCAGGCGGAGATACCCCCACGGCGCGGTGGCGACGAGGGGCGTGGCGAGCTCCTCGTCTTCGGCGATGCAGAGCGCCGCGCCGCGAGCCTTCAGCGCCTCGAACACGTCGTCCTCGAACCAGGTGGCATGACGGAACTCGAAGGCCGCCCGACCGTTCTCCGGAAGAACCGCGAGGAAGTCGGAGAGCCGCGGCAGATCCTTCTTCAGGTTCGGCGGCAGCTGGAAGAGCGCGGGCCCGAGGCGACCGCCGAGTGTCGCGGCGACCTGGAAGAAGTACGCTACTTCGTCGCCCGCGTCCTTCAAGCGTTTGAAGTGCGTGATCCGCTGCGAGGCCTTCAGGACGAAGCGAAAATCCTCGGGGACCTCCGCCGCCCAGCCCTCGAGCAGAGCCGGCTTCGGCATCCGGTAGAAAGTGTTGTTGATCTCGACCGCCGGGAGGCGTTCCGAGTAATAGTGGAGCATCGCATCCGCGTGTAAGTCCTCGGGGTAGAAGCTCCCCTTCCACTCTTTGTATGAGAATCCGCTCGTCCCGGCGCGGACGCGCATGTCGGGGGTCATCCCGAGCGAAGCGAGATAGCCGACCACCGAAGGCAGGCCCTCAGCAGTAGGCAACGCCGGGCGAAGCCCGCGCGTTCATCCCGAACTGGACGAGCCGTGCCCGCGATCAAGTCCGGGATCCCTCGTCGCTGCGCTCCTCGGGATGACAGCTTTGTAAGAGCGGCCCGTGGAACCATCCGGAGACTCTATACTCACCCGCCTCGATGAACCCTCCGCGCTTCGACCCGAAACGGCGGCGCCGCGTGACGATCGCGCTCGTGCTCGTCACGGCGCTGGCGTCGTTCGAATCGACCGTCGTGTCGACCGCGATGCCGACGATCATCGGCGACCTCGGAGGACTGCCGCTGTACTCGTGGGTCTTCTCGATCTACCTGCTCACGGCCACGGTCATGATGCCGATCTACGGCCGTCTCGCCGACATCTACGGACGGCGAAAGATCCTGCTGGTCGCGATCTCGGTCTTCCTCTCCGGTGCGATCGCGTGCAGCTTCGCGCGATCCATGCCGCAGCTGATCGCGGCGCGAGCGCTCCAGGGTCTGGGCGCCGCGGGCCTCGTGCCCATCGCGCTGACCGTCTCTGGAGATCTCTTTTCGCTCGAGGAGAGGGCGCGCGTGCAGGGCCTCTTTTCCGGCGTCTGGGGTGCGGCAAGCCTCGTCGGGCCTCTCCTGGGGGCCTGGATGACGATCACGTTCGGGTGGCGATCGATCTTCACGATCAACATCCCGCTCGGGATCCTCGCGCTCGTGCTCGTCGCGACACAGATGATCGAGTCGCGTGCCAAACTGCCCGATCCGCTGGATCTGGCCGGCGGCGCGAGCCTCGCCGTGGGCGTGACGGCGCTGCTCTTCGCGTTGCTTCAGCGGCCCGGCGAGGGAGGACTGGGTTGGACGGCGCGCGCGGCCCTGCTCGTCGCGGCCGGGGTCTCCCTCGCGCTCTTCGTGCGCCTGCAGACCCGCCGCGCGCATCCCCTGATTCCCCCCTCGCTCTTTCGCGAGATGCAGACGGCGGCTCCCTATCTGGGAGGCATCCTCATGGGAACGACGATCTACGGGATCGACACGTTCGTGCCGCTCTTCGTGCAGGGCGCGCGAGGCGGCACCGCCGGCGCCGCCGGTGCCGTGGTCACTCCCCTGGTGTTCCTCTGGGCGATCTCCGCCACCGTCGCGGCGCGGTTGATCGTGCGCTTCGGGTTCCGGAAGACCGCGTATTGGGGCGGCGTCCTGATCGTCGTGGGCCTCGCGGGCCTTGTCGCGGCGGCGTGGCTCAACGCCTCCGTGCCCTGGATCTCGGCGGCGTGCGCGGTCGTGGGCGCCGGTCTCGGGCCCTCTTCGATGTCGCAGGTGCTCTCGATTCAGGATGTCGTCGCGGAGAGACAACGCGGCGTCGCGACCAGTCTGGTTCCGTTTTTCCGGACCGTCGGCGGCTCGATCGGCGTCGGCGCGCTCGGAGGAGTGCTCGCGGCGGGGCTCGCGCATCGGCTCGGCAGCGCAGCCGAGACGGCGGGTCGGCTCCTCGCCGTGGGCTCCGGCAGCGCCGCGAACGGAGGGGCTCCGGCCATCGCCCCGGCCGTGTTTCGGGTCGCGATCGAACGCTCGCTGCTGCCGGTCTTCGGCGTGCTGCTCGCGCTCTCGGCCGTCAACCTTTACGTGACGCGGCGCTTCCCGGACCGTGCCGCGAAGCCCTCGACTTCGACTTCGCAGGAGATTCTGCTCTCCGTCGATTGAGCTCGGCGTACCCGTAGACGAGCGCGAAGCCGCGGTGCGGCTTCCACCTCTCGGCGAAACGCCGCATCTCGTCCTCTTTCGCCCTCGCTTCCCGGCCGAGCAGTCCCTGCGCGAGGTACTTCACGACACCCAGATCCCCCGCCGGAAAAATGTCCGTGCGGCCGAGCCCGCGCAGCAGCGCGATCTCCGCCGTCCAGCGGCCGACTCCGCGGAAGGACGTCAGCCGCGCGATTCCTTCTTCGTCCGGGAGCGCCGCGATCTCATCCTCCGAGAGCTTTCTCTCGGCGAACGCCCGCGCGAGGCCCGCGATGGCCCGGGCCTTGAATCCCGACAGCCGGAACCGCCGCAGGCGCCGCGGGGTCTCGCCGGCCAGCGCTTCCGGAGCCGGGAAGGCCACGAATTCGCGTCCTCCGATCCGCGCGCGCCTTCCGAAGGTCAACGCGAGCTCGCGCCGGATGTCGTAGGCGAACTTGAGGTTCACCTGCTGAGACAGGATCGCGCTCAAGAGAGCCTCCCAGAGAGACGGAACGCCCGCGATGCGCAGCCCGCGGAAGTCGCGGATCGCCGCCGCGAGCAACCCGTCCATGCGGTGCGCCCGGTAGAAGGCGGCCACGTCCGTCGTCGCTCCGAGCGCGCGGTCGACGACCCGCCGCGCCGCCGCGAGGGCCGCCTCGGAGGAGGCGTCGGGGCCCTCCAGCCGGACGTCGAGGACCGCGCGGCCGGGAGCTCCCGCCTGCTCGACGGAGAGGAGCGCGCCCTTTCGTCCAACCGGAAGAAGCCTGCGGTACACACCGCCCTCGAAGAGGTCCACGACCTCCGGAAAGCGCGTGTAGCGCTCGGCCGTGAGGGCGAGCGAGTACGGACGTTTCGGCACGACGGCGAAACGGATGCTCACCGGGGCGAGGGCTGCGCCTTCAGGAACTCGAGCACGGCGCGGTCGAATTCTTCCGGCTTTTCCATGTTGGAGATGTGCCCGGCGCCGGCGATGACGACTTTCCGCGCTCCCTTGACCTCGGTCGCCAGCTTGTTTGCGATCTTCTGCATGTCGGGCACGTCGCGGTCTCCGACGATGACGAGCATTGGAACCCGAATCTCGGCGAGCCTTCCGGCCGCGGGACTCTGGATGTCCTTCTCGAGGAGCGGATTCGCCAGCCACACCCTCGCGTTCTCGATCGCAAGCCGGCGCAGGACGGGGGCGAGATCCGGGTGCTCCATCGCCGGGACCATGTAGGGGTCTTTCAACCAGAGCTCGGCCGCCGCTTCTCCGCCCTTCTCCTGCGCCGCCGCGAGCATCGCGGGCCACCGTCCTGCTTCGAACGGAAAGCCCGACAGACCCGGCGCCACGGCGACGAGCGACGCCACGCGGTCGGGATGCTCGAGCGTGAAGTCGATCGCGATCCGTCCGCCGAGGGAAAGGCCGACCAGGTGGGCCTTCGCGATCTTCAGCTCGTCGAGGAGCGCCAGAAGATCGTCGACGTCCGAGTACGGCACCGTCGCCGAGGCCGAGCGCCCATAGTTGCGGACGTCGTAGCGCATCACGCGAAAGGTCTTTCCGAAGAGCTCGAACTGAGGTTCCCACATCCGGCGGTCCATCTGTCCGCCGTGAATGAGCACGACTGGCGGCCCCTGGCCCACGGTCTCGTAGAAGAGGACCGGCTCCGGTACGAGCGCCATTCCCGAGGACGTCTGCGCGGCCGCGCCGCCGCATACCAGGAGAGCGAACAGGATCGAGAGCGCTCGCACGACGCGCATGGCTCCTCCGAAAGAGCGGTCCGGATCATGTCACCGATTCCGCCGGCTTATACTCGCCGCGTCGTCGAGGAGGACCGTTGGCGGAGGTCCGGTTCGAACACGTCGGGAAGAGATACGACGGCGTCTCGGTCATCGAGGACCTGAACCTCGAGATCCGCGACCACGAGTTCATGGTCCTCGTCGGGCCCTCCGGCTGCGGCAAGTCGACGGCGCTGCGGATGATCGCGGGCCTCGAGGACATCAGCGAGGGCACGATTGCGATCGGCGGCCGGCCCGTCAATGCGCTGCCACCCAAGGACCGCGACATCGCGATGGTCTTCCAGAACTACGCGCTCTATCCCCACATGACCGTCCGCGAGAACCTCGAGTTCGGCATGCGCATACGCAAGGTACCGCCGGCCGAGCGGGATGCCCTGGTCAAGGAAGCCGCCGGCGTCCTCGAGATCGGGCACCTCTTCGACCGCAAGCCGCGCCAGCTCTCCGGTGGTCAGCGCCAACGCGTCGCGCTGGGTCGGGCGATCGTGCGCAAGCCTTCCGTGTACCTCTTCGACGAGCCGCTTTCCAATCTCGACGCGAAGCTCCGCGTCCAGATGCGCGGCGAGATCAAGCGGCTGCAGCAGCGTCTGCAGACCACGACGGTGTACGTCACCCACGACCAGATCGAGGCCATGACGATGGGGTCTCGGATCTCGGTGATGAAGAACGGCAGGATCCAGCAGGTCGGCGCGCCGCTCGAGATCTACGACCGCCCGGCGAATCTGTTCGTGGCGGCCTTCATCGGCGCGCCGCCGATGAATTTCGTCGCGGCGACGGTCCGAGACGGGGGCGCCGCGCTCGCGGCCTCGAGGTTCTCGCTTCCGGTGCCGGGCGCGCTGCTCTCCACGACGTCCGGTCGCGACGGGATGAAGGTCGTCGTCGGAATCCGGCCCGAGCACATCTCGGATCCATCCGAGGCCCGGGGCAGGACCGCGAAGCTGACGGCCGATATCGAGATCGTCGAGCCGCTCGGCGACGAGGTCATCGTGCACGCCCGCGTCGGAGGCGACCCACTCGTCTACAAGACGCCGCCGGCCGTCGCGCCCGAGGCGGGACAGAAGCGTGAGATCGCCGTGAAGCTCGACCAGTTGCATCTCTTCGACGCCGCAACGGAGCAGCGCCTTTCTCCCTGATCGGGGAGTGCGGATATATGATCCTCACAACTTCCGGAGGATCACGCGATGAACTTCCTTCTGCGTCTGCTCATCAACGCCGCGGCGCTCTGGGTGGCGATCAAGCTCGTTCCCGGGATTACGTACCAGGGTAACTGGCTCGGACTGCTCGGAATCGCGCTGGTCTTCGGCGTCGTCAACGCGTTCCTCGGAACGATCCTGAAGCTGATGTCGTTGCCGGTGATTTTCCTGACGCTGGGCCTCTTCGCCCTGGTGATCAACGGTTTCCTTCTCTGGGTCACCAGTCGCCTCTCGACGGCGCTGGGATTGCAATTCCAGGTGCAGGGCTGCTGGACCGCAATCTTCGGCGCGATCGTCGTCTCGATCGTCTCGGCGCTCCTGTCGATGTTTCTCAAAGACGCTTAGGGCCACCTCGCGCCCGGCATACAGTCATTTGGAGGCGAATCCATGAAGCGAATCACCCCCACTCTGGCGATCTTCGCGATCTGGGCCCTGACGGGACCAGCCCGCCTCAGCACAGCCCAGGCGGGCTCCGCGATCCCGCCCTCGCTCGTTACACCCGACAAAGTTGAGAGCCGAAACGGCCGGCTCGAGTTCAAGGACGGCGCGCCGAGCAAGGCGACCATCGACAAGGTGTACGACCAGATCGATTTCGCGCACGCCTACGACGTGTTCATGAACAACATGGACGGGGTGAGCATCGCCACGCTTCGCAAGGGCATGCAGAGCGTCGGAGTGAAGGACAACGAGGTCATCGTCTTCTCCGACCTGATGGATTCGAAGTCCCTGTTCCTGACGGCGAACGCCGACACGGTCTACGCCATCGGTATCCTGGATCTGACCAAGGGTCCGATGGTCTTGGAAACGCCGCCGAAGTTCCTCGGAGCCATCGACGACCAGTGGTTCCGCTGGGTCATCGACCTCGGGCTGCCAGGTCCCGACCGCGGCGAAGGCGGCAAGTACCTGGTCCTGCCGCCCGGTTACGATGGCGACGTGCCCGAGGGCGCATACTTCGTGGCCCGCTCCCGGACCAACTATGTGGCCTGGTTCGGCCGCTCGTTCCTCGCGAACAAGAGCGATCCGAAGGCGCCCGCGGAGACGATCCGGAAGTTCACCAAGGTCTACCCCTACGTGGCCGGAGGAGTGGGCACGCCGATCGCCGAGTTTCTGGCGGGCAAGGCCCGGCTCGGACGCATCACCGCGCCGCCGGAGACGAAGTTCCACGAAGGCTCCGGGAAGGTCATGAACACGGTGCCTCCCAACGACTGGAGCTTTTACGAGACGCTGAACGAGATCGTGCAGCAGGAGCCGGCGACCTCGCTCGACCCCGAGCGGATGGGGTCGATCGCCGCCGTTGGCATCGTCAAGGGGAAGCCCTTCGCGCCCGACGCGCGGATGAAGAAGATCATGACCGAGGCGCTCGCGGTCGCCAATGCCGCCTCGCGCACGCTGTTCATGAGTCCCCGCGATCCGAGCTGGTACTACTACCCGAATTCGGCGTGGATGAACTATCTCTTCCAGACCGGCTATCAGTTCGAGACGCCGATTCCGGAGATCACGAAGGAGGGGGTCAAGGTCCACCCGCCCACGGGTTACCGGACGCTGGACGCTCGGACCAATTTCTTCTACGGAATCACTGGAATCACGCCCGGAATGGCCATGCGACTGACGAACATCGGCTCGCAGTATCTTCTCGCGTACGTCGACGCCAACAAGCAGTTCTTCGACGGCGGCAAGACGTACAAAGTCACACTCCCCAAGGGCATTCCGGAGGCCAACTTCTGGTCCTTCACGGCCTACGACAACATGACTCGCTCCATGCTCGACACGCCGCAGCGCTTTCCCCGGGCGGGAAGCCAGAGCTATCCCTCGCCGGCCGCGGAAGCGGCCGCGGATGGCTCGACGACGATCTACTTCGCGCCGGCTCAGCCGGCCGGTGTGGCGCGCGGCAACTGGATCCAGACGATGCCCGGGAAGGGCTGGTTCACGATCCTGCGTCTCTACAGCCCGCTCGAGCCGTTCTTCACCAAGGAGTGGCGGCCGAGCGAGATCGAATTGGTGAAGTGAGGTCGGCGCGGTCTCAGGCCGGACCCGGCTTCGGTAGCCGGCCGGCGAGAACCGCCATCCGGCGCAGGCGCGCGGCGATATCGGGACGCAGGTCCTCGCCGCGCGCCCTCCACCTCCAGTTGCCTCCCGGTTGCGACGGGGTGTTCATGCGCGCCTCGCTCCCGAGGCCCAGGACGTCCTGCATCGGCACGACTGCGGCCTCGGCGACCGAGCCGTACGCAGCGCGGATGAGCGCCCACTCGACGTCGCGGCCGTCGCTTCCGAGATAGTCCCAGACACGCTCGCGCTCTTCGGGCTTCAACGCGGCGTACCAGCCGCGGGCGGTGTCGTTGTCGTGCGTACCGGTGTAGACGTACGAGCGTCGCGTGTGGCGGTGGGGCAGGTATTCGCTGTCGGGGCCGTAGAAGGCGAACTGCAGGACCTTCATCCCCGGAACGTCGAGGGCCTTCAAAAGCGCGCGCACGTCGTCGTCGATGTCCCCCAGGTCCTCGGCCAGCATCGGCAGACGCCCCAGCGCGGCGCGCACCGCATCGAAGAGTGCGCGCCCCGGCCCCGGCATCCACTTGCCGTTCAGCGCTGTGTCGTCTCCGGCCGGCACCGCCCAGTAGGCCGAGAACGCGCGGAAGTGATCCACGCGCAGCAGGTCGCAGAGCGCGAGGACCGCCTGGAACCGATCGATCCACCACGCATAGCCGTCCCGCGCGATGCGATCCCAGTCGTAGAGGGGATTGCCCCAGAGCTGGCCGGTCTCGCTGAAGTAGTCCGGCGGCACGCCCGACACGGCGGCAGGCCTGCCTTCTGCGTCGAGCTGGAAGAGCTCCGGATGCGCCCAGACGTCGGCGCTGTCCATCGCGACGTAGATGGGCATGTCGCCGAGGATTGAGATCCCGCGCTCACGCGCGCGGCCGCGCAACCTGTCCCACTGCCGGAAGAAGAGAAACTGCAGATAGCTCTGGTACCGGGTCTCCTCCTCGAGACCTGCAGCCGCGAGCCGCAGCGCATCCGGATCGCGGCGCGCGAGATCCGGTTCCCAGTCCATCCAGGCCCGCCCGCCGAAGTCCGCCTTCAGCGCGGCGTAGAGCGACCAGTC
>JBKOVK010000014.1:0-8512 GCA_046724475.1 Acidobacteriota bacterium | reverse complement strand
AGGAACTCGGGGGCCGACGCACCGGACGTGATGCCGATCGTCTCGATGCCTGCGAGCCAGGCCGGCTCGATCTCGGAGACGTCGTCCACGAGATACGCCCGCGCTCCGGCCAGCGTGGCCTCTTCGACGAGCCGGTTGGAGTTGGACGAGTTGCGCGACCCGACCACGAGGATCACGGGCGCGCGGCGGGCCAGCGCCCGCACCGCGACCTGCCGGTTTTGCGTGGCGTAGCAGATGTCGTCCTTGGGCGGCACGTGGATGGCCGGGAACCGCCGTTTCAACGCCTCGACGATCGGGCGCGTGTCCTCCATCGAGAGGGTCGTCTGCGTGATCAAAGCGACGCGCTGAGGATCGGAGACCTCCACGGACTCGGCGTCCGCCACCGTGGAGACGAGCTGCATCCGCGAGGCCGCCTCTCCCATGGTCCCCTCGACCTCCTCGTGGCCGGCGTGGCCGACTAAGAGAATGTCGTAGCCGAGCTTGGCGAAGCGGACCGCTTCGAGGTGGACCTTGGTCACGAGGGGGCAGGTGGCGTCGATGATCTTCAGCTTCCGCGCCACCGCCGACGCGCGGACCGCCGGGGACACGCCGTGCGCCGAGAAGACCGCGGTGGCTCCGTCGGGAACCTCGTCGAGCTCCTGGACGAACCGAACGCCGCGTGCCTCGAAATCACGGACGACGTGGCTGTTGTGAACGATCTCCCGGCGGACGTAAATCGGACCGTCGAAGGCGTCCAGGGCGAGGTCCACGATCTCGATGGCCCGGACCACCCCGGCGCAGAATCCGCGCGGGGAGGCCAGGAGGACCTTGCGAACGGTGCCGGACGGAGCCGGCATGGGTGCCGATGTCATGCCGACGCGAATCTTATCGTCCGGCCTCCGGCCGCGCCTCGACGGCCCGGAATTCCGAAGAATCGCGCCCGCCGTTTCGCCTGTAGAGGGAGCGCTCCAGGGCGCACTCCTCGCAGAACTTCTCGCCCGGCTCGGCCGGACGCGGACAGGCATCGTTGTCGCAACGCTTTTCTGCCGTGGTCTCGATCATCGCGCTCCCCCTTTTGTGCCCGCCGGAAGCAGGTAGTGCAAGAGCTCCCGCTCGCAACGCTCCCGGTAGGCGGCGAAAGCCGCCTCCGGGTCCTTTTCCGAAAGCCACTGCATCATCAGACCGTCGAAGATGGCGCGCATGGTGGAGCCCGCCTCCCGGGGGTCGCGCACCACGAACACCCCGCGGCGCATCCCCTCCTCCGCAATCCCGCCGTCGATCTCGCGGCAGCCGGCGTAGAAGCGCTCGTTGACTTCACGGAACGCTTCCCGACGCGCGGCCAGGCCGCAGAAATCCACGAAGGCGCGGAAGAAAGCGCGGTTCTTGGACGGCGAGGGGAAAATCAGCGCCACGAGGGCTTTGACCCGAGCGACGGGATCCTCCTCCCGGGCAACCGCCTCCCGCATGCGTTCGTGAATCGAGTCGATGAGCCACGAGAAGACTTCCCGGAAGAGGTCTTCCTTGGAGTCGAAGTAGTAGAGGGTCACGCCTTTCGACACTCCCGCGCGCTTGGCGATGTCGTCGAGGGTGACTTCGGAGAAGCCCTTCTCGGCGACTTCGCGGAAAGCCGCTTTCAGAAGAGCGAGCCGACGCTCGGTCTCGGCGGGTTGCGGACTTCTTGCCATGCGCATCAGACTAACCGACCGGTCAGTCAGTCGTCAATGGGTCACCTCCAAAGCTCGATTTTTCATAGACTTCCCACATGAAGGTTCGCTTAATGCACTTCGCTTCCTTCCGGGACGCCGCCGGCCGCGACGAGGAGGTCCGAGAGCTGCCCGACGGGTCCCGGGTTTCGGAGCTCTGGGCCGCCCTGGCCCGCGAGGTGCCCTTCTTTTCGCGCCTCCCTTCCCCGCCTCCCGCCGCCGTCAACCGCGAGTACGCCTCGCGCGACACCGTGCTGCGCGACGGCGACGAGGTGGCGTTCCTTCCGCCGGTGGCGGGGGGATGAGCGCGTTCCTGACGAGCTCGCCGCTCGACGTCGCCGGTCTTCTCGCGGAAGCGCGCGCGTCCGACGGCGCGCTCTGCCTCTTCGTAGGAGTGGTGCGGAACGAAAACGAGGGCCGAGCGACGACGGCGATCGAGTACCAGGCGTACGGACCGATGGCCGAGTCCGAGATGGCGAAGATCGCCGAAGGCCTCGCCCGTGAATTCCCGGCGACCCGGCTCCGGATCCAGCACCGCGTCGGGCGCCTGGCGGTGGGCGAGCCGTCGGTCGCGATCGCGGCCGTCTCTCCTCACCGCTCCGAAGCCTTCGCGGCCTGCCGGGCGGCGATCGACCGGATCAAGACGACGGTCCCGATCTGGAAGAAGGAGTTCCATCCGGACGGGTCCAGCGATTGGGTGGACCCGACCGGGGTACAGCGCCGCGACTGAATCCGCTCCGCGCTTTGACGCGGCGGTAGTAGGCTTGCGCCGACTTCGTACTCGCGAAACAGCCCGAACAAGAAACCGGAAACCGCCATGTCGCTCGCCAAGGTCATCGGTCCCGACATCGAAGAGCTGATCCGGGAACACCCCGAGCAGTTGCCCTCGGTGCTCGCGGACATGCACCCGGCCGACATCGCGGAGCTCATGGAGGACCTGCCGCGCGAAGACCGGCTGACGGTATTCGAGGCCCTTCCGACCGAGCAAGGCTCGGCGCTGCTGTCGGAGCTGAAGGGCGAGACTCTCCGGCTGATCCTCCACCGCGCGTCGCCGTCGAAGCTCGGCGCGGAGCTCGACCGGCTGCCCGCCGACGATGTCACGTTCCTCCTCGAGCACCTGACGCAGCGCCAGCGCGAGGCCATCCTCGCGAAGATGTCGCCGCGCGACGCGGCCGAGGTCGAGAGGCTCCAGCGCTATCCGCCGCGCACCGCCGGCCGCCTCATGACCGAGAAGTTCGCGACGATCCGACCCGAGTGGACCGTGGCGGAGACGCTGAACCACTTGAAGAAGATCGACCCCGAAGTCGAGACGGTCCAGAGCCTCTATGCCGTGGACGAGTACGGGCACCTCGTCGGCTATGTCTCGCTGCGGGCCCTCTTCCCCGCACCGCCGGACCGCAAGATCGCCGACATGATGGAGCGGCGCCTGCTGACCGTCCGCACCGACGCGACCCAGGAAGAGGTCGCGCGGATGGTTTCCAAGTACGACGTGCACGCGATCCCGGTCGTCGACGGGGACAACAAGCTCCTCGGGATCATCACCGTGGACGACGTCATCGACATCCTCATCGAAGAGCAGACCGAGGACGTCCTGCACCTGGGCGGCGTCGCGGCCACGGAAGAGACCGTCGAGCAGGGGTATTTCTCGGCCAAGCCCTGGCGCAACGTGCGGTCGCGGTTCAACTGGCTCCTGCTCCTCTTCGTGACCGAGACGCTGACCGGCACGGTGCTGCGCTACTACGAAAGCGAGCTCGCGAAGGTGGTCGCCCTCTCGTTCTTCATTCCACTGCTGATCGGGACGGGCGGCAACTCAGGATCCCAGACGGTGACGACGATCGTGCGGGGACTCGCGGTCGGCGAGATCCGCCTGCGCGACTTCGGCCGCGTGATCGTCCGCGAGGGGGGCAGCGGGCTCGTCCTCGGGATCCTGCTCGGAATCGTGGGTTTCGGGCGCGCCCTGCTCTGGGGCTCGACGACTCCGCTGGCCATGACGGTGGGTGTCTCGATCCTCGTCATCTGCACGTGGGCCAACACCGTCGGCGCGTCGATCCCGATGCTCGCCACGATGTTCCGGATCGACCCGACCGTGATGTCCGCGCCTCTGATCGCGACACTCGTCGACGCCACGGGCCTGATCATCTATTTCACGATCGCCAAGCACTTGCTGGGGCTCTGATAGGATTCTCGGCTCGAAAAAGCGACCAGGGAGGACCCGTGAGCACACCTGCCAAGACCCGCGACTGGACGAGCCCGGAGCTCGACCATCCCGTCATCAACTACCGCGCCGCGGACGGGATCGCCGTCATCGAGATGGACGATCCGCCGGCCAACACCTACACGTACGCCCTCATGCGCCAGCTCGACGACGCGGTCCTGAAGGCCCGTTTCGACGACGACGTCCACGTCATCGTCCTGCGGGGCAAGGGCGACCGCTTCTTCTCGGCCGGCGCCAACATCGGGATGCTCAACGCCGTGACGCCCGGCTTCAAGTACTTCTTCTGCCTCCACGCCAACGAGACGCTCCTGCGCCTGGAGCACACGCCCAAGCTCGTCATCGCGGCCTTAAACGGCCACACCGTGGGCGGCGGGCTCGAGATCGCGATGGCCGCGGACCTGCGTATCGCCCGCAAAGACGCCGGCAAGATCGGCCTGCCCGAGGTCACGCTGGGAGTGCTCCCCGGAACCGGCGGAACGACGCGCCTCGGCAAGATGATCGGCAAGTCCAAGGCCATCGAGCTGATGGTCACGGGCAACACGTTCTCCTTCGAGGAGGCCCTCGAGATGGGCCTGGTCAACCAGGTCATCGACGCCACACCCGAGGAATGGTGGGAGCAGGTGATGGACTATGCGCGCCAGTTCGTTCCGCCGCACAAGGCGTCGAAGGCCGTGGGCCGCATCAAGCGTTCGGTCCAGAGCGGCTGGGACCTGCCCCTCGAGTCGGCCCTGGCGGTCGAGCGGGAGCTCCAGCAGCTTCTCTTCCAGAGCGACGACGCCAAGGAGGGCATCGCCGCCAACCAGGAGAAGCGCGTGCCCAAGTTCAAGGGGAAGTGAGCGCCTGAAGACCGACCTCTTCATCGGCGGCGCCTTCGTTCCCGCCGCCAGCGGCAAACGGTTCGCGACCGTCAACCCTGCGACCGGCGAGGCGATCGCCGAGGTCGCCGAAGCCGGAACCGTAGACCTCGACGGCGCGGTCGCCGCGGCGCGCAAGGCGTTCGAGTCGGGGCCTTGGGCCTCGATGAAGCCGCGCCAGCGCGGCAAGGTCCTGACGCGCGCGGCGGATCTTCTCCTCTCGCGCGCCGAGGAATTCGGCAAGCTTGAGACGCTCGACAACGGCAAGCCCATCTTCGAGGCCGCCAAGATCGACATGCCCGCGGCGGCCGAATGCCTCTCCTACTTCGGCGAGTACGCCGACAAGCTCTACGGCGACACGTTCCCCGGACGTCCGGACGCCTTCCTGATGACGCTGCGCGAGCCCGTGGGCGTGGTCGGCGCGATCACGCCCTGGAACTTCCCGCTGCTCCAGGCCATGTGGAAGATCGCGCCCGCGCTCGCGCTCGGCAACGCCGTCGTCCTCAAGCCCGCGTCCGCGACGCCTCTGACGGCCCTGCTCTTCGCCGAGCTCCTCGCGGAGGCGGGCCTTCCTCCGGGCGCCTTCAACGTCGTACCGGGTCCCGGGGCGCAGGTCGGCGCGGCGATGGCGCAGCACCCCGGCATCGACAAGATCTCCTTCACCGGCGAGACCGAGACGGGCAAGGCGATCCTGCGGGCCGCCGCCGGAACGGTCAAACGCGTCTCGATGGAGCTCGGAGGCAAGTCTCCCAACGTCGTGTTCGCCGACGCCGATCTCGACGCCGCCGCCAAGGGCGCGATCAACGCCATTTTCTACGGCAAGGGCGAGCTCTGCTCGGCGGGCTCGCGGCTGCTCGTCGAGGAATCCGTCCACGACGCCCTGATGGAGAAGGTCGTCGAGCGCGCCCGGAAGATGGCGCCCGGCGACCCGCTCGATCCCAAGACGCGGCTGGGCTCGCTCGTCTCGGAGAAGCAGCGCGACAACGTCGCCCGCTACGTCGAGAGCGGCAGGGCCGAAGGCGCGAAGCTCGTGGCCGGCGGAAACCGCGCTTCGGTCAACGGCAAGGGAGCCTTCTTCGAGGCCACCGTCTTCGACGCCGTGACGCCGCAGATGACGATCGCGCGCGAGGAGATCTTCGGGCCCGTCCTCGCGACGCTCTCCTTCAAGGACGAAGGCGAAGCGGTCTCCGTCGGCAATTCCACGATCTACGGCCTCGCGGCCGCCGTCTGGTCGCGCGACATCAAGAAGGCGCTGCGCGTCGCGAAGGCGTTGAAGGCCGGCACGGTCTGGATCAATGCGTACAACCTGTACGACCCCGGCCTTCCCTTCGGGGGTTACAAGGAGTCGGGGTTCGGCCGTGAGCGAGGCCGTTACGCGCTCGAGGAGTACACGCAGGTCAAGAGCATCTGGGTGGATTTGACGTAGTTTCGCGTCGCTGATTCGGATTTCGCTTCGATTTTCGACTGGGAGGAAGCGCGATGCCGACCGCCGGATTGCTGCTCGCGACTCTGCTCGCGGTTCCCAACGCGAGCTCGCCTCCGACCGTCGCGCAGGTCTTCGACTGGCTCGAGGGCGTCCGCACCTTCCACAACGTGGGCATCTCGGCGGACGGCACGCGCGTCGCCTGGTCCCAGAAAGTCCGCGACGCCGAGGGACGAGACCGACTGGGCAGGATTTCCGTCGCGCCCATCTCCGGCGGCACGCCGACGGCGATCACAGCATCCGCCGATCGAAAGCCGGCCAGAGAGAAGTTTCCGGTTTTCTCGCCCGACGGCCGCTCGATCGCGTTTCTCTCCGACGCCGGCTCACCCGGCCAGAGCCAGGTGTGGCTCGCGCCGGCCACGGGCGGCGCGCCGCGGCGACTGACGAGCGTGAAGGGTCAGCTCGACGACCCGCGCTGGTCGCCGGACGGCAAGTCCATCTCCTTTCTCTTCGTCGAGGGCTCGACACAGGAGACCGGAGCGCTCGTGGCGCACGCGCGCGACGCCGGACTCGTCGAGGAGAAGATCGAGGAGCAGCGGATCGCCGTCGCCGACGTCGCGTCCGGACGCGTGGCCCTCTCTTCCCCGGCGGACCTCTACGTGTACGACTACGACTGGTCTCCCGACGGGAAGTCATTCGTGGCCGAGGCCGCGAAGGGCTCGGGCACCAACAATTACTGGCTGGCCGAGCTCTACGTCGTGGACCGCGTTACGGGCGGGGCGCGCTCGATCTGGAAGCCTCCCCTGCAGCTCGCCGTGCCGCGGTTTTCGCCGGACGGCAAATCGGTCTGCGTCATTCACGGGATCATGTCCGACGAAGGTTCCAACGGCGGCGACGTCTGGGAGGTCCCGGTGTCGGGAGGCGCTCCGCGCAACCTGACGCCGGGCATGCGCGCGTCCGCGAGGACGCTGGACTGGCGGGCCTCCGGAGACATCGTGATTGCAGCGCACCAGGACGGCGGCTTCGCGATCCTCTCGCTCGATCCGAAGAGCACGCGGCTCTCGACGTTGTGGAGCGGGCCCGAGTCGATCCGCGAGTTCGCGATCGCGCGCTCGGGGACCGCGTCGGTCGGAGCCTTCAGCTCGTTCCGCCAGCCTCCCGAAGTGCGCGCCGGGCCCATCGGCGCATGGAAGCCGCGAACCTCGATCAACGCGGGTGCGAAGCCCTTCTGGGGAGAGGCAACCTCGCTCCACTGGGAGAGCGCCGGAAACCGCGTGCAGGGCTGGCTGCTCGCGCCTCTGGGATTCGACGCAAAGAAGCGCTATCCGATGGTCGTCGTCGCGCACGGCGGTCCATCCGGCGCGGCGGACGCGGACTGGCCGACGCGTTGGACCGCAGTGCTGCCCTCGCAGGGATACTTCGTTTTCCTCCCCAATCCGCGAGGAAGCTTCGGATTCGGCGAGGCCTTCGTGCAGGGCAACGTCAAGGACTTCGGCGGCGGCGATCTCGCCGACATCCTCGCCGGCGTGGACGCGGTCCTGAAGTCGGCGCCCGTGGACCCGAAGCGCCTCGGCATGACGGGTTGGAGCTACGGCGGGTACATGGCGATGTGGGCCGTCACGCAGACCAACCGGTTCGCCGCGGCCGTCGCGGGCGCCGGCATCGCGAGCTGGCAGAGCTACTACGGCCAGAACAAGATCGACACCTGGATGCTGCCGTTCTTCGGCGCGTCGGTCTACGAGGACCCGAAGGTCTACGCGAAGTCCTCGCCGATGGAGTTCATCAAGAACGTCAAGACGCCAACGCTCGTCCTGCACGGCGAGCGGGACTCGGAAGTCCCAACGCCCCAGGGCTACGAGTTCTGGCATGCGTTGAAGACGCTGGGCGTGCCGACACAGCTCGTCATATACACGGACGAGGGCCATGCGATCCTGAAGCCCGAGCACCAGCGCGACATCGTCGAACGCACCGTCGCCTGGTTCGACAAGTATCTGAAGTGAACGAAGCCCCCCTCTCCCTCACCCTCTCCCCCCGCCGGGGGGAGAGGGGAATCTGTGGAGGCGAGGCTCAGCAAGAGCTCCCTCTCCCCCGCACTGGGGGAGAGGGCCGGGATGAGGGGGCATGACATCCCTCTACTCCCCGGCGATCCTCGCCGGCCGCTCGATCATCGTGACCGGAGGCGGCTCGGGCCTGGGCCTCGCGATGGCGAAGGCCTTCGCGGGCCACGGCGCGCGGGTCACGATCGCCGGCCGGCGGCGCGAGCGCCTCGAGGAGGCGGCCGCGGCGATCGCGAGCGCGGCGCGCGAGGACGGCGCCGTCGAAACGTTCGCTGCGGACA
>JBKOVK010000239.1:0-12304 GCA_046724475.1 Acidobacteriota bacterium | reverse complement strand
GAAGCTCGGGGTCTTCTACCTCGGGCGCGCCTACGACCTGGCGAAGAAGAAGCGCAGGGACGACCTGCTCCTCTACGACTCGCGCGACCTCGTCACCCACGCCGTCTGCGTCGGCATGACCGGCAGCGGCAAGACCGGCCTTTGCCTCTCCCTAATCGAGGAAGCCGCCATCGACGGGGTGCCCGCGATCCTCATCGACCCCAAGGGTGACCTCGGCGACCTCCTGCTCACATTCCCGAACCTTTCCCCCGAGGACTTCCGTCCGTGGATCAACGAAGAGGACGCCGCCCGCAAAGGGCTGTCTCCGGATGACTTCGCGAAGCAGCAGGCGGATCTCTGGAAGAAAGGGCTGGCCGAGTGGGGCCAGGACGGCGTGCGCATCCGGAGGCTTCGGGAGGCCGCCGACTTCGCGATCTACACGCCGGGGTCCTCGGCGGGGCTGCCGGTCTCGATTCTGAAGTCGTTCGCCGCGCCGGATCCCGCCTCGGGAGCCGACGAGGAGGTCCTGCGCGAGCGGATCGCGTCGACGGCGACGGGCCTGCTGACGCTCCTGGGCGTGGACGCGGATCCGCTCAAGAGCCGCGAGCACATCCTGCTCTCGAACGTCCTGGCCGACGCCTGGGGAAAGGGCGAGGGTCTCGACCTCGAGCAGTTGATCGGGCGGATCCAGCAGCCGCCGTTCAAGAAGGTCGGCGTCGTCGATCTGGAATCGTTCTTCCCCGCGAAGGACCGCTTCGCTCTCGCGATGAGTCTGAACAATCTGCTCGCGGCCCCCGGGTTCGCGAGCTGGCTCGAGGGGGAGCCTCTCGAGGTCGGCGCCCTGCTGCGGTCGAGCGCGGGCAAGCCGCGGATCGTGATCTTCTCGATCGCGCACCTCTCCGACGCCGAGCGCATGTTCTTCGTGACGCTGCTCCTGAACCAGACGCTGGCGTGGATGCGCGCCCAGTCGGGCACGACGAGCCTTCGCGCGATTCTGTACATGGACGAGATCACGGGCTACTTCCCTCCGGTCGCCAATCCTCCGGCGAAGACTCCTTTGATCACCTTGCTGAAGCAGGGCCGCGCCTTCGGACTCGGCGTGGTCCTCGCGACGCAGAATCCCGTGGATCTGGACTACAAGGGCCTCTCCAACACCGGCACGTGGCTTCTCGGACGGCTTCAGACCGAGCGCGACAAGGCGCGCGTGCTCGAGGGCCTCGAAGGGGCGGCAGCGGGAGCCAAGCAGAAGTTCGACCGCGCGCGGATGGAGCAGACTCTCGCGGGGCTCGGCAATCGCGTGTTCCTCCTGAACAACGTCCACGAGGACGCCCCGGAGGTGTTCGAGACGCGCTGGGCGATGTCGTATCTGCGAGGCCCTCTCACTCGCGCGCAGATCAAGACGTTGATGGACCCGGTGCGGGGGAAGGCGGCGCCGGCGCACCCACCGCGCACGGCGGCGGCTTCCGCCTCCGCGACGGCCGGCGGTCCTCGCCCCGTCCTCGCTCCCGATGTTCCGCAGGCGTTCGTTCCTGCGCGCGGAAAGGCGGAGTCCGTCGTCTACCGTCCGGCCGTCCTCGGCATCGCCGAGGTGCATTACGCGGATGCGAAGAGAGGAGTCTCGTCGACCGAGGAGCTCGCGCTCACGGCTCCCGTCGCGGATCCGGTGGACTGGTCGTCTGCGGCGGAGCCCGAATTCGCGGTCGAGGACCTCGAGGAAAGCCCGGAAGGCGGAGCCCGTTTCGAGGACCCGGGCGACGCTGTGAGCCGGAAGAAGATCGCCGAGTCCTGGAACAAGGACTTTGCGACGTGGATCTACCGAGAACGCACGCTCGATCTGCTGCGGAGCACGTCGGCCGGCGAGATCTCGAAGCCCGGCGAGACCGAGGCGGACTTCCGCTCGCGCATTCAGCAGGCCGCGCGGGAGGTCCGCGATGCCGCCGCCGAAAAGCTGCGCCAGAAGTACGCGCCCCGGCTCGCAGCCTTGCAGGAGCGCCTCCGGCGGGCGCAGCAGGCGGTCGAGCGCGAGAAACAGGAAACCCAGCAGGCCGGGCTCCAGACCGCGATCTCCGTCGGCGCGACGGTGCTCGGCGCGCTCTTCGGACGCAAGGCCATCTCCGCGACGACGCTAGGCCGCGCGACGACGGCGGCGCGCACGGCGGGCCGCACGATGAAGCAGGCAGGCGACGTCGGTCGCGCGAAAGAAACAGCGGAAGCCGTTCAACAGCAGATCCAGGATCTGGACGCGCAGCTCCAGAGCGAGCTCGCCGCGGAACAGGCCGCCGCCGATCCCGCGACCGAGAAGCTCGAGACGGTGAGCCTCCGGCCGAAGAAATCCGACATCACGGTGCGCCGCGTGGCGCTGGTCTGGATCCCGGTGGGAGCCTAGGCCGGGAGGACTCCGAGCCCCGGCGCGCCGGTCGTACGCATCACTCCCTTGTCGAGGGTGAAGCCGCCCTTCACCACGTCCCGGGCGAGATCGAGCGAGCCGTCGAGGTCGAGGTAGCGGGTCGCCGGGGAGGCGAAGGCCGCGTGGAGGGCCGCGGCGATGGAGATGCGGCTCTCGTCCATGCATCCCCACATCAGCGCGACGCCGGCGGTCTCGGCGATTGCCGCGATGCGCATCGCCGGGCGAACGCCGCCGCACTTCATGAGCTTGATGTTGTAGATGCCGCACGAGGGATCGCCGGGTGGCCCGGCAAGGGCCAGAGCGTCCTTCTCGTCGTGGAGGCTCTCGTCGGCCGCGATCCGCGCGCGCCAGGACGCCGGCAGCAACCGGATGCCGGAGAAGTCCTCGCGAGGGACGGGCTGCTCGACGAACTCCAGGCCGTACGGCGCCGACCGCTCGAAGAATCGGGCGGTCTCGGTCAGCGTGTAACCGACGTTGGCGTCCACACGGAGGACGGCGGTGCGGGCCGCGCCCTCACGCAGCTTCGCGATGCGTTCGAGGTCCTCGTCGAGCGAGTCGCCGATCTTGACCTTGAGGACCCGGAAGCCGCGGCCCATGTATTCCTCCGCCTCGGCGAGCGTCTCGGCCACCGGCTTGATCCCGATCGTGATCGACGTCGGCAGCGCGTCGTGCGCCCGGCCGAGCATGTCGGCGAGTGGCACGCCGAGGCGCCGGGAGAGCAGGTCGTGCAGAGCAATGTCGACCGCCGCGCGAGCCGCCGGAGTCAGCGGAAAGCGCTCGACGGCTTCCCGGCACAGACCCGGCAGCGCTCGCGCGTCGCGGCCGATCAGCCATTGCAGGTTCCCCGGCGCGAGAGCCGCGGCCGCGGCTTCGATCGTCTCGCCCGTGACGTGCTCGCCGGGCGAGCCGGCGCCGAGTCCGATCTGGCCGGCTTCGTCCTCGATCCGGACGACGACGTTGGGTACTTCGGACAGCGGCGCCTGGCCGGCGATCGCATAGGGCCGCGTCAGAGCGAAGTCCTCGACACGGGCGTCGACCCGGCGGATCTTCACCGGCCGGTCTCCGCGACGAGGAATTCCCTAACGACGGACACGAGAGAGCCGACGCCCTCCTCCAGCGGAAGGACCACCGGGATGCCGAGCTCCCGCGCGAGCCGGTCCCGCTCGGTCCGGAGCGCCTCCGGCGTCATGTGCTCGCTGTTCAAGGTCACCGCGAGGGTACGCGCGCCGAACGTCTCAATCAGCGCGATCTCGTCGGCGACCGGCGGGATCTCGAGACCGAGCTCTTCCATACCTTCGTAGCACTTTCGCGCCGGAGCGTGCTGGAGGATGACACCGCGCGCGCGGCCGGAGAGCAGGAACTCGGAGCCGCAGGGGCCCGAAGGATTGCGCAGCGCCGACTGCCCTTCGAGGAGGATCAAATCGGGCCGGGCCTTCTCCCAGCACGAGACGACGGCGTGCTCGAGCTCTCCGGAGACGAAGTCGTTGGGGATCGAGTCCAGGATGAAACCGAACGGCGCGCCCTGCATCCAGCCGGTCTGACCCGTGAAGATCAGCTCGGTGCGGATGCCCGCCGCGCGGCAGGCCTCCATCAGGAAGCGCGCGGTCGTGCGCTTGCCGAGCGCGCAGTCGGTCCCGAGGACGGCGATCCGGGGCGCTTCGACCTCGAGGATCCGGCCGGACCAGAAGTGGAGATCCGTACGTCGGGCGGTCTTGCGCACGTCGGTGATCGTGACGCCGCGGGCGGCCGCCGCGGCGGCGAGCTCGGGATCGTCGGAGACGAACTCGTGCAGGCCGTTGACGACCGACATCCCGGAGGCGATCGCCTCAGACAGCGCGCCGCGCAGCCCCGGCGTCACACGACCTCCCGACGTCGCGACGCCCACGACGGCGAAGGCGGGCTTCGCCGGGAGAGCCGCGAGGGCGGCGGCGATGGAGGCGAAGACCGGGATGCCGCGCGGCCGTCCGTCCAGCACTTCGCCGGCGTCGCGGCCCGCGGTGGGCGCATCCACGATGCCGACGACGCGATAACGATCCGTGCCGCGCACGAGCCCATGCGCGGTCTTTCCGTTCGCGGTGTCGAAGAAGCCGTCGCAGATGACGAGCGCGGTCCCGTCCATGGCGGGGGGATTATGGATGATTTGAGGCGCGCTCGACGCGCGCACATGGGAGGGAACTCAGCTGAGGGTAGACTCGCGCCGAAACGAGAACGAGCGTGGCAGAAAAAAAGAGAACGGGATCCACGGCACGCGCGGGCAAGGCCCGCCCGGGCGCGCCGCTGCTGACCGCCGAGGACCTTTTCCTCTTCAACGAGGGCAGCCACCTGCGGCTCTGGGAAAAGCTCGGCTCGCACCCGCGCATCCTCGGCGGAGAGGAGGGGACCTCCTTCGCGGTGTTCGCTCCCAACGCGAAGGCCGTCTCCGTCATCGGCGACTTCAACGGCTGGGACGGGGCGAAGCACCCGCTCTCGCCCCTCGAGGAATCCGGAATCTGGGAAGCCTTCGTGCCGGGAGTCGAGAAGGGAGCCGTCTACAAGTACCACGTCGCCTCGCGCCTGGGCGGCTACCGCGTCGACAAGGCCGATCCCTATGCCGTGCGCCACGAAGTGCCGCCGAGGACGGGATCCGTGGTGTGGGATCTCGAGTACCACTGGCGGGACCAGAAGTGGATGGCGGCGCGCGCCGAAAAACAGAAGGCGTCGGCTCCGATGTCGATCTACGAGGTACACCTGGGATCCTGGCGCCGCGTGCCCGAGGAGAACAACCGCCCGCTGACCTATCGCGAGGCCGCGGGCTCGCTGGCGCACTACGCGCGCGAGATGGGCTTCACGCACATCGAGCTTCTGCCGGTGATGGAGCATCCGTTCGCCGGGTCCTGGGGTTACCAGACCACCGGCTACTTCGCGCCGACGTCCCGCTTCGGGACGCCGCAGGACTTCATGTATCTCGTGGACACCATGCACCAGGCCGGCATCGGCGTGATCCTGGACTGGGTCCCATCTCATTTCCCCTCCGACGAGCATGGACTGGTCTACTTCGACGGCACACATCTCTACGAGCACGCTGACTGGCGCCAGGGCTACCACCCGGACTGGAAGAGCTGCATCTTCAACTACGACCGCCACGAAGTCCGGTCGTTTCTCCTGTCCTCGGCGCTCTACTGGCTGGACCTGTACCACGCCGACGGACTGCGCGTGGACGCGGTCGCGTCGATGCTCCGCCTCGACTACTCGCGCAAGCCCGGAGAGTGGATCCCCAACGTGCACGGTGGCAACGAGAACCTCGGCGCGATCACGCTGCTGCGGCGGTTGAACGAGGAGGTCGAGAAGGCGCAGCCCGGCGCGGTCATGGTCGCCGAGGAATCCACGGCCTGGCCCATGGTCTCGCGCCCGACCTACGTGGGCGGGCTGGGCTTCGACATGAAGTGGGACCTGGGCTGGATGAACGACACGCTCGACTACATGGAGCTCGACCCGGTGTTCCGGAAGTTCCACCACAACGACCTGACGTTCCGCCGGATGTACCAGTACACCGAGAACTTCGTCCTGCCCCTGTCGCACGACGAGGTCGTGCATCTGAAGGCGTCGCTGCTGTCGAAGATGCCGGGGGACGAGTGGCAGAAGTTCGCGAGCCTGCGGCTGCTGCTGGCCTACATGTGGGCGCAGGCCGGCAAGAAGCTCCTCTTCATGGGCGGCGAGATCGGACAGTGGAAGGAGTGGAACCACGACACCAGCCTCGACTGGGACCTTCTCGATCACCCCCGGCACGGCGGAGTGCAGCTCTGGGTCCGGGACCTGAACCGTCTCCACGCATCCGAGCCCGCCCTCCACGAGCTCGACTTCGATCCTCGAGGGTTCGACTGGATCGACTGCCACGACGCCGAAAACAGCGTCGTCTCGCTGGTGCGGCGCGGCGCGCGTCCGAATGATGAGATCGTCGCGGTCTTCAACTTCACGCCCGTTCCCCGCCACGGCTACCGCGTGGGCGTCTCGCAGCCGGGAGACTGGACCGAGGTCGCCAACAGCGACGCCGTCGTCTACGGCGGAAGCGGCGTCGGCAACCAGGGTCGCGCCGTGGCGCTCGAGGTCCCGGCGCACGGGCGCCCGTACAGTCTCGCGCTGTCGCTCCCTCCGCTCGGAGCGGTCTTCCTGAAGGCCCCGGAGAAGATCGCCGAGCCCGAGGTCGCCGTCGAGATCTCGGTCGATGTCGACGAGCCCGACGGAGAGCCCGTGGTCCTGTCCGACGAGTAGCGGGGTAGCCCTTGGAACGTTTCGTATGCATTCACGGGCACTTCTACCAGCCGCCGCGCGAGAACCCCTGGCTCGAGGCGATCGAGGGCCAGCCCTCCGCGTACCCGTACCACGACTGGAATGAGCGCATCACGGCAGAGTCTTACGCGCCCAACGCCAACGCCCGCATTCTCGACGCCGAGAACCGCATCATCGCGATCGTCAACAACTACGCTTCGATGAGCTTCAACTTCGGGCCCACACTCCTGTCGTGGCTCGAGGAAAAGGATCCCGAAGTGTACCGGGCGATCCTCGGGGCCGACGCCGAGAGCGCGCGGCGCTTCGGCGGGCATGGCTCGGCGCTGGCCCAGCCCTATAACCACATGATCCTGCCGCTGGCCAACGCGCGCGACCGCGCCACGCAAGTCGCGTGGGGCATCGCCGACTTCCGCCGCCGGTTCGGACGCGAGCCCGAGGGAATGTGGCTTCCCGAGACCGCGGTGGACCTCGACACGCTCGAGGACCTCGCCGCCGCCGGCATCCGGTTCACGATCCTCTCGCCGCACCAGGCCAGCCACGTCCGCCGCGTCGGCGAGGAGGAGTGGCGGGAGGCGCCGGAGGGCGGACCGGATCCGACGTCTCCATACCGCGTCACTCTTCCGTCGGGCAAAACGATCGCGGTCTTCTTGTACGACGGACCGATCTCGCGCGCCGTCGCGTTCGACCGGCTGCTCTCCCGCGGCGATCATCTGGCCGACCGGCTGATGGGAGCCTTCTCTTCGGACCGGGAGGGCCCGCAGCTCGTCCACATTGCGACCGACGGCGAGACCTTCGGCCATCACCACCGCCACGGCGACATGGCCCTGGCGTACGCGTTGCGCACGATCGAGACCCCGGGGCTCGCCCGCGTGACGAACTACGGCGAGTTCCTGGAGCGGTTCCCTCCCGTCCAGGAGGCCCGGATCCGAGAGAAGACGTCGTGGAGCTGCGCCCACGGGGTCGAGCGCTGGCGCTCGGACTGCGGCTGCCACAGCGGGGCGCATCCCGGGTGGAACCAGGCCTGGCGGGCGCCTCTCCGGGAAGCGCTCGACCTTCTGCGGGACGCTCTGGCTCCCGTCTGGGAAGAGAAGGCCGGAGCGTTCCTCGCCGGTCCGTGGAAGGCGCGCGATGCCTACGTCGGCGTGATCCTCGATCCCTCGCCGGAGAATCAGAAGCGTTTCCTCCGCGAGCACGCGCGCCGCGAGCTCTCGGAGGCCGAGCGCATCGAGGTCTGGAAGCTGCTGGAGATCCAGCGCCACGCGCAGCTGATGTACACCAGCTGCGGCTGGTTCTTCGACGACATCGGCGGCATCGAGGCGCGACAGATCCTGGCGTATGCCGGCCGGGCCCTGCAGCTGGCGAGAGAGACTCTGGGGAGGGACTTCGAGCCGCTCGTTCTCGAACCCCTGTCCCGCGCGGCCAGCAACGTCCCCGAGACGGGCGACGGGCGCCGCATTTACGAAACCTCGGTGCGTCCGACGGCCGTATCGCTCCGGGACGTCGGCGCGCATTACGGCGTCCACGCGCTCTTCACCGACTACGAGCCCGTCGCCCGCGTCTACTGCTACCGCGTGGCGCGCGAGGAGGTGCGGGAGTTCACCAGCGGGCGAGCGCGGCTCCAGATCGGCCGGGCGCGGGTGACGTCCGAGATCACCGGCGAGTCGGCGCGAGTCGCCTGGGGAGTCCTCCATCTGGGAGACCACAATCTTTCCGGGGGGCTTCTGCGGTCCGACCAGCTGGACGCGTTCGAAAAAGCCGAGGAAGAGCTGGCGGCGCTCTTCCGGCGCGCAGATCTGCCCGAGATCCTCCGCGCGGTCGACCGATGCTTCGGGAGCGGCGACCGCTACGCGTTGCAGCTGCTCTTCCGGGACGAGCAGCAGCAGGTCCTGGGCGAGATTCTCCGCTCCGTGCTCGACGAAGCCGACGACGTCTACCGGCGACTGTACGAAGAGCACGCGCCGCTGATGCGTTTTCTCTCGAGCCACGGCATCTCACCTCCGCGCGGTTTTCGGATGGCGGCCGAGCAGGCGCTGAACACGAGGCTGCGGCGCGAGCTCGAGGATGTCGAGCCGGACGTCGCGCGCCTCGAGGCGGTCCTGGAGGAGGCCCGCAACGTCGGCGTCACGCTCCACGAGGACGGGCTCGGCCGCGCCTTCGAGCGGACCGTCGACCGGCTCGCGACCGAGCTGCACGCGCGGCCGGGCGACGCCGAGCGCCTCGCCAACCTCGAAGGGATCGTGGCGCTGGCGAAGCACCTCCCGTTCGAAGTGGACTTCTGGAAGGTGCAGAACGCGTACTACCAGATGTCCAGGAGCGTCCTGCCCGCCCGGCGGCGCGAGGCGGATGCGGGATTCGAAGACGCGCGTGCATGGGTCGAGCGTTTTCTCGCCCTGGGCGCGGGACTTGCAGTGAAGGTCGAGGATCCCGCTTCGGATCTCGCTTCACGAGTCTGAGGCCACAAGACTTAGGGCCGTAACGGCTCTGCTACACTAGCCGTGGATTGACACCTGTTCTCGAAAAAGCCTTCCGGGTTTCCGGCGTCCCCGAGAAGCTGCTCTCACTCTTCGCCCTTTCCCACGACCTCCGCTGGACGTGGCGCGCCGACGTCCGTTCGCTTTTTGAAGAGCTGGATCCCGAGGCCTGGAAGCGGGTGCGCGGCAATCCCGTGCGTCTCCTCCGCGAGCTTCCCGCCGAGAGGCTCCGCAACGCCGCCGAGGATCCTTTGTTTCAGGAGAGGCTGGCGGCCGTCGTCCACAGGCTTTCCGAGGAGGACTCCGCCGAGCCGCGCCATCCGGGAGCCCGGGAGCTCGTCGCCCGCGGGGAGCGCGTCGCCTATTTCTCGGCCGAGTTCGGGCTGACGGAGATCCTTCCGATCTACGCCGGAGGGCTCGGCGTTCTCGCCGGTGACCACCTGAAGTCCGCGAGCGACCTCGGCGTGACCCTGGTCGGAGTGGGCCTCTTCTACGGCGAGGGCTATTTCCGTCAGGTCGTCGACGCCGAGGGCAAGCAGACCGAGGCGTACCCCAAGCTCGATCCCGAGGACCTCCCGATCTCTGTCGCCGAGACGCCCGACGGAAGCCCTCCGGTCGTGTCGGTGAACCTGGCCGGGAGGAACGTCCACCTCCTGATCCGGATGGCGAAAGTCGGCCGCGTGCCGCTCCTGCTTCTCGACGCCAACCTGCCCGAGAACGAGCCTCCCGACCGCGAGATCACGGCGCGCCTCTACGGGGGCGGCCACGAGATGCGACTCCAGCAGGAGATCGTGCTGGGCATCGGCGGCTCGCGGGCGCTCGCCAAGGTCGGCCTCTGGCCGACGATCCGGCACATCAACGAAGGCCATGCGGCGTTCGTCTCGCTCGAGAAGATCCGGCAGGCAGTCCAGGAGGAGCGCCTGACGTTCTCCGAGGCCCGCGAGGTCGCCACCAGCGGAAACATCTTCACGACGCACACGCCGGTCCCCGCCGGAATCGACGTATTCACGCCGGAGCTGCTCTGGAAGTACTTCGGCGGCTACGTCAACGAGCTCGGCATCAGCTTCGACGAATTCTTCGACCTCGGACGGGAAGTCGGCGGCCGGCCTCGCGAGCTCTTCTCGATGGCGGTGCTGGCGATGCGGCTCTCGACCCACCAGAACGCGGTCTCGCGTCTCCACGCGGACGTTTCGCGGCGGCTGTGGCGCGACGTGGCGCCGGACCTGCCGCTCTCGGAGATTCCGATCCGCCCCATCACCAACGGCGTCCACGCGCCGACCTGGACCGCTCCGGAGATACTGGCGACTGGCGTCGCCGAAAAGCCCGAGGAGGTCGACCGCGCGGCCCTGTGGAGCGCCCACGAAGTGCTGCGCGCGCGGCTAGTGTCGGCGTGCCGGGAGATGCTCGCCGACCAGCGCCGCCGCCTCGGCGGGAGCGACGAGGAAATCGAGAAGGCGCGGCGCGCGCTCGACCCCAGAGCCTTGACGATCGGATTCGCGCGCCGCTTCGCGACGTACAAGCGCGCCACGCTGCTGCTGCGCCAGCCCAAGCGCCTGGAGTATCTGCTGCACCAGATCGGCAGGCCGGTGCAGATCCTCTTCGCCGGAAAGGCCCACCCGCGCGACGAGGAGGGCAAAGAATTCCTCCGCTCCGTCGCGAGCGCCGCCGAGCGGCCGGAGTTCCAGGGCCGCCTGGTCTTCCTGAACGACTACGACATGGCCATGGCGCGCGTGCTCGTGGCCGGCTGCGATGTCTGGCTCAATACTCCCGAGCGCCCGCGCGAGGCGTCGGGCACCTCCGGCATGAAGGCCGCGATGAACGGCGCGCTGAACCTCTCGGTCCTCGACGGCTGGTGGGACGAGGCGCCGCACGACGAGGCCGGTTTCGTGGTCGGCGAGGCGAAGGATTCCGCCACCGACGACGAGATCGCGCAGGCGCTCTACGACGTTCTCGAGAAGCGCGTCCTGCCGATGTTCTTCGACCGCGACGCCTCGGGAACGCCGCAGCGCTGGCTCGATCGCATGATCGTCGCCGCGTCGCGGGTGGCCCGGGATTTCTCGTCCGATCGCATGGTCTCCGAGTACATCGACCAGTGCTACGTGCCGGGCGCCTTCCACCGCCGGGCCCTCAAGGACGCGGACCGGAGCCGCTTGAAGCGGCTGGTCGCGTGGAAGGAGCGTATCCGCACGGCCTGGCCTGGCGTGGCCTTCGAAGACGTACGCTACGAGCCCGATCCGGCGACGCTTCCTCCGTCGGCGGCGTTCGACGTCACCGCGAGGGTGAAGCTCGGTCCGCTGGATGCGTCCGAAGTCTCGGTCGAACTCTTCGAGGGCGCACCTGGCCCCGACGGGCTGCTGGAGTCCGGAACGCCCACGCGCCTCGAGACCGCCGGCCGCGAGGGCGAGACCGCGATCTTCCACTTGACTCACCGCAAGCCCGCGAGCGAGGAGCTCGGATACACCGTGCGCGTGCGTCCGCACCATCCCGACCTCGCGCATCCGAACGAGACGGGCCTGGTCCTCTGGTCGGGTCCGCGGAGTCGGGAAGCGAGCCGCTACACTTCCGCTTCGTGACTCGAAGCCCCGCCGGGGGAGACCGCATCGCCGGGATCCTGCTGCATCCCACGTCTCTGCCCGGCCCGTTCGGCATGGGCGATCTAGGCTCCGGCGCCGAGCGATTCCTGGACTGGGCGGCGGCCGCCGGTTTCCGACTCTGGCAGGTCCTTCCTCTGGGACCGACGGGCGGCGGGCACTCTCCGTACACCTGCGTCTCGGCCTTCGCGGGCAATCCGCTGCTCGTTTCGCCGGAGGGCCTGGCGCAGGAGGGACTGCTGCCCGACGGCGCACTGTCCAACGCACCCGGCTTCGACCCGGCGCACGTGGATTTCGAGACGATCGTGCCGTGGAAGGAAGCGCTTCTTCGGCGCTCCTGGGAACACTTCCGGTCCCATCCGAGCCATCCCGCTTCCGGCGCGTTCGAGGCCTTCCTCGTCTCGCCGGAGCGTTCGAGCTGGCTCTCGGACTGGTCGCTCTACGCCGCGCTCAAGGCGGACTTCGGCGGCCGCGCGTGGATGGACTGGGAGCCGGATCTGGCGCGCCGCGATCCGGACGCGCTGCGGCGCGCCGCTGCGGGTCTCGAGGAGGAGACCCGGTACCAGAGCTTTCTGCAGTTTCTCTTCTTC
>JBKOVK010000090.1:0-2755 GCA_046724475.1 Acidobacteriota bacterium | reverse complement strand
CTCTTCGGATCCGCTTCTGCTGGTCGGAGGCCTCTCGCTGATCGGCGCCGGCCTGCTGGCCCGCCGGGCCACGGTCTAGGGTCTAGCGGTCTAGAGAGTGCGTTCCATGCCCCGGACGACGGTTGCGATGCGCTCCCGCCGCAGCCCCGTCCGGGGCTTTTTCGTTCGGCGGATGCTGGCGGTCGTCCTGATTGCCGCCGGCACTGTCCTCGTCGGCGTGGCCGCCTACGACCGGATCGACGGACTTCTCGCGCAGAAGAACGCCCGATCTCCGGAGCCGCCGCCTTCGAGCGATGAGATTTCGCCGCCGGAGGTCACGGTCGAGGGGCCCGACGGCGACGGCACGCCCCTCGTCGACATGAGTGCCCTCGACGTGGAGCATTTCGACGAGACCGATCACGATGAAGCAATCTCCGAGGCCGACCCCGGGGGCGTTCTTCTCAGCGAAACGGCCGACTTCCGCGATCTCGCTCCGTCCCACGTCGAGCTCTCCCCCGCCGCCGACAGCCTGACCTCCCTCCGCGTCGTCATCCCTAGGCTCGGCATGGACCTCGCGGTGTTCGAAGGGGTTTCCGCGAAGGCGCTCCGGCGAGGTCCGGGACATCTTCCCGGGACGCCGTGTCCCGGACTCTCGCGGGCGGAAGGCAACTGCGTCCTGACCGGGCATCGCGACTCCTTCTTTCGGCCCCTCTCAAACGCCCGCGAGGGCGATCTCGTCGAACTCCGCGCCGGCGACCGTTCCCGGCGCTATCGACTGGTCCGCAAGATCATCGTCCGCCCGGAGCAAGTGGAAGTCGTGGCGCCGACGGGCGAGGCGCGCCTGACTCTATTAACTTGCTACCCGTTCCGCTGGATCGGCCCGGCTCCACTCCGCCTCGCGTGGCAGGCCGAACCGGAGGTCTCGACCGCGGCCGCGAGCGCCTCCCGCTGATCGGGTCTCTATTCGCCGATCAAGAGTCGCCGGACCCTCGACCCGGAACGAGCGCTCCGGCCGTCCGGAAGGCGCGCCGCGCGGCCCGGCGCAGGAACGCTCTCCGACCGAAGAGGCCCTCGGTCGTTTCCCGCGCCTTTCGGCGGAGGAAGCCCCTCCAGCCGATCAGTGCGTCGATCGTTCCCACGACGTCGCGACGGCCCGCTGCGACAGCCTTGCGACGGAGGTTTTCCAGATGCCGGACCTCCCAGGGCCTCTCGGCGGTCAGCGCGCGGACGGCGCCGTGGTCGAGGACGTCCGGAAAGGTCGGGCAGGCGGACAGTCCGACGAAAGTGTCGAGCATCAACATCGTGTAGAGACACTTATTGCAGTGTCCGCAGTTGGCGCCGTCCGTCGACTTGAAGCACACGCGAAGATGGCGCCGCGCGAGCTCGCTGCCCGCGATCGCGCGGACCTTGTCGGGACGGTCGGTCGCGGCTCCGTCGTCGCGGACCCGCAGGGTCCAAGACGACAAGAGACTGTCGGTCAGGGGCGTGCTTCCCCACGCCACCGACTTCGCGTGGAAGTTGGAGGCCGGTATGAGCACACGGTCGTACCGGCCCCCGAGGGCGAGCGGGATCGAAACCATGGCGGGACCGTGGCCGACGTATCCCCAGTCGACGGACCGGTTCCAGGCCGTCCCGGGCTCGCGGAAGTTGGTCCGGACGTAGACGAGCGGGCGCCCCAGAGAGGAGGCGATCTCACCGACGACGGCGAGAGCCCGCGCGGTTCCCTCGACCGCTGCGAGCCGAAGATCGAAACCGCCCACGAACAGGAACTCGTCGATCCTCCCTCTCTCCTCGACGGCCCTCCCGTCGCCGTGGTCGAGGGCCGTGAAGAACGAGTCGACGCCTCCCGACAGGAAAGCGCACGTCCGGCGCGGCGCCGGCGCGGGCGGACGTTCCGCGACCGGTCCGCGCAGAGGCACGAGATTCGAGTCGCCGTACCAGACTTGCCAGATTCGCAGGACTTCGTAGGCGCCGTCGACGAGCGGCCGGTCGACGGGCTGCTCCCACTCCAGCGGTTCTCCGAGCGCCGCCGCCAGCGGCAGAAGCGCAGCGAGCCAGGGATTCGCGTTGCGCGACGCCTCCTCGGCGAGGCCGGCCGGGAGCTCGAACCAGTACTCCTCCGAAGGAGCCGAGATGGCCGCATACGAGACACGCGCCACGAGTCGGACTCGGGAGCCGTCTCCGGGGACGGACTCCAGCCGGCTGGCGGCGATGTGCATGGCCTCAGGATAGACCACGCGCGCGAAGTCATCCGCGAAGGACATGCCGTTGTGTCGCCGCTCACAAAGGCAGCCCCAAGAATAAAGGAATCCTCAAGGGGTCTTGCGATCCTCGTAGGGTGGGACTAGGTTCCGAAACGGGTCGGTTCCCGGTTGGGCTTTACGGTTGACCGAGGTCGCGTGCTCCGATCCTCTCCACAACCACGGTCTCGCCCGCCACCGCGGTCCCCGTCTGTCCGTTCGTCGTTTCTTTCTTCTTTTCTTTTTCCTCACGGAGGTTTCCATGCACCCCGGATTCCTTTCTGGTCACCGGTCCAGGATCGTTCCCTGTCTCCTGTTGTTCGTTTTCGCGGCATTCGCGTGCGCGACACGCGCTCCAGTTTCACAGGCGAAGGACAAAGCCCGCGTCTCGTCCGGCGAAGGTGCCGCGATGGCGACGCGCCCGAGAGCCGAATCCAGTGCCGAGGTCGCACCAAGAGCCGTGGTGCGGCCGGAAGCCACGACGTCGCCGGCCGCCGAAGAGTCGACGGGTCCCCTCGTCGGCTACGCCGTGGCCT
>JBKOVK010000209.1:0-3187 GCA_046724475.1 Acidobacteriota bacterium | reverse complement strand
GTGAAGAACTGGTCGCAGACAAGAGGCCTGCCTCGCTCATACCGTCCACGACCCTTCCGTTCCTGGGGCTGCGGAATGCATTCAGTCCGGACGCGAAGCTTCTCGCCGTTCCTGGCGTCGAGACGCGCGCGATGCTGTGGGACGTCGACCCGGCGGTCTGGCGACGGCGCGCCTGCGCGATCGCGGGCCGAAACCTCAAGCGCGACGAGTGGAAGCTCTACCTGCCGGCGGGGACGCCCTATCGGGCAACGTGCCCGCAGTGGCCGACCGGCTGAGCCACCCTTGCCCGACGGTCAGAAAGTGTTACCCCCGCGCAAGCACAGCGGGTCTCATCGGGAGATTGTTCGGGGCGCGGCGCATCGAGACCCTTGAGGAAACCGTCTCGATGGAGGTGCACGATGAGATTCACACCGATACACATGTTGCTTCTGATGCCGATGTTCGCCGCGCTTCTGGCCCTTTCGGGCACCGCGACGAGCGGCACGTCTGCGCGACCTGTGTACCAGTCCCCGAAGAGCTTCTACCTCGCGCTCGGAGACTCGATCGCCTACGGCTTCCAGCCGACCAAGGCGAATGCATCGCCGGCAACAGTCGACACGGGCTACGTCGACCTCTTTGCCTCGCGTTTGCGGAAGCTCTCCCCGAAGCTCGAGGTTGTCAACTACGGATGCCCGGGAGAGTCCGCCGTGACCTTCGCCCGCGGCGGCTGTGACTGGCTCGAGCACGGCGGGAAGCTGCACGATCCATTTCGCGGTTCACAGCTCAAGGCGGCCCTTGCCTTCCTGCGGGCTCACCCCGGAAAGGTCAGTCCGATAACCGTGACGCTCTGGGGCAACGACCTGCCGCAGCCGTTGTCGCAGAACGCGAAGCGCGCGCCCAGCCCGATCAGGTCGTTCGCCAGGCGCTTCTCCTCGATTCTCCGGCAGCTTCGAGCCGCGGCGCCGAAGGCCGAGATCATCGTGACCGGTGCGTGGAACCCCGAGGCAGATCGACTCGCACAGTCCGAGCCGCTCTACCGCTCGGTCGATGAGGCCATCAGGCGATCGGCGACCGCGGCGCGCGCTCTTGTCGCAGACATGTTCATGGCCCTGGACGGGCCTGGGAACTTCAAGGCGCAAAAGGCCCGCCTTTGCGCGCTCACCTTCGTCTGCTCGAAGGGCGACCCGCATCCGACCGATGCCGGATACCGAGCGATGGCCGACGCGTTCATGACTGTGTCGGGCTACGCACGGAAGAGATAACGACAGCTAGACGTGTGCGGGAGGCGGAGGCCGTGTCCGCCTGGCACGTGGCACTACGCAACGATTCCCAGCCGGCGAACCTCCATCAAGCGGTAGGCGGTCCCCCGAAGCCGAGGCTTTTTCTTTGCGGTCGGTGAGGAAGGCTCGGTCTTGCTACCGGCCGCGTCCATTCGCGGGCTAGACCGGATGGGTTTCCGGCGGGATAATGGACGTCATGACCGAAGTGGAGCGCGTTGACCACGTGGAGGAAGACGACGACGACGGGATCGGCGCCGGCTTCTTCTTCAAGATCGCGGGCATTTGCCTCGCCTGCGCAATTGGCGCGATCATCCTGCTGAGGATCTTCTGGCGTGCCATCTACGCATGGGGATTCTTCGGCGGCTTCATCGCTATCGGGATCCTGCTGATCCTCTTCGGCTGGATCTACGACCGCCGCAACCCCCGGAGCAGCAGCTAGCAAGCGGAGAAAGGCGCCCCCGGATTCGAGCACCCCCCTCCAAGCTCGAAGATCTCGCTAGTAGATGTGCAGCTTCTCTAGGAGCGCGAGCGGGTCGTCGAGCGACTCGAACAAGTCCTTGTTGTGCTTGATCATCTTGCTGCGCATGTATACGCGAAGCCACTGCTTGTAGATGTAGAGCTCATAGCGATCGAGCAGCACTTGTAGCGGCAGGTCGCGTTGCGCGATGAGCCCCGCGAGGAACATCGCACACTCGAAGCCAAGCGAAATTGACTGAAAGTACGGCGAGCCGATGGCCGAGTCGCCGGCAAGAAACACGGGGGAGCTGGCGAAAGGATGGTCGCTCGCCGCCGTTAGCCACTGCCGGTTGGTCGCGTTGCGCGCGCGATACAGATCGAGTGGGATCCGGACAACCTCGAGGTCGCCGAGTATCTCCCCGTGCGTTTCCTCCTTGATCTTGTCGATGAACCTGTCCATCGACGCGGCGACGCCGGGAAAGTTGCCTCGAAGCCACTCACCGTCGCATCGGGACGGCATCGTTTCGAACTCCTCGGCGCTGATGTTGACGATGCCCGTGACGTGGCTGACGCTCCCGTCGTAGTGGGTTCGGTGCACCATCGGGATGAACTTGTAGTGCGCGTTCTCGATGTTCTTGTAGTACTTGCAGGACTCGTTGCAGTCGTACGGCTGCCCATAGAGGAACGTGATGACGAGCGCGTATTCGAGACGGACCTTGACCGTGTTCGCGCCGTCCTCCCGATCGCTGGTGCCGGGTACGAGGTGATCTCGGAGCAGGGATCTGCTGCCGGTGGAGTCGATGAGGACCTCTCCCGGTTCGAGCATCGCGATCGCGTCCTCCGCCGTCAGGACGGCGGCCGTGCGCTCGACACCATCGATCCCTCGCGCATCGATCAGAACGCTGATGGATTGTTCGATGGAGTTGAGCGGGCAGAACCCCAACGCCCAGCTCTTCAGGAGTGCAGAGAGGTCCGAGGGAATGGATTGTCTGAACACGAGACCCCGTTCCAGCTCTAGTGGATCAAAGATGGCCTCGACACTGTCTCCGTCGATGTCATCGGCTCGGTAGCTCTCGACTGAATCAGCCACGAGGTACGGCGCGAGCTGGACCATGCGCGTTCGGGTGTACTCGCGGCGCTTCTCATAGAGGCGCACAGAAAACCCTTCCATCGACTGGAGCAGTGCCGTGAGCAGAAGACCCACGGGTCCTGCGCCGACCACGTGCACTCTCATGCCGCAGAGCAGTCTCGCAGAGCCGCGAAGTCAGTCGTGTCGGAGGATTTCTTCTCTGCTGGGGCCCTGTGACGGCTTGGTCCGGCTAGCCGGCTGCGCGAACGACGATGCTTGCGGCCTCGTCTGGGCTCAGACCTTCTGTGTTGAGCACCAGGTCGTAGTGCGTCAGTCCCTCACGATCGATGTCGTAGAAACGCCTGAGGTAGTCGGCACGAGTCTTGTCTGCAGCGCGGATCTG
>JBKOVK010000131.1:0-31659 GCA_046724475.1 Acidobacteriota bacterium | reverse complement strand
CCGCCCTGACCGCCCTGACCCTGCTGTCCTTGACGATTATCACGATCCGCCATTTGGAACCCTCCTTTGAAAGTGGGAAGAGACGTCTTCCGCACTCCCGCTTTTTCAAGAAACGTGCCGGATCGCGACTCCAGCGGAAATTGGGCACGGGCCATGCAACATCAGCCTGACGAGGGAGGTGACCATGGGTCTCATCCTGCTAATTCTTCTGGTTCTGCTTCTGCTCGGAGCGATTCCGACGTGGGGCTATAGCCGCAACTGGGGCTACGGTCCGAGCGGGATCCTCGGCGTCATCCTGATCGTCGTCGTCGTTCTGTTACTCACAGGCCGGTTGTAGATCGGGCCCGGCGCGGCGTACAAAGCGACTGTGAACGAGTCGCCACGCCGGGTGTTTCTTCTCTCGCCAGCCAGCGCGTCCGGCGAGCGCGCGGCACTCCTGCTGCGCGATCAGGCCCAGTTCGAGCTGGCCCGGTGTCTTCGCTCACGCGAAGGCGCGCCGCTCGGTGCCGTCTACTCGTTCGTCTCCGGACTCTACTTTCGCGGAAAGCTGACCTATGCCACGCGCTTTTCGCCGGAGTCCGTCTTCGTCATCGTACCCGGCGCCGGCCTCATCTCTCCCGCGACACCGGTGCGCCGCCGCGACCTGGTTCGGTTCGCGCGCGTGAAGATTTCCCCGTCCGAGCCCAAGTACCGCCGACCCTTCCTGCGCGACGTGCGGCGGCTGGAGCGTGACGCCGGTGCTGACGCGACCGTCGTTCTGCTCGGCTCGATCGCCACCGACAAGTACTGCAGCGTGCTCCTGGAGGTTTTCGGAGAGCGCCTGCTCTTTCCTTCCGAGTTCGTGGGCCGCGGCGACATGAGCCGGGGGGGCCTTCTTCTGCGCGCGGCTCGGGACGGCCACGAGCTGGCCTACGCGCCCGTGGCCGGCGCCGTACGGCACGGCCCGCGTCCCGCAAGGCTCGACCCGAAGACGCGCGTGCGGGTCTAACGCTACGGTCCGCCGCCGTCAGGCGTCGGCCAGAACTTTGCGGACCGCCTGCAGCATCTCGCCGGAGCCGTAAGGCTTGCGAATCAAGACGCGGACTCCGTGCTTCCCCATCGCTTCTCGCTGCTCGGCGTCGATGTTGCCGCTGGCGATGACGCACTTGAGCTTGGGATCGCGCTCGCGCATCTTCAGGAAAGCCTGCCAGCCTCCGAGCCGGGGCAGGGAGAGATCCAGGAGGACGGCCGAGATCCGATCGGCGTGGCGGGCGTGCGTCTCGACCGCCTCGATGCCGTCGACGGCCGTCAGGACTGAGAAGCCCTCCTCTTCGAGGAGATCGCGGATCGGCGCCAGGAGCGCCTCCTCGTCCTCGACGAGCAGGACCGTGGGAGCCCCACCAGAGTCGGCGCGCACACGATCTTCGCCGCGGCGCTCCTGCGCCGAGCTTGTGGAGACGCGGCGGCTCCTCGTCGGTTCGGGGTCCCCGGGCGGAGGCCCGCCGTGGTCGGAGGCCGGCAAATAGATTCGAAACGTCGTTCCATTTCCGGCGGCGCTCTCCACGTCGATGAAACCCCGGTGCCCGTTGACGATGCCGTAAACGACGGCGAGGCCGAGGCCCTGTCCTCCCGTTCCCTTTGTCGTGAAGAACGGCTCGAAGATCCGACGGCGGGTCTCCTCATCCATGCCCGTCCCGGTGTCCGATACGCAGACCTCGACGTATTTTTCCTCCTGCGCCTCGGGAAACCGGGCACGAAGATTCTCTCCATCGGCCACGGAGGTACCGAGCGTCAGGGTTCCTCCTTCCCGCATGGCATCGCGCGCGTTGACGGCCAGGTTCAGAACGGCCTGATGGATCTGATTGGGATCCGCGTGGATGCGCGGCACATTCGCATCGAGTTTCGTCGAGACCCGGACCTGCTTGGGAAACGTTTCGCGCAGCATCGAGGTGACCTCGCGCACGACGCCGTTGACGTCCGTGGGCTCGTAGGACGGTTCTCCCTTGCGGGCGAACGTCAGGAGCTGCCGGACGACGGCAGTCCCGCGCTCCACCGCCTTCTGGATCGCCGCGGCGCTCTCGGTCCGCTTCTTCGCGTCGCCCGAGCGTTGGAGCAGCGACACGTGCGCCGAGATGATGTTCAGGAGATTGTTGAAGTCGTGCGCGATTCCTCCCGCCAGCCGGCCGATCGAATCGAGCTTCTGCACCTGGCGCAGCTGGTCCTCCAGTCGGACGCGCTCGGTGACGTCGCGCAGGTTGCCCTGCATGACGCTGTGTCCGCGGAGATCGTACGTGTTGGTGATCGCTTCGACCACGACGCGCTGGCCGTCGCGGGTCAGCATGGCCACTTCGGCCTCGAAGGAGATGCCGTTGGCTTTGGCTTCGCGGAAACGCTGCTTGGCCAGGTTGGGATTCTCGAAGAGGCCGATGTCCCAGGGTCTCCGGCCCACGAGTTGATCCCGGTAGACGCCGAGGAGCTCGATCAAGTACGGGTTGACGTCCAGGATCTCGCCGCTCGAGCCGTCGAGGAGCCAGATGCCTTCCCGCGCCGTCTCGAAGATGCGCCGGTAGCGGGACTCCGAGGTTTTCAGGGCGTTCTCGGCGGCCTTGCGCTCGGTGATGTCGTCGATCGCCATGAGCAGAACGGCCTCGGCGGCCAGCGACACGCGCCGCGCGTTGAGCAGCAATGTTTTGTGCCCGAGAGTCTCGACGTCGACGTCGAGCTCGTAGTCGTGCAGAGGAGCTTCCCGCGTCAGCTTCGAGAGGCGCGACCTCAAGGTCGGATCTTCCTTGTCCAGGCCCCACATCTCCAGGAAGTCCTTGCCCTCGGTCAGGACCGGCGTCGTCTGGAACGTCCGATAGAAGGACTGGTTGGCTGCGCGGATCCGGAGCTGTCCGTCCAGCACGAGCAGGGCCTCGCGGACCGTCTCGACGAGGGCCTCGGCGTATTCGCGCGCCCGGTTGACCTGCTCGAGGCTGCGCTTCAGGGGATCGATGTCGAAAAACCCGAGCACCGCCCCGTCGGTCCGATTGTCCATCGTGCGGTACGGGCGCGCCCGCATGAGATACCAGTTCCCCTGGTCGTCCTGGATTTCCCTCTCATGGCTCGCGACATTCGTGATCACGTCCGAGACGATGGCGTCGAGGTCCGCGATCGTGACGCTCTGCTTGATCTCCGCGATGCGACGTCCCACGTCCAGGGCCGAGAGGTTGAGGAGCTTCTCCGCCTGGACAGTGAACCGGCGCAGCCGCCCCTCGGGTCCCAGGAGAACGATCGGAATGCCGGCGCCGGACAGGAGGTTGAGAAAATCGTTGTTGAGCTGAGTCAATTCGAAATTGCGGCTCTCGAGCTCTTCGTTGACGGTGTGGAGCTCTTCGTTGGTGGACTGGAGCTCCTCCTTGGCGGTCTCGAGCTCTTCATTCGTGGACTGCAGTTCCTCGTTGGCCGACAGGATCTCCTCGTTGGCGGACTTGAGCTCCTCGTTGGAGGCTTCCTGGGCTTCGATCGTGGCCTGCAGATACTCCTTGGTCGCCGTCAGTTCCTGCTCGAGAGCGACGATGGCATCGTGGCCGGCCGCCCGCGCGAGATGGGACTGCCGTTTGCGCGCGGCAGGATCCGGTTTGAGCCTGCGAGCGGCGGTCTCGAACAGCACAAGATGGTGACCGATCCGGCCGTCCTCCGCCCGTATCGGAACGACCTCGAGGTTTATCGGCGCGGAGTGCCCGTCCTGGCGAACACTCAGGTTTTCCTTTCGCACCGGGCGTCCCGTCTTTCGGGTCCTCAGGATCGCGGCCTGGAGCGGCACGAGAATGCCCCTGCGGGCCATCTTGAAGACGTTGAGGCTCGCGGTCCCCGGCGCGGGCTCCAGATACGCGCTCGTGCGGCCGCGGAACTGGATGATCTCGCCGCGGTCGTCGATCAGGACGCTGGCGGGGCCGTAGCGGTTCAGGACGAGCCGGTCGACTTCCTTCTGCAGTTCCAGGGTCGGATCGGGCGCCGCCCGGCCGGCCCTGGCGGCCGCGTCTTCGGTCCGGCGCCGGGAATCGAAATCGACCGACTGCCGGGCCGAGCCCGGACGCTTGACGAAGATGCGGTGGGCGCGATCGAGCGGGGCGAAGAGGTCGCTGAAGCCCGTGATGGTCTCGGCGCTGCCCAGCACGAGGTAACCACCAGGCCGGAGGGCGTAGTGAAAGGTCGGCAGCACTCTCTTCTGAAGCACCGGCTCGAGATAGATGAGGAGGTTCCGGCAGCTGATCAGATCGAGGTTGGAGAACGGCGGGTCGGTCGTGAGGTTCTGTCGCGCGAAGATGCAGACGTTCCGAATCGACTTGGAGACCTGCCACCCGGCTTCGGTTCGGATGAAGAACCGCTGGAGCCGCTCGGGGGAGACGTCGGCCAGCGCGTTGTCCAGGTAGGTCCCGGCACGCGCTTTCTGGATCGCGGCCTCCGAAAGGTCGGTCGCGAAGATCAGGATCGGCGGCTGGGTCTCCGATTCCTGCAGAGCTTCGAAGAGCGTGATCACGATCGAATAGGCCTCCTCTCCGGTCGAACAGCCGGGGACCCAGATGCGAATCGGGGAGTTGGCGGCGCGGTCCCGGAGAAGGGATGGAAACACCGTTTCGGCCAGCCGCTTGTATACGTCGGGATCCCGGAAGAACGCCGTCACGGTGATCAGGATGTCTTCGTGCAGGGCACGGATCTCGTTCGGGTCTCTTCGGAGCAGGTCCGCGTAGCTGCGCAGGCTGTCGACGTGGCGCAGGGCCATGCGTCGCGCAATCCGGCGTCTCAGGGTGGACTGCCTGTAGTTGGAAAAGTCCACACCGGTCTTCGTCTTGAGAATGCTCAGGACCCGCCGCTGATCGGCCGCGTCCGTGCGCGGTTCATCCCCGTGCACGGGGGGAGGAGCCGGCCGGATGTAGGGATGCTTGCCCATCCGCACCAGCTCCCGGGCGATCTTTTCGGGCGGGAGAATGAAGTCCACGGCGCCGGAGGCAACCGCGGCGCGGGGCATGTCGTTGAATCGGGCGGACGCCTCGTCCTGGGCGAAGGTCACGCCTCCCTCGGCCTTGATCGCCCGGAGGCCAAGCGAGCCGTCCGAGAGCGTTCCCGAGAGCACGACGCCGATGGCCCGGCTCGTGTAGTGCTCGGCGAGCGAGCGGAGGAAATGGTCGATCGACATGTCGCGACCGCGCTCCCGGTGTAACTGATCCAGGCGAAACGAGCCGTCCACCAGGCCGAGGTTCGCGTTGGCCGGAACGACGTAGACGTTGTTGTTTTGAATCCGCATTCCGTCGCGGACTTCCTGGATCGGCATCTTCGTCGAGCGCGCCAGGATCTCCGTGAGCATGCTTTCGCGTGTCGGGTCCAGGTGCTGCACGAGCACGAAGGCCATGCCGGTATCGGCGGGCAGGTGGCTCAGAAGTTTCGTGAAGGCTTCCAGACCGCCCGCCGAGGCGCCGACGCCGACGACGGGAAATGTGTCGGAGGACTCGGGAGGACGTTTTTTCCGTATCGTCGCGGCGCGGCTCGAAGCCGGCCGACGCGGCGATTGTTTTTTGCTGTTGTTCTGGGTCCTGGTCCTGGCCACCGTCCCCACCGATCATCGTCGAAACTTCAGCCGATCACGCCGGGGGTCGCTTCACCTGTCTTGTCGATCGAGCCGAGTCTATTACCACCGGGGGGGGGGGGAGGGTCGGTCGGTGCGCAAGAGAGCGTCAGCCGTCGACCTTTTGAAGGAAAAGCTCTCGCAGGGCCGCGACCGCCTCCTCGGCTTCCTTGACGTTGCCCTGGAAGTGACTTGCCAGGGAATGCAGGCGTCGCCCTTTCGCCTGCGCGACGAGGCGCCGCCGTAAAGAGGCTCTCTCCTCGATCGCCCGAATGGGCTCCCAGAGGGCCGTCTCGACACCGTCGTGCTCGCGCCGCCAGGAGGGTTTCCGGGGGTTCGGCCAAGGAGCAGGTGACTCTGGAAGGACGAGGCCCCAAACAACTCCCTCTCCCCCTGGCAGGGGGAGAGGGTCGGGGTGAGGAGGTTCCCTACAGCCTCTTCACCGCCGAGAGCGCCCGGGCCAGGGGCTGCCGCGACTTCCAGAAATCCGCCCACGGGTCGGGGCCCGCGAGGACCTTGCGATGCGTGCCGAGGTTGAAGCGCGTGTGGTCGAGGCCCGGCTTGACCTGCTTCCATGAGAGCGGCATCGAGAAAGGCGCCTTGGGCTTGCGGCGCACCGAGTACGGCGCGACGACGGTCTGCGCGAAGCCGTTGCGAAAGGGATCGAGGTAGACGCGGCCCTTCCGGTCCGCGATCCGCGACTCCATCGTGAACTGCTTCGGATAGGCGTTGGACAGATGCGTCCCGAGCCTCTCCGCGAACGCGAGCGCGTCGTCGGCGTCGGGGCCGACTTTGATGGGGATGAAGACGTGGATCCCCTTCCCTCCCGACGTCTTGACGAAGGATTCCAGCTCCAGCGCGTCGAGGGCTTCCTTCACGCGCACCGCCGCCAGGATCGCGTCGGCGAACTCGCCGGTGTCCGGGTCCAGATCGAAGCAGACCCAGTCCGGCTTGCGCGGCGCCTGCTGCCTCGATCCCCAGACGTGCAGCGCGATGCAGCCGAGGTTGGCCAGCGCGAGCTGCGTCTCGAGCTTCCCGCCCACGACGTAGTTGGTGACCTTGTTGGAGTGCTGCACGGGCTTGGTCGGCGTGTCCGGCGGCAGGCCCTTCGGCGCCTCCTTCTGGAAGAAGCACGATCCCTTCATTCCGTCGGGACAGCGCTCCAGAGACAGCAGCCGATCCTTGACGTACGGTTTCAGCCGCGCGAAGACATCCGCGTAGAACGCGACGACGTCGCGCTTCGTGTAGCCCTCCTCGGGCCAGAAGACCTTGTCGGGATTGGAGACGCGGACTCCGGCGATCGTCTCCGCGGCGTCTCGCGCCGTCACGAGACTCCCCGGTTGGAGTGCCACACGGATTTCTTGCGCGACTTCTTCGCCGGCTTCACGAGCTTCGGGTTCTCCAGCATCTTCCGCAGAAGCGTCGGAGGATCGCCGTCGGCGGCCTTCTTCATGTTGCCGCCCTCGTCGCGCGCGATCTCGACCAAGAGGCGGTCCGAGACGACCGACCGCGGCGCCTCCTCGGTGATGTCGCGCTTGCTGACGAACTCATCACGGTGCTTGATCAGGAGCCAGGGAGTCCGTCCCTCCGCGCCTCGACGATGCATCCGTACGAGGACCCAGCCGCCCTCGAGCTTTTCGCCATGGAGCTGGAACTTCAGCTCCCCCTTCTTCATCGCGGCGTCCACGTCGGCCGATTCCGGCTCCGGCTCCCAGGTTCCCCGGTCCCAGATCATGACCGTTCCCCCGCCGTACTCACCTTCCGGAATCACTCCCTCGAACTTGTTGTACTCGAGAGGGTGATCCTCGGTCGGCATCGCGAGGCGCTTGTCGGCGGGATTGAGCGAGGGCGCCTTCGGGACCGCCCAGGAGAGCATCACGCCGTTCCACTCCAGCCGGAAGTCGTAGTGGAGCGCCGTGGCGCGGTGCTTCTGGATGACGTAGGCGAGCTTCTTTACCCGGCGGCGCGGAGTCTTCCCCCGAGGCTCGGGCGTGACGCCGAACCGGCGCTTTTGTCGATAAGTCTCGAGCGGCATGCGCCGACGAGCCCTCAGCCTACTTCTTTTTCTTCGAGCCGCCGCGCTTCTTCGGGACCTTCGCACCGGCCTTACGCGCCTCGGACAGGCCGATCGCGATCGCCTGCTTGCGGCTCGTCACCTTCTTTCCCGAGCGGCCCGACTTCAAGGTCCCGCGCTTTCGCTCGTGCATCGCGCGCTTGACCTTACTCTGCGCCTTCTTTCCGTACTTTCGCGCCATCGTATCTCTTCCTTTCTCCTTGTCTTTGTTTCACGCCGCGGGCATCAGCTCGACTTTGATCCAGCCGTCCTGCCGCGTGTCGAACGATTCATAAGCCTCGATCGCGTCCGTCAGCGCCACCTTGTTCGTCAGGATCGTCGAGGGATCGAACTGGCCCGACCGCACCAGATCCATCAGCTTCGGGAGGTAGCGCCGGTGATTGCAGTTTCCCGCTTTGACCGTCAGGTTCTTCTCCATGGCCTGGCCGATCGGGAACTGGGAATCCTCGGCGTAGACGCCGATGATCGAGAGCGTCCCCGCCTTGGCGACCGATTCGACGGCCCACATAAGCGCCTGCGACGGCGCGTGGCCCGGAACCCAGTTCTTTCCGTCAGGATTGGCCTCGGGAGCGACCTTCGAGCGCTCCTCCTGGAACTCTTCTTTCTCCTTCTTCGCCTTCTTCGCGGCGGGACCGCGCGTGGAGGTTTCGGCGTCCACACCGACGGCGTCGATGACGCGGTCGGGGCCGATCCCGCCGGTCAGGTCCTTGAGAGTCTTGACCGGATCCTCGGTGTTGAAGTTGATGACCTCCGCGCCCTGCCGGCGCGCCATGTCCAGTCGCGACTCGATCGCGTCGATCGCGAAGACGCGGCCCGCGCCCCGCAGGATCGCGCTCGCGATCGCGAACTGTCCGACGGGACCGCAGCCGAAGACCGCGACCGGATCCCCGTCGCAGATCTCCGCCAGGGATGCGCCAAAGTAACCCGTCGTGAAGATGTCCGAGAGCAGGATCGCCTGTTCGTCGGTCACCTCGTCCGGGATCTTCAGCGGCCCGACGTTGGCGAAGGGAATGCGGGCGTACTCCGCCTGGAGCCCATCGAACGGCCCGGACTCCTTGGGGCCGCCGAAGAAGGCGGTCCCGCCTTCCGCGTTCGCGTTGTCGCACTGGGCATAGTAGCCGTCGCGGCAGTACGAGCAGTAGCCGCACGCGATCGTCGATGGGATGACCACGCGGTCTCCGACGGCAAGGTTGCGGACCTGCTTGCCGAGCTCCTCGACGATCCCGACACCTTCGTGGCCGAGGATCGTGCCGGGCTTCATCCCGGTGATCGTTCCGCGCACGAAGTGGAGGTCCGTTCCGCAGATCGCGCTGGCTGTCAAACGGACGATCGCGTCCGTGGGTTCCTTGATTTTCGGCCGCTGGACATCTTCCAGGCCGATGTCTCCGACTCCTTTCCAGACCACCGCTTTCATGAATGAGCCTCCCACCTCTTTCGATGCAATTCGCGTTCCGGGTCGCGCGAAAACCGACGCGTGGCACCGATATCGCATCGATGGCGATACGCGATGGCCTCCACCGGCGCCGACCTGCTTCTCGACGTCCTCGAGTCCTGGGGAGTCGAAGTCGTCTTCGGTCTTCCCGGCGACGGGATCAACGGGATCATGGAGGCGCTGCGAAAGCGCCAGGAGCGGGTGCGCTTCATCCAGGTCCGCCACGAGGAGTCGGCGGCATTCATGGCCTGCGGCTACGCGAAGTACACCGGGAAGCTGGGCGTCTGCCTCGCGACGTCGGGGCCTGGCGGGATTCACCTCCTGAACGGCCTCTACGACGCGAAGCTCGACGGCCAGCCGGTCCTGGCGATCACCGGGCACGCCTTCCACGATCTGATCGACACGCACCAGCAGCAGGACGTGGACCTGGACCGCGTGTTCGCCGACGTCGCCGTCTACAGCACGCGCATCATGGGCGCCGCGCACGTCGAGAACGCCGCGAACCTGGCGTGCCGCACGGCGCTCGCGTACCGGGGCGTGGCGCACTTGAACTTTCCGGTGGATCTCCAGGAGGCCTCGGCCGGCGACCGCTCCAAGCGCAACGTCCAGGGCCACGCCGGCGACACTCCGGGCGAGAGCGCGCGGATGCCGTCCGAGGCCGAGCTCGCCCGCGCCGCGGAGGTCCTGCGTTCCGGCGAAAAGATCGTGATCCTCGCCGGCCGTGGAGCTCTCGGCGCAACCGACGAGCTCCTCGCCGCCGCCGACGTCCTCGGCGCGCCGATCGTCAAGGCGCTCCTTGGAAAGGCCGCGGTCCCCGACGACTCGCCGTTCACGACCGGAGGCATCGGGCTTCTGGGTACCAAGCCGTCGCAGGAAGCGATCGAGGAATGCGACACGCTGTTCTTGGTCGGCACGTCGTTCCCGTACATCGAGTACTACCCCAAGCCGGGGGCTGCGCGCGCGGTGCAGATCGACGTCGATCCGGCGCGCATCGGGCTTCGCTATCCCGCCGAGGTCGGGCTCGTGGGCGACTGCCGCCGGACGCTGCGTGCGTTGACGGGGTTGCTCGAGCGCCGCGCGGACCGCAGCTTCCTGAAGCGCGCGCAGGAACGAATGCGGGAGTGGCGCGAGACGATGGCGAAGCAGGAAGCCCGGACCGATTCGCCGATGAAGCCGCAGGTCGTGGCGGCAGAGCTCGGCAAGCGGCTCTCCCCTCACGCCATCGTGTCCTCCGATTCCGGGACGATCACGAGCTGGTTCGCGCGGCACATCCCCGCGCGGCGTGGGCAGATGTACTCGCTTTCCGGCAACCTCGCGTCGATGGCCAACGGGCTCCCGTACGCGATCGCGGCGCAGATCGCGTATCCGGACCGCCAATCCGTGGCCTTCGTTGGCGACGGCGGCTTCACGATGCTGATGGGAGAGTTCGCGACCGCGGTCAAGTACAAGCTCCCGATCAAGGTCGTCGTCGTCAAGAACGACTCCCTCGGGCAGATCAAGTGGGAGCAGATGGTGTTCCTCGGCAATCCCGAGTACGGGTGCGACCTGCATCCAATCGACTTCGCGGCGTTCGCCCGGGCCTGCGGAGGGAGCGGGTTCCGCATCGCCGAGGCGGCCGAATGCGGGCCGATCCTGGATCGAGCGCTCGCGACGCCGGGTCCCTGCGTGATCGAAGCGGTCGTCGACCCATTCGAGCCGCCGCGGCCTCCGAAGATCACATTCGAGCAGGCGGCGCATCTCGCGGAGGCCCTGGCCAAGGGAACTCCCGACCGCGGCAAGGTCGTTCGAACGCTGCTCTCCGACACGGTGCACGAGCACGTCTAGCGCGCTTCGGGCCCCGTGGCATGGCGGTTGCTCGGCAGTGCAGTGCGGCCGCCGACGGCCGCAGGAAGGACCTTTCCATGCGACCCCTCTCCCGTCTTCTCGTTTTCGGTTTCGTGCTCGTGCTCGCTTCACCGGCATTCGCGCAGAACCCTCCCAAACCCTCCGACCAGAATCCTCCCGACGCCGCGCGTGCGGGCGACGCGGACTTCGTGAAAGACGCGGGTCTCGGCGGAATGACCGAAATCGAGCTCAGCCGGCTCGCCCTCCAGAAGAGCTCCGACGCCGCCGTCAAGAAGTTCGCGCAGCAGATGGCCACCGACCACACCAAGGCCGGTCAGGCGTTGCAGGTCGCGGCCTCGCAGGAGGGCCTGACGCCTCCGGCGCAGCTCGATCCCGAGCACAAGCAGCTCGTCGACCGCTTCAGCTCTCTCTCCGGAGCCGCCTTCGGCAAGGAGTACAAGAGCCAGATGCTCAAGGATCACGAGGAAACCGTCGCCAAGTTCGAAAGGGAAGCCGCTTTGGGCAACGGTTCGCCGGTGCAGAAGTTCGCGTCGAGCACGCTGCCGACGCTCAAGACGCACCTAGAGATGGCGCAGGAGCTGAACGGCGGAGCACAGCCGCACGCGCACTGAGCACCGGGTGAGGTCTTCGGGGCGGGCGAGACGAACGTCGGCCGTCGCGGTCTCGGAGATTCGCGCCAGCTCTTGGGCGCAGCTTTCGGAGATCCTCTACGAGGACTCCTGGGTCGAGTCGCTGGGACTCTTTCGCTCTCGGTACGTCTTCCGCGGCGAAGCCTCGCCCGGGCTCAATCTCAAGACGTCGCTCCAGCGTCTCGGGCCGACGGCGGCGGAGACAGAGCCGCATCTGCTTCGCAACTTCCGCAAGTTCGCGCGCCCCGATGACGCGCTCGGCGAATCGATCTGGAACTGGTTGGCGCTCGGGCAGCACCACGGCCTGCCGACGCGGCTTCTCGATTGGACGTTCTCGCCCTACGTCGCGCTGCACTTTGCGACCGCCGCCTCCGAGACAGGCGGTTCCGACGGCGTCGTCTGGTGTCTCGACTTCCGGCAGGCGCACGCGCGCCTTCCTCGGCGGTTGCGCCGCGTCCTGTCCCGCGAGCGCGCCGACCTCTTCACGACCGACATGCTCGCGGCGGCGGCGCCGCGGCTCGAGGACCTGGAGCGCCTCGGACGGGCGCCCTTCGCCGTGTTCTTCGATCCGCCGTCGCTCGATCAGCGGCTGACCAATCAGTTCTCGGTTTTCTCGCTGCTCTCCGATCCGCGGACGGAAATGCTGTCGTTCCTGAAGGCCGGGAAAGGGATCGCTCGAAAAGTGGTCATTCCCGCGGGGCTGAAAGCCGAGATCCGGGACAAGCTCGATCAGGCCAACGTCACGGAGCGCGTTCTCTTCCCGGGTCTCGACGGGCTGGCGCGGTGGCTGGCGCGTTACTACACGCCGCGGATCGAATCCCGCCGGCGGAGAGGACGTGGCACGGTCCTTGAAGCGAGCCGTTCTCCGGAGGCCAGTGATGAACGAGCAAATCGAGAATCTTCTTTACGAAGCGTACGAGACCGAGCTCGGCGGAATTCAGGTCTACACCAACGCCGTCGAGTGCGCGAAGAACGATGACCTGAAAGAGGAATGGGAGAAGTACCTGGAGCAGACCCGACGGCACGAAGAGATCCTGCGCAATGTCTTCGAGACGCTGGGCATGGATCTGGAGAAGGACACGCCGGGGCGCCGCATCGTCCGGCACCATGGAGAAGGCCTGGTCAAGGCCATCGAGATGGCCCGCAACGAGGGCGACGAAGACGCGGCCCAGATCGTGGCCGCGGAGTGCATCGTACTGGCGGAGACGAAGGACCATCAGAACTGGGAGCTGATCGGCGAGGTGGCCAAGAAGCTCGGCGGCGAAGAGAAGAAGGCGCTGACCGAAGCGCACGAAGAGGTCGAGGACGAGGAGGACGAGCACCTGTACCACACGCAGGGATGGACGCGCGAGCTCTGGCTCGATCTGCTGGGCCAGCCGGCCGTTCTGCCTCCTCCCGAAGAGAAGAAGGACGTCAAGACTGCGATCGGCGCGGCCCGCGCCAAGCAGTCGCGCAAGACGATGGTCCGCGGCGGACGAAAGGGGCCGCGGCCGCCGGCGGAAGCCTGAGACGACCATGAGCACTCCCACTCGCCGGAATTCGGAAATCGCGGAAGGCTCCGCCCCCGCGCTCGAAAGCCTCGCTTCGGGCGTCTCGTGGGCCGCAGTGATCGCCGGGGCGTTCGTCACCGCCGCAATCGGTTTGACTCTGATGGCCCTCGGTGCGGGGATGGGGCTGTCGGCGATCTCGCCCTGGCCCCGCGCCGGATGGGCCGCCACGCGCGTCGCGCCGGGCGCGATCATCTGGGTCCTGATCACGCAGCTTCTGTCCTGCGCGCTCGGCGGCTACGTCGCCGGAAGACTCCGGACCAAATGGGCCTCGGTGCACAACCACGAGGTCTACTTCCGCGACACCGCCCATGGCCTGCTGGTCTGGGCGGTCGCCGTCGTCATGACGGTCGTGTTCTTCTCTTCGCTCGCCGCCTCGCTCGCCGGCGAAGCGGCCTCGGCGCCAGGGACCCGCGTCGATCCTTCGGACTACTTCGTGGATTCGCTGCTGCGCGGTCCCCGTCCCGCGGCGGAGATCGTCAACGACCAGCCGCTGCGCAACGAGGTTCGCGTGATCCTGGCGAAGGCACTGCGTGATCCCGAGGTTTCGGCCGCGGACCGCGCGTACCTGAGTTCCCTCGTCGCGAGCCGTACCGGGATCGGCGAGACGGAAGCGGCGCGCCGCGTCGACGAAACCATCGCGGCGGCACGGCAGGCCGCCGACACGGCGCGCAAGGCCGTGGCACATTCCCTGTATTGGCTTGTCGTCGCCCTGCTCGTGGGCGCCTTCGCCGCGAGCCTGACGGCGATCGCGGGCGGCCGGCGTCGGGACTACGTATGGGCGTAACCGCCGGCGACTTTCTTACGGAGAATCTTTGATGAGATCTATTCTCTTGTGGCTCCTCGGCGTTCCGATTCCGATCATCATCCTGATCGGGCTATTCAGCCACTTCTAGCGACCGCGTCCGGCTGGCTGCTGACGCAGTCCTGGCGGGATCTCCTGTTCGCGCACTGGCCCGTGCGGGCGGCGGAGATTCGCCCGCGAGTACCGGCGGAGCTCGAGCTCGACGAGCGCGAAGGATACGCGTGGGTCGCGGTCACCCCTTTCTGGATGACCGTGCGGCCCCGCGGACTTCCGCCGATTCCCGGCGCGTCGGTGTTTCCCGAGTTGAATCTCCGAACCTACGTTCGCTTCCGCGATTCACCGGGAGTCTTCTTCTTCAGCCTGGACGCGGGAAGCCTCCTCGCGGTCCTGGGAGCGCGCCTGGCGTTCGGCCTTCCCTACTTCTGGGCGCGGATGACGGTCGAAAATTCAGGCGACGCGGTGACCTATCGCAGCCGCCGGAGAAGCTCCGGCAGGCCGGCCGAGCTCCGCGCTCGCTACGCCCCTGCCGGTCCCGTTTTCCGCGCGCCGCCCGGAAGCCTCGAGGACTGGCTCACGTCGCGCTACCGGCTCTTCACGGTTGGATCGGGAGGTGTGCGCGCCGCCGAGATCGACCACGAACCCTGGCCGCTCCAGCGGGCGGCCGCCGAGATCAAGGCGAACACGCTCGGCGAAGCCGCCGGGATCGCGCTGCTCGGGCCGCCGCCGCACCTCCTGTTTTCGCACCGCCTCGACGTTCGCATCTGGCCGCCGTCGCGCCGCCGTTAGCTAGAGCGTCACCCGCACGCCTCCCCGAACCTGTCGAGGAGGGCCGAGAGTCGGCCGGGGCGTGCGGCCGGTAACGGCTTGCTTGCCCGTCAGATTCTCGCCGGCCACGAATGCTTCGACCGCTCGGGTCAAGGCCCAGCCCGCCCGCGCGTCGAGCGAAACGAACCCGGGCAGACGAAACGCGTTGAGGTCGTCGTCAAACTGCGCGGCCGCGTAGCGCACCTGGACCGCCAGCCGTCCGGGACCCGCCTCGCCGCGAAGCTGCAGGGTCGCCTGGTTGCGCGGGACCTGCGGAATCCGCCGCCCCTCGATGGAGGGATCGGGAGATCGAATCACGCTGGAATCGACGTAGAGGTAGCCGGCCGAGGCCCAGAGAGCCTGCGACAGCCGCGCCTCGAGATCGACTTCGACGCCGCGCGAGCGCGTCGTCCCCACGTTCTCTCTCCGGCGCGTGATGAGCGACGGCGTGACCTCGAGCGTGCGGTTGACGATGGTGTCGTCGATCTCCATCCAGAACGCCGTGGCGCGCACGTAGACCGCAGTGCCCGGAGGCGAGACCAGGGCTCCGACCTCCCCGCCGGTCAGCCGCTCGGGGCCGAGGTCATCGTTCGCCAGCGTCACGACGTTCCCCACGCGAAACGTCCGGTAGAGCTCGTTCAACGTCGGCGCGCGGAACGAGCGATAGACCGACGCGGTCAGCGATGTCGCCGGCGAGGCCTGATAGACCAGCGCGAGACGCGGGCTCCACGCGTTGGCCGACTTGCTCTCGAGCGGGACTTCCGGGGGATGCGAGTCGGATTCGCCCTCCTTCCGGAACGCGTCGAAGTTGCGCCACGCGTCGAAGCGCAAGGCCGCCGCAAGCGTCATGCGGGAGCTCAGCGCGATGCGATCCTCGACGAAGGCGGCGGCCGTGCCCTGTTTTCCTCCCGAGTCCGAGATTCGGTCGCCGGCGGCTCCGACGGTCTCGTTGGACGCGCCCGAGACCAGCCGCCCCTCGAGACCGAAGAGAAAATGGTGCGCTCCCAGGGCGGCTTCCCACTGCGCCGTGCCTCCTCCGGCGCTCGCGGGCACCTCCTGCAAGCGCGTCAGCGATTCACTGTTGCGATCCGAAGACACGGCCGTGAACGTCTGGTGATACATCGAGTCGAGGCCGTAGACGCGGAGCCGGTACGAGCTTCTTCCCAGATTCCCCTCGGCGCCCGCCGAGATCTGCCAGAGACGCGTGTCGTTGGTCTGGAGCGGCGTCCCGTTATCCCGCTCCTCGTCGTAGAACGCGCCACGCAGAAAGACGCGGGCCTGCTCGTCGGCGTGCTCGAGCGTCGCTTCGGCCGTCTCGTGCCGGGAGTCCACGGGCACGTCGACTGTCCCCGCCAGCGACTCGGGGACGACGACGTAGCCCGACGTGCGGTAAGCGCCGGCCGAAATGCGCGCGGTCCAGCTCCCGAAGCGCCCCGCCGCGAACGCGGCGGCGTCGGCGGTGTCCTGGCTCCCGTACGACGCCTCCGCCGACAGGGCCGATTCCGCGGGATCGCGGCGGATCATCTGGATCACACCGGAGAGCGCGGGCGCTCCGTAGAGATCGGAGGAGCCTCCGCGGACGATCTCCACGCGGTCGAGCGCGTCGTCCACCACGCGCCCCCACGCGATCCACCCGCCGAAGGGATCGTTGAGCGGAATCCCGTCGTCGAGAACCAGCGCGCGCGATGTCCCGCTGCCACCGAGGCCCCTCAGGGATGCGCCCTGCGTCGTCGGGTTGGCCGTACGGCTGTCGGAGCGGCGGAAAAGGCTGAAGCCCGGGACCTGTCGGAGAATCGCGTCGAGCGCCGGAGGCGCGGCTTCGGCCATGTCCTGCGACGAGACGAACACGACGCTCGCGGCGGTCTCACGGATCCGCGTCGGGCCTCGCGCCGCGGTCACGGTCACCTCGTCCGCGAACGACAACGGCGACAGCACGATGCGCAGCGGCTCCGCTCCCTGCCAGAACACGAGCTTTTCGATGAACTCGTCCGCCCGCACGCGGAGGAGTGCCGGCGTGCCTTTCAACAGCTCCAGCGTGAACCGTCCGTTCTCGTCGGTCGCCGCGAGGATCTCTTCTCCCTCGGACTCCGACACGCCGACGAGCGCGCCGGCGATCGGGGATCCTTCGGCCGTCACGACACTCCCCTCCAGACGGACGGGTGACTCCGCGAAGAGCAGAAACGGCGCGACCAGCGCGACGAAGGAAAGCGCCAGGCGCTTCACGGCGCAGACATCCTCCCGTCCGACAGCCGAGCAATCGGCCTGCCAGACTGCACTGCGGCGCGGCCCTTGCAGGGCCGGGTGCCGTGCGGCACCCGTCGAGGTTTGTCCGCTTCCGCATATGCCGCCGCTTCGCCGTCGTGGCCGTCCTTCTCCTATTTGCCGCGGCATGTCGCCCCAAGGCAGGCCCTCCCGCCGCCGCGGCGTCCTCGCCTCCGATTCACGCCACCGGCCGCGCGAACGCACCCACCTGGCTTCCTCCCGACGACGGCCTGTGGACGCGAGCGGCCAAGGATTTCGCGAGCACCCGCTACAGCGCCCTCGATCAGATCACCGCCGCCAACGTCAAGACCCTGGCGCTCGCCTTCACGTTCTCGACCGGCTTCACGAAGGGCCACGAGGCCGCGCCGCTCGTGGTCGGCAACACGATGTACGTCGTCACTCCCTATCCCGACTACCTCTATGCGCTCGACCTGACGAAACCGGGAGCGCCTCCGAAGTGGACGTACAAGCCGCCCATCTCGCCGGCGTCGCAAGGGGTCGCGTGCTGCGACGTCGTCAACCGCGGAGCGGTCTACGACTCGGGGAAGGTCTTCTTCAATACGCTCGACAACCAGACGATCGCAGTCGACGCCGACACCGGCAAGGAAGCCTGGAGGACGAAGGTCGGCGAGATCAACCACGGCGAGTCCATCACCATGGCCCCGCTGGTCGTCCGCGGAAAGGTCCTCGTCGGCAACAGCGGCGGAGAGTTCGGCGTCCGCGGCAAGCTCGTCGCGCTGGATGCGAACAACGGACACATCCGCTGGACGGCGTATTCGACCGGTCCGGATCGCGACGTCCTGATCGGGTCGGGTTTTCACCCCTTCTATCCCACCGAACGCGGCACGGACCTGGGCGTCTCGAGCTGGCCCGTCGACATGTGGAAGATCGGCGGCGGGACCGTCTGGGGGTGGATCTCGTACGACCCCGAGCTCAACCTCGTTTATTACGGGACGTCGAACCCCGGTCCCTGGAATCCCGATCAGCGGCCTGGCGACAACAAGTGGACGGCGACGCTCTTCGCTCGCGATCCCGATACCGGCGCGGCCGCGTGGGCGTACCAGTGGAATCCGCACGATCTCTACGACTACGACGGCGTCAACGAGAACGTCCTGCTGGACATCCCCTGGAAGGGCTCGACGCGCAAAACGCTCGTGCACCCCGATCGCAACGGTTACGTCTACGTGCTCGACCGAACCAGCGGCGAGGTCCTCTCGGCCGAGCCATTCGTTCCGATCACGACGACCGCGGGTGTCGACCTGAAGAGCGGACGCCCGATCGAGGTTCCCGAGAAGAAACCGCAGGTCGGCAAGGTCGTCCGCGACATCTGTCCGGCCGCGGCCGGAGGCAAGGACTGGCAACCCTCGGCGTTTTCGCCGAAGACGGGCCTTCTCTACATCCCGCACAACAACCTGTGCCAGGACGAGGAGGGTGTCGAGGCCAACTACATCGAGGGAACGCCGTTTGTCGGCGCGAACGTGAAGATGTACGCCGGACCGGGCGGACACCGCGGCGAATTCGCGGCCTGGGATCCGGCCGCGGGGCGCAAGGCGTGGGCGGTCAAGGAGAGATTCCCGGCGTGGAGCGGCGCGCTCGCGACGGCGGGCGACGTCGTCTTCTACGGGACCATGGAGGGCTGGTTCAAAGCGGTCGACGCGCGCACCGGCGCGCTTCTGTGGCAGTTCAAGACCGGCTCGGGAATCATCGGACAGCCCGTAACGTATCGCGGTCCCGGCGGCAAGCAGTACGTCGCCATCCTGTCGGGTGTCGGCGGCTGGGCGGGTGCGATCGTCTCCGGAGATCTGGACGCGCGCGATGGCACCGCTGCCCTCGGCTTCGTCAACGCCATGAAGGATCTGCCGGGAGCGACCACGAAGGGAGGAGAACTGTATGTTTTCTCTCTCCCGTAGGCTTCGCGTCGGCCTCGCGGCGGTGTCGCTTGCGGCTCCTCTCCTCGCAGGCACCGGAAAAGAGCTGCGCGTCTGCGCCGATCCGAACAACCTTCCCTTCTCCAACGAGCGGCTCGAAGGCTTCGAGAACAAGATCGCCGCTCTCCTCGCGCGCGATCTCGGGGAGCGCGTCTCCTACACGTGGTGGGCCCAGCGCCGCGGATTCTTCCGCAACACCGTCAAAGCCGGGCTCTGCGACGTCGTCCTGGGGGTTCCCACGGGTCTCGAGATGGTCGCTCCGACGCGCCCGTATTACCGGTCGACCTACGTATTCGTCTATCGCGCAGATCGCGGCATCGACGTCCGCTCCTTCGACGATCCCGCGCTCAAGTCTCTGAAGGTCGGCGTCCAGCTCGCCGGCGACGACTACGCGAACACGCCGCCGGCGCACGCGCTCTCGCGGCGCGGCATCGTCGCCAACGTCGTCGGCTTCACCCTCTACGGCGACTATGCCCTCGCGAATCCGCCGGCGCGGATCGTCGAAGCCGTCGCGCGCGGCGACATCGACGTGGCCGTCGTGTGGGGCCCGCTGGCCGGATACTTCGCTCCCCGGCAGCGCGCGCCGCTCCGCGTCGTTCCGGTCTCGCCGTCGATCGACCTGCCTTTCCTCCCCTTCGTCTTCGACATCGCCGTCGGCGTGCGCCGCGGAGACGACGAGCTGAAGAACGCGATCGACAACTTTCTCGAACGCCGGCGTCCCGAGATCGACGCGATCCTCGACGCTTACCACGTTCCGCGCGTCGACTCCGCCGCCGCGGCGTATGGAGACGGGCGATGAGGCGCGCTCTTGTCTTGCTCGGGCTGTGCCTCGCTCTGGCTTCGGCCGCGTGCCAGAAGATGCAGCGCCGCCTGCACGAAACCGCGCCCGCGGCCGCACTGCCCGACGGCCTCGCGGGCGGAGAGCTCCAGGCCGGGCCGACGACGACGGCGCGGCCGATGGCGAATCCGTACGAGGGCAACTCCTACGCCGTGGCCGAAGGGCAGCGTCTCTTCGAGTGGTACAACTGCGCCGGCTGCCATTTCCGCGGCGGCGGCGGAATCGGTCCGGCGTTGATGGACGACGTCTGGATCTATGGGAAGGATCCCGCCAACGTCTATCAGACGATCGTCGAGGGCCGGCCCAACGGCATGCCGGCCTGGCGCGGAAAGATTCCCGATTACCAGGTCTGGCAGATCGTCACGTACGTCGAGTCGCTCGACGCCAAACGGAGCATCTCGGCTCCGCCGGGCCCCCGCCAGGAGCATCTCCAGGCGGGCGAAGGTGTGTACTCTCGGTGAAACGCATCTTCGTCGCCGCGGTCTTCGCCGCAAACGGCTGCGCCTACGAGGCGCTCGATCGCGCGAGTCCCGAAGCCTCGGCCATCACGAATCTCCACTGGCTCATCTTCTGGATCTGCGTCGCGGTCTGGGTGCTCGTGCTCGCGTTTCTCGCCGTCGGCCTCGTCCGACGAGGTTCCACCGCGGCGCAGGACGACCGCCGGCGAACCCTCGTCGTCGCGGGGGCCACGGGCGTCTCCGCGTTGCTGTTGCTGGTCATGCTCACGGCGAGCGTGATTACGGGCCGCGCGGTCGCCACGCCCGCCGGCCCCGGCGCACTGGAGATCGAGGTCACGGGCCACCAGTGGTGGTGGGAGATCCGCTACCCCTCCTCCGTGTCCGACAGAGTCGTCGTCACCGCCAATGAGCTCCACGTGCCCGTCGACCGCACGGTGCGGCTGCGTCTCGCGACCAACGACGTCATCCACAGCCTCTGGATTCCCAACATCAACGGGAAGAAGGACCTGATCCCGGGCCGCGCGACGTCGCTGACGTTCCGGCCGCGGCGCATCGGGACGTTCGGCGGCCGCTGCGCCGAGTTCTGCGGTTACCAGCACGCCAAGATGGGACTCCTTCTGATCGTTCAGCCGCCCGCGGATTTCGAAGCCTGGCTCGATCAGCAAAGGCAGCCGTCGGTGGAACCGGCCGAGACGGCTCTGGAACACGGGCGCGACGTCTTTCTCCACGGTCCCTGCGCCACGTGTCACACGATCCGGGGAACGGCCGCGTTCGGCCACAAAGCTCCGGATCTGACGCACCTGGCCAGCCGATCGACCATCGCGGCCGCATCGCTGCCCAACACGATCGGGCACCTCGCGGGCTGGGTCGTCGACGCGCAGCGGATCAAGCCGGGAAACCGCATGCCCCCGAACCTTCTTTCCGCTCCCGATCTGCTCGACCTCGTCGCGTACCTGAGAAGTCTGCGATGAGCTCGCCGGCGGAAAAAGCACCCCGCGAGAAGGCGCCCGGGGACTCCGCCGAGGAGCGCGAGCGCGCGGAGCTCGCGCGGACCTGGCGCAAACGCAGCGGCAAGCTGGGACTCCTCTTCAGTGTCGATCACAAGACGATCGGCAAGCGCTACATCATCACCGCCTTCGTGTTCTTCCTCGTCGGCGGGCTGGAGGCTGCGGCGATGCGCCTCCAGCTGGCGCGTCCGGAGAGCCGATTCCTCAATCCGGACATCTACGCCCAGGTCTTCACGATGCACGGGACGACCATGATGTTCTTCTTCGCGGTCCCGGTCATGCTGGGCATCGGGCTCTACCTGGTGCCGCTGATGGTCGGGACCCGCAACGTCCCGTTCCCGAGGTTGAACGCCGTCGGCTACTGGTTCTACCTGATGGGCGGGGTCCTGCTCTACGGCACGTTCGTCATGAACCGCGGGCCCGACGCGGGCTGGTTCGCCTACGTGCCGCTGTCCGGCAACGCATACTCCGCGGGTCACGGGATGGACGCGTGGGTCCAGATCATCAATTTCACCGAGGTCTCGGCGCTGATCGTCGCGGCTTCGCTGATCGTGACGGTCTTCAAGCAGCGCGCACCAGGGATGTCGCTCAACCGGATTCCGCTCTTCGTGTGGGCGATTCTCATCACGATGATCATGGTCATCTTCGCGATGCCGGCGGTCATCTTCGCGGCCGGCTCGCTCAACAGCGACCGCTCGCTCGGCACACACTTCTTCAACCCCGCCGAGGGAGGCGACGCGCTTCTGTGGCAGCACGCCTTCTGGTTCTTCGGGCACCCCGAGGTCTACATCATCTTCCTTCCGGCGCTGGGAATGGTTTCCTCGATCATCTCGGCGTCCACCCGCCGCCCGATCTTCGGATATACGGCGATGGTCCTCGCGCTCGTGGCGACCGCGTTTCTGGGATTCGGGCTGTGGGTCCACCACATGTTCGCCACCGGTCTGCCCCAGATGGGCGAAGCGTTCTTCACGGCGGCCAGCATGATGATCGCCATACCGACCGGCGTTCAGATCTTCTGCTGGATCGCCACGCTCTGGGGCTCGCGGCCGCGCTGGGACGTTCCCTTCCTCTTCGTGCTCGGGTTCTTCTTCACGTTCGTCATCGGCGGATTGACCGGCGTGATGCTCGCGTCCGTGCCCGTAGATCTCCAGCTCCACGACACGTTCTTCGTCGTCGCTCACTTCCACTACGTCCTGATCGGAGGCGCGGTCTTTCCGCTCTTCGGAGGCGTCTACCACTGGTTCCCGAAGATCACCGGCCGTATGCTCGGGCGCACGCTCGGGATCTGGAATTTCGCCCTTCTGTTTGTCGGGTTCAACCTGACGTTCTTTCCGATGCACGAGCTCGGCTTCCATGGCATGCCGCGCCGCGTGTACACGTATTCCCCGGACCGCGGCTGGAATGGACTCAACCTCGCCGCGAGCCTCGGGGCCGCGCTCATGGCCGTGGCCGTGGCGCTTTTCCTGATCAACGTCTTCCGGAGCCTCCGGCGCGGAGCCCGCGCCGGGGAGAACCCGTGGAACGCGGAGACGCTGGAGTGGGCGACCTCCTCGCCGCCTCCCGCCTACAACTTCGTCCGGATTCCGGTCGTCGCGAGCCGTTCGCCGCTGTGGGACCGCGAAGGCGGAGGCTTCGTCACCGGGATGCCGACGGATAAACGGCTGCTCCTCGTCACGCACCCTCTCGATGCCGAGCCGTCCCATCGCGAGGAGGTTCCGGGCCCCTCCGTGAATCCATTCTTGATCTCTTTGACGATGGGCCTGGGCCTCATCGGCTCGATCTTCTGGCTCTGGTGGGCCGTGATCGGGGCCTTCGTCTCGATTCCGGTGGCTTTCCTCTGGTACTGGACCGAGGAGGAACCGTGAGCACGGCGCGCGCACTCGACGTGTCGAACCTGCCCGACGCGGTCCTCGACAGTCGATCCCTGGTCTGGTGGGGCACTCTGATCATGACGGTCATCGAGGGGATGGTGTTCGCCATCTCGGTCGGAGGCTACTTCTATCTGCGCAATCTGGCGAGCGCGTGGCCGCCCCCGAGCGTCGGACCGCCCGACCTGACCGCCCCGACGGTCAACCTCGGGATTCTTCTGGTCTCGGCGATCCCGGCCTTTCTCCTGGATCGCGCGGGCAAGGAGAAGAACGCGCGCAAGGTCAGGATCTACCTCGCGTGGAATCTCGTCTTCGGAACGGCATTTCTGGTCGTGCGCTACTGGGAGTTCAAGGCGCTCCACTGCATGTGGAACCAGAGCGCCTACGCATCGATCCAGTGGACGATCCTCGGCCTCCACACGACGAACCTGCTGACGTCTCTGGCGGAGACCGGGATCGTGCTGGTCTACATCATGCTCCGGCCCATCGAGGACCACCACTTCCTGGACGCGCGTCTGGACGGCGTCTTCTGGTACTTCATCGTCGTCACCTGGATTCCGCTCTACGTCGTCGTCTATCTCGTACCGAGGTTCGGATGAGATCGTCGGAATCGAACCGCCGCGAGTCCCGCGAGGAGAGGCGGCTGTGGTTCTCGATCCTCGTGCCGTCGCTCTCTTGGATCACCGCGTTCATCCTGAGCTTTCTCCTCGCCTCCGAAATCTGCGCCACCGGGCGGCGCTGGATCCTCTACCTGATCACCGGATCCGCGCTGGCCGCCGCAGCGGCCGGAGCGCTCGAGGCCTGGCGGATCTGGAGACGGCTGGAAAACGCGCGACCGTCATCCGAAACCCTCACAGCGCGGCGGCGGTTCATGGCGGCCGGCGGCCTGGTGCTGGCGCTGTACTTCGTTCTGGCCCTTTTGGCGCTGGCGATCCCGCAGATCGTGCACCGCCCGTGCGATTGAGATGACGCACTGGACGTTTGATCCGCCGTCGGCCGTCGGTCTCGCTCTCGGGGGAGGTCTCTACGCACTCGGCGCCCTCCGGCTCCGCCGCCAGTCGGACGGCCGCGGATGGAGAGTCTGGCAGCTCTTCGCCTTCGCCGCGGGCTGGGTGGTCCTCGTCGCGGCGCTCCTGTCTCCGATCGCGGCCCTGAGCGAATCGCTCCTCTCGGTGCACATGACGCAGCACGAGCTCCTGATGGTTGTCGCGGCGCCCCTCCTCGTCCTCGGGAGGCCCCTCGGAGTCATCGCCTGGGCACTCCCCCCGCGCTGGCGGCACGCCGTCGGAGGCTGGACGAAGCGGCCGGCCGTCTCTTTCACATGGCGCGTCCTGACCGGAGCGCTGACCGTCTGGATTCTTCACGGGGCCGCGCTCTGGGTCTGGCATTTGCCGGCGCTCTACCAGGCGGCCGTTCGGGACGACCGGATTCACGCGCTGATGCACGTGTGCTTTCTCTTCACGGCGGCGCTCTTCTGGTGGGCTCTGATCCACGGCCGCTATGGCCGGCTCGGTTACGGCGTCGGCGTTCTCTACGTCTTCCTCACGGGCCTCCACGCCACGGCTCTCGGCGCGCTGATGACCGTCTCTCCGCGGCCCTGGTATGCGCTGTACCGGGCGCGCGGGGCCGCGGCGGGAGTCGATCCGCTGGAGGATCAGCAGCTCGCGGGCCTTCTGATGTGGGTTCCGTTCGGAATCGTTTTCCTCGTCGTCGGACTGGCTCTCTTCGCGGCCTGGCTCGGGGAAGCGGAACGGCGCGTCGCGCTGACGCGTTCGGCGCGGCTGGACACGCGGCATGAGCCGTGACCGGCCGGCGCGCGCGGCGTTCGCGCTGTCTCTTCTTTTCGCGGCAGCTTTCCCCGCGTGCTCGCGCGAGTCGGCGCAGAAGGCGGCGCGCTGGACCGGCGGCAATCCCGGCCGCGGCCCGGCGGCGATCCGGCGCTTCGGATGCTCGTCCTGTCACACGATTCCGGGAGTTCCCGGAGCGGACGGACTCGTCGGCCCTCCCCTGACCCACATCGCCAGCCGGGCGTACATCGCCGGCAAGCTCACGAACACGCCCGAGAACATGATGCGCTTCATCGAGCGTCCTCACGGCGCGGATCCGAACATCGCGATGCCCGAGATGGGGATTCCGGATCCCGACGTGCGCGACATCGCGGCTTACCTCTACACGCTGCGTTGAGAGGGATGCGCACGGCAGGGTTCGTTCTGCTGATCGTGGCCGCCGCGGCGTGCCGCCGAGCCGGACCGATGGTCTACGTCTCCAACGAGCGTTCCGGCGACGTCACGGTCATCGATCCGAAGACCGACGAGGTCGTTCGGACGATCCGGCTGGGCTCCCGGGCCCGAGGGATCCAGCTGCGCTCCGGGAAGCTCTACGTCGCCCTCACCAACCACGGAACCAAGCTCGAGGGCGCGAAGGCCGCCATCGCCGAGATCGACGTCGCGCACGGCGACCGGATCCGCTGGCTCCCGTCGGGGACCGATCCCGAGGTGGTCGCCATCCGCCGCGACGGGACACGTCTCTACGTCTCCAACGAGGACGCCGGGGCCGCTTCGGTCCTCGACGTGCCGGCGGGAAGGCTCCTGACGACGTTCGTAGTTGGCCTCGAGCCGGAAGGCGTGACTCTCTCGCCCGACGAGCGCTGGTGCTACGTCACCGGGGAATCGAGCAACTCCGTCACGGTCGTCGACACATCGAAAGACGAGGTCGTCGCCAACGTGATGGTGGAGGGCCGGCCGCGCGCCGCGGCGTTCTCACCCGACGGATCTCTGGCCTACGTCTCGTGCGAGCTCGGCGGAAGCGTCTGCGTCCTGGACGTTGCGCAGAAGACGCTGCGGTCCTGCACTCGTCTGGGGCCTGCCGAGCGTCCCGTCGGCGTCGTGCTCTCTCCCGACGGCCGTCTCGTCTACGTCGCGAGCGGACGCGGGAACACCGTGGTGGTGCTGGACGCCGCCAGAACCCTGGTCGCGCGCATCCCGGTCGGTCAGAGGCCCTGGGGGATCGCCCGCACCGCCGACGGCGGCCGTCTTTACGCCGGCAACGGCCTCTCCAACGACGTCTCGGTCATCGATACGGGGACCCGCCGCGTGATCCGGACGATACGGGCCGGGGACGGCCCGTGGGGAGTGGCGATCGGCGAATGAGGCCGAGGCACGCTTGTTGCTCTCGATCTTTTCGGGAGGAACACATGGCGACCAAGGATTCGAAGACGTCCGATCGGCGCGGCAAGGGGATTCTCGATCGTATCGTGAGCAGCATGTCGGGAGACGAAGGGACAAACGAGACCGAGACGCCGAAGGCGACGGACTTGCTGAAGAGCCAGCACGACGAGGTCCGCAAGCTCTTCAAGGTATACGAGGACTCGGGAGAAAACGCACACGCCACGCGAAAGCGACTCATCGACGAGGCCGGCCGGCAGCTCGATGTCCACGCGGAGCTAGAGGAGAAGATTTTCTATCCCGCCTGTGAGGAGCTGAATGACGAGGATGCGCGCAAAATGGTAGGCGAGTCCTTCGAGGAGCACCTGATTGTCAAACGACTGATCAAAGAGCTGCGCACTCTGCAGGGGTCGGACGAAAAGTTCGAATCGAAAGCCGCTGTCCTGAAGGAGAGCGTCGAGCATCACGCCGACGAAGAGGAGAAGGATCTCTTCCCCGCGGCCGAGAGCGAGTTCGACGACGACCGGCTCCGCGAGCTCGGAGGCCGGATGGCGGCACTGAAGAACAAGCTCACCGCCGGCGAAGCGCGTCGCGCGTCTTCACCGAAGAGCGGCCGCCGCCCGTCAGCCCGAACCTGATTGTCGACAGAATGGGCCAGCCGGCGGGGAGGACTCGCCGGCCGGCGGCGCCCATTCGTCTTCCGTGGCACGTCGGTTGCTGCCAAAGAGACATGCGGACTCGCTGTCCGCAGAAAAGGACTCGCTATGCGTACATTACGAATCCTGCCGGCGATCCTCTTCGCCTCGGCGCTCCCGGCTCTGGCGGCGGAGGATCCGCCGAAGCTCGCTCAGCCGGACGACGTGAACTTCGTCAAGGAAGCCTCGATGGGCAACATGACCGAAGTCGCGCTCGGCCGACTGGCGGTCGAGAAGAGCTCGGATCCGCAGGTCAAGAAGTTCGGGCAGCAGATGATCGACGACCACACGAAGGCTCAGGAAGCGCTCCGCAGCGCGGCCACGAAGGAAGGCTTGAGCGGCGGGTTGCCGGGGTCCCTCGACCAGAAGCACGACCAGGTCGTAGAGAAGTTCCGGAACCTCTCAGGAGCGGAGTTCGATCGCGCCTACAAGGAAGACATGCTGAAGGACCACCAGGAGGACGTCGCGGCCTTCCAGAAACAGGCGGCCCTGGGGTCCACGCCGCTTCAGAAGTACGCCGCGGACACGCTGCCGACTCTCCAGCACCACCTGAAGATGGCTCAGGAGATGAACGCGTCGAAGTAGCGCCCTAGAGCTGGAGATTTCCCGTCGGAGGCCGGTGCGAGCGCTCGGGGCTCAGGAAGTAGCCCCGTTCGGGTCTCGGAGCCCGTCGGCCGCAGGTCGGACAGCGGATCAGGCTGGGCACGGTGTCTTTCTGGGTGTGGCCGCACTGAGCGCAGCGAAACAGCTTCTGATTGTCGTCGGGCATGACCGGTCGCCTCCGCCTCGAGACCCGAGCAAACGGCGTGCCGCCGCCCAGCCCGCGTCGAGTCTAGTGCGTCAGCCGCGCCGCCCGGTTGAGCTGCTCGTCGGCAGCGGACAGCCGAAGGCTGCGCGGTAATGCCGCACGGTCGAACCCGAATATTCGCCGTCGCAGGGGCCGGTAATCGGAGGCGCCGTCCCGGCGTACGTGGCGTACGCCTCCCGCCATCGGGTGTATGCGCAACCGAGCGGACATCCTCGCCTGCACCGCCGCCCCGGCCATCGCGAACAGCGTCTCAGCGGTGCGGAAATCCTTCTGGCCGCGCCCGACCCGCGCCACGCGGTGGGCGATGTGCCTCCAGTCGTAGAAATCGCGATAGCTCCGGAAGAGAAGGTCGGAGAGCCTGCCGCCGTCCAGGTTCGGATGCATCCATGTCGTGGTCGTGCCGTCGAAGCGGTCGAGCTCGGTCTCCGTGATCCAGCCCTGCGCGAGGAAGTCGTCGTACTGCTCGGTCCCGGGGATTGGCGTGAGGATGTAGAACGAAGCGACGTCGGGCGAGAGCTTCCGCAGCGTCTCGACGTGCTCGCGGATCGAGTCCTCCGTGTCGGACGGGAACCCGATGATGTTGGAGAAGTGGCTGCTGATCCGGTTTTCCCGGCAGAGCCGCACGATCTCCGCGTAGCGCGCTGGCGTGTTGTGAAACTTGTGCACGCCGCGCAGGGCGGCGATCGAGAACGACTCCGCTCCCACGAAGATCTGGAAGCAGCCGGCGCGTCCGAGAAGCTCCACGAACTCGGGCTGGCGCTCCACCATGGCGTCGCACTGCACGAAGAAGGGGATGCGGATGTTCTCCGCGATCATCGCCTCGAGCAGCCCCACCGCGTCCGGGTACTTGTTGAAGTTGTCGGACGTGAACATGACCATGCGGACGCCGCCGGCCCTGGCCGCGCGCAGCGTCGCGAGCGTGGTCTCGATCGGCTGGCTGCGGATCGCGTGGCCCGCGATCTTGATCACCGAGCAGAAATTGCACGAGTACGGACATCCCCGCGCCGGGTAGACCCCGAGGAGCGGCACGACGTAGCGCCGGAGCTCTTTGCGCGGAGGCGGAGAGACGACCGGCGACTCGAGCCTCGCCTGCCATCTCTGGTCGCCGCCGTACACCGGCGCGAGCTCCCCGCGCGCGGCGTCCTCGAGGATGCGCAGCCAGACGAGTTCGGCCTCGGAGAGAGCGAAGGCGGGCCCGCGGCCCTGGGCCTCCGTCGTGTCGCAGGTCATCGGATGCGGGCCGCCGATGACGGCGAGGCTACCGCGCGAGATCGCGAGCGCGGCGAGGTCGAGCGCCCGATGGAACTGGTGGCTCTGCACGCCCACCAGTGCGACGAGCGTACGCGATCCCGGAGATGCCTCGAACGCCCTCAGGTAGTCGAGGTCGGTCTGGACGTACTCGTCGATGGCGTGCACCGAGCAAACCGTGTCGCCGATTCGTTGCGGCGTGAGGCTCGCCAGGTACTGGACCGTGGCGTTCGGCATGAAACCCCACCGGAACCGCTCGACCGATCCGTCGACGCCGTACTTGCTCGGCTTGACGATGACGACCCGAAGCTCCGAGGCAGCGGTCATCAGATCCTTCCGCCGTGGTCTTCGACTATATCGCCGGAGGAGGCGGCGTCGCGAGCAGCCATTGGAACGACCCGCCGGACCGGCGGCGCCTCCGTTATGATCCGCCCAAAGATGGAGGCCAGAATGAACAGACTCCGGAACCTCGTGACGGCGACGGCCCTGTTCGCCGCCATTGCCCCGATCGCCCTTTCGCAGACCCGGCCGGAATCCGGCAACAAGCCCATCGTGAGATTTACCGCACGCGCGGTGCAGATGCAGACCGGCATGACGGGACCCGTCGACATGAACATCACGCGCTGGTCGACGGACGAGGAGCGTCAGAAGCTCCTGGACCTCCTGGCGGAATCGGGCCAGCCCGCGATGATGGCCGAGCTCCAGAAGCTTCCCCAGACCGGATACATCAAGATGCCGAACACCATGGGCGTGGGCCTCTTCTACGCGCGCGAGAACACTCTGCCCGACGGGACGCGCCAAGTCGTGCTCGGAACGGCCCGCTCGGTCGGTATGGCGGCCCGGGCTCCGCAGGCGAGCCAGTACGACGCTACGATCGTCGAGCTGCGGTTCCCCAAGGGCAAGGACAAGGGCGAGGGCAAGATCGTCATGGCGGGCAAGGTCTCCGTCGGAAAGGACGGAAAGGTCCAGATCACGAACTACCAGGGCGAGCCGGTCCGATTGATGGATGTCCGGGAGGTCAAGTCGTAGCGCCGCCGGAAGCCCGCCTTTTGAACGAGACGCCGGGAGTCATCTCCCGGCGTTCGCGTTTCAGTAGACCGCGGTGATCTTCTTTTCGCCGAACTCGTCGATGAACGTCTCCTCGAGGGTCTTGTTCGTCGAATCGAGCTTCAGGAAGACGAAGCCGTTCTTGCCCCGCCGAGGCTCCTCGGGATCGCCGGCGAGCTGCGTTTCGGTCCACTCGGCAACGGCGCCGTTTGCGAGCGGGCCGCTCTTTTCGGGAGCGTAGGGAACGCCTCCGTGGCCGACACAGCGGCCCAGGAACTGTCGGCCGCTCGGACCGTAGGGCGCGAACCTCGCGCCGACGTGCTCATGCGCCCAGTACCAGAAGTGGAACGGCTCGGGCGCGGCGGCCGCCAGCATCTGCGCCAGGAGCCCTTCGTCCCTTTTCCCCTTGAAGTCGACGGGATTGTGGTGGGTCAGGACGATCGATTTCTTCCCTTTGGCTTCCCCTTCGGCCAGCTGCGCCTGCAGCCACGCGATCTGCTCATCCGAAAGTTTACCCTGCTGGTAGAGAAAGTCCGGCGCGGCGTAGGCGGAATCGAGCCCGATGATCTGCCAACCGGGCAGTGAGAGGCAGAAGTAGCTCGCTTTCTGTTGATCCTTGAACGGCGATCGGACGAGGGTCACCTTGAAGTAGCCCTCTCCTCCCGCGTACATCTCGTGATTCGAGTTGAGGACGAACGTTCCGAGCTTGCCGGCGGGCCAGCTCGGCAGGAACCGCGATTTCACTTCGTCCTGGGTTCCCGAGTAGTAGACGTCCCCGAGATGGATGGTCAGGGTCGGCTTCAGGGCCGCCATCTGCTCCGCGATTCGGCGCGAGGTCGCCAGGCCCGTTCCCCAGTCGCCCACCATGGCGACCGTGACGACGTCCCCCGCGATCGGAACTCGAAAATCCTGTAGGGAGGTATGACCGACGAACGGGACCCGGTGACTGATCAGACGTTCGACGACGGAGGCCGCCCAGCCGGGATCCAGGCCCTCGAACTGGTCGAGACCGGGAACGTCTCTCAGGGTTCCCGGCTCTCCCGGCTCCGCCGTCGTGCCCTCGACCTCCGCCATCTGACTGAGGACCAGGGAGAGCGCGAGACTGTCGTTGTGAAGGAATCCGGGAAGCGTGGGCTGGTCGGCGGGAAGCTCGTCGATCGCCTTTCGCGCCTCCACGAGGAGCTGCTCGGTCACCGCCTTTTCCTTGTCGGGATCCACCTCCCGCGTCTCCACCGCCGAGAGAAGAAGCTCCCTGCCCCCGTCGTCGGACAGGAGAAGCGATCGACCACCCGGATTCATGTGATCGAGCTCGGCGTCGATCTTCTTTCGGACGATGTCCTTGAGAGGCTTGGCGCCAGGTCTCGGCGCCCCTTCGGGAGGTCGGCGTCTGTCCGTCATCCTGCGCTCCTTTCTTGAGCGTTTCACGGACGGACGCCGCCGCGCTACTGCCGACGCGAATCGCAGAATTTTTTTAGCGCCAATTCCGCGTCGGTCCGCGATTGTAGAGATTGGGACGTTTTCGCCCCGCGATATCTGTGCGCAATCGGATGCCCGAAGTGAGGGACCATGGCTTCACTCTCGCCTAACGAGAAGGCGCTGATCCGCTCCCTCGTGGA
>JBKOVK010000227.1:0-2553 GCA_046724475.1 Acidobacteriota bacterium | reverse complement strand
CCAGGCCAGATCGACCGACTTCTCGGAGTCCTGGGGGTGACACGGCGCGAGACCGCTCGCCGCGCTCCAGCTCCAGTAGGGGATGGAAAGAGAGCTCGAGACCTCGCGCAGGAGCGCTTCGAAACGCTGCTCCTCGACGGTCTCACACAGGATCAGGGGGTGGCGGGACCGCAGCAGCAGGGCGAGGTCTCGCGCGGCGACGTCCAACCTGGACGTAGTGTAGCCCAGCGCTCCCGGAATAGACTTCGGGCAATGCCTCCCAAGCGGGTCGTTTCGCTGTGCCCGTCCATCACCGAGACGATCGTGGCCATCGGCGGGCTGAAGTCGCTCGCCGCGGTCACCCGCTACTGCACCCGGCCCAACGGAATGCTCTGGGGACTTCCGCGCGTCGGCGGGACGAAGAGTCCGGACATCCCGCGCATCCTGGACTTAAAGCCGGATCTGGTCTTCGCCAACGCCGAGGAGAATCGGCGCGAGGACGTCGAAGCGCTGCGAGCCGAGGGCATCGAGGTGGACGTCACGCTGCCCAAAAGCGTGGACGAGGTACCGCCCGCGATCCGACAGTGGGGAGCCAGGCTCCAGGTCGGCGAAGAAGCCGAGACGCTCGCCGTTCGCGTCGAAGGAGCGATCGCGGAGATCCGCAACCTGCCGCCGCCGGTTCCGTTTCGCTACGCGTACTGGATCTGGAAGGACCCCTGGATGACGATCTCCGACGACACGTACGTCGCCGACCTGATCCGGCTGGCGGGGGGCGAGAACGTATACGGGCAGGCTCGCCAGCGCTATCCGACGACGACGCCTGGCGAGGCGATGGCGCGCAATCCCGCGCTGCACTTCTTTCCCAGCGAGCCGTTCCCGTTCTCGGCGGAGCGGCACGATGCGATGGCGGCGCAGGTCTTCGGGCCCGGTAGCCGGCGCCTCTTCGTCAACGGCGACGACTATTGCTGGCACGGGGTGCGCACTCTGGAAGGGCTGAAGGCGGTCCGCATCCTAATAAAATTAGCCAATAGACTTGATTAGCCTAATAAGTATTAGGCCAAGTCCTGCTGGAGGCTTATGATGCTCTTGCTCGTACCTGTCTGGCTGGCGACTGCCGCGGTTTCTGCAGGTCCAAACCCTCCCGCCGAAGCCGTGACCGTGATCCACGCCGGAGTGCTGATCGACGGGACGTCGGCGGCGCCCCGGCGCGACCAGGCGATCGTCATCCGCGGAAACCGGATCGCGACGGTCGGGGCCTGGTCGCCGGCGTCGGTGCCCGCGGGTGCGACGGTCGTGGATCTCTCGGCGGCGACGGTCCTCCCGGGAATGGTCGATGCGCACACCCACGTGATGCTCGATCCGAAGGAAGACAGCTACGACATGCAGATCCTCAAGGAATCGACCGCGTTTCGCGCGGCGCGCGCGACGGCGCTGGCGGGCCGCATGCTCGAGCAGGGATTCACCACGATCCGGGACGTCGAGACGGAGGGAGCCGGCTATGCCGACGTCGGAGTCAAGAAGGCGATCGAGAAGGGCTACGTCGAGGGCCCGCGGATGCTGGTCTCCACGCGCGCGATCTCCTCGACGGGGGGGTACGCGCTCGACGGCTACTCGCCGGACCACCACCTGCCCACGGGCGCGCAGCTCGTGGACGGCCCGGTCGAGGCGCGTAAGGCGGCGCGCGAGCAGCTCGCCAACGGCGCCGACTGGATCAAGGTCTACGCCAACCACCGCTCGTGGGTCGACGCGAAGGGAAATCTGGTTTCCCAGCCGACCCTGACGCTCGAGGAGATCCAGGCAATCGTGGATGAGGCTCACGGACAGGGCAAGAAGGTCGCCTGCCACGCGTACAACGGGATCGGGATGCGGCGGGCGCTCGACGGCCGCTGCGACTCGATCGAGCACGGCCTGGACCTGACCGACCAGGACGTCGCCCAGATGGTCCGGCAGGGAACGTGGTTGTGCCCGACGATGATGCCGTACTACTACGAGCAGGAGCCCGAAGGCACGCCGGGCGGGATCCGCGACCGCAAACGGGTCGAGGTGCACGGGCCGTCGCTCAAGAAGGCGTACAACGCGGGCGTGAAGATCGTCTTCGGCACCGACGCGGGAAGCTTTTCCTGGTCCGAACCTCTGGCGCGCGAGTTCGTCCTGATGGTCGAAGCCGGCATGACGTCGATGGCCGCGATCCAGGCGGCGACCTCGCGCGCGGCCGAGATGCTGGGCATGGCGGGCCAGATCGGCGTCATCGCACCGGGCGCGTACGCCGATGTCGTCGCGGTGCAAGGCGATCCGGTCACGGACGTGAAGGCCCTGGGACGGGTGTCGTTCGTGATGAGGGACGGGAAGGTGTACCGGGGCGCGGGAAAGTAGAGAGCCGATCCGACTTACTTAAGACCGTCCACGAGATTCAATTCGGAGAGCACCTGACCGTAGCTGTACGCGTAGGACTTGCCATCCGGGGTAATCCTGGCCGTTAGAAGTACATTGACTCCGGCGGGGTCCGACGGGATTAGTTCCTTCCAGAGCTGTCTTTGACCGCTGCGCAAATCGATCCGGAAAACAGGTGCGGGC
>JBKOVK010000006.1:0-21676 GCA_046724475.1 Acidobacteriota bacterium | reverse complement strand
TGCCCGAGCACGTCACGGTCTACGAGGTCGGCCCGCGGGACGGCCTCCAGAACGAAGCCGAGACCATCCCCGTCGAAGCCCGCGTGGAGTTCATCGACCGCCTGACCGACGCGGGCCTCCCGGCGATCGAGGTGGGTTCGTTCGTGTCTCCGAAGGCGATCCCGCAGCTCTCCGACACCGCCGCGGTGTACCGACGCATCCATCGCGCCAGCGGCGTGCGGTACCCGGCCCTGGTTCCGAACCTCCAGGGCTTCGACCGCGCGCTCGCCTCCGGCGTACGCGAGATCGCGGTGTTCACCGCCGCGTCCGAAACCTTCAACCGCAACAACATCAACGCCGGTGTCGACGAGTCGATCGAGCGATTTCGCCCGGTCGTCGCGCGGGCACAGGAGGAAAAGATCCGTGTACGCGGCTACGTCTCGACGGCCTTCGGTTGTCCCTACGAAGGCGACGTCGCGCCGGAAGCGGTCCGCGAGGTGATCCACAAGCTCCTGGACCTTCCCGTCGACGAGATATCGGTGGGCGACACGATCGGAGTGGCCACTCCGTCGGACGTCTTCGACGTCATCGAGACGCTTTACGAGTCCGGCGTCACGCGGGGCGTGCTGGCCCTGCACTTCCACGACACGCGGGGAACGGCGCTGGCCAACGTCTACGCCGGCCTGCAGTGCGGTGTGACGACGTACGACTCTTCGGCCGGCGGACTCGGCGGCTGTCCCTACGCGCCGGGAGCCGCCGGAAACCTCGCGACGGAGGACCTTCTCTATCTTCTGGAAGGACTCGGGATTGAGACGGGTGTGACATTGGCCAAGGTGGTGGAGGCCTCGCGATTTCTGGCCGGCCATCTCGGCCACCGGCCGCCCGGCAGATACCTCGCATCCGTGTGGGAGCCGGCGGCGAGTTGACAGAATCTCCCGTTAAGTGTAACCTCCTGCACTACATAAGGTTAACTCAGTGGCAAAGCGAATCCTGTTGGCAGATGACAGTCTGACGATTCAGAAGGTCGTGGAACTGACGTTCTCCGATAGCGAATACGACCTCGTGTGCGTTCCCAATGGGCAACGCGCCCTCGACAAAGTCGCCGAGCAGGCCCCCGATCTGATCCTGGCCGACGTCGTGATGCCGGAGAAAAACGGCTACGAGGTCTGCGAGGCCATCAAGGCGAATTCCGCGACCTCTCGGATACCGGTGGTGCTCCTCTCGGGCACCTTCGAGCCGTTCGACCGTGACCGCGCGGAGAGGCTGGGCTGCGACGCCATCGTTTCCAAGCCCTTCGACTCCCAGCAACTCCTGCGGCAGGTCGAGGCTCTGCTAGCGCGACCCCAGGACGACGTCGCCCCGGCCCATACGGTAGCGATCCCCGTGATGCCCAATCCCGCGCCTCCGCCTCCGGCCGCGGAGGAGCGCCGGCCGACCGAGGCCGGGTTCTCGTCGGAGGACTTCACCGGGCGGATTCGCCGTCCGGCGGGCGTCGATGGCGGCGCCGACATGTTCGAAGAGGAATATGGCCAGGCCGACGTCGAATCCGCGATCGCGGCCTTCGAGAAGGCGCACCCGGAGTTCGCGTACGTCGAGGAGGGCGTCTCCGAAGGCGCGATGAACCCGGAGCCCGACGAAGACCACGAAGCCGGCGAGCCGGAGGCTCCGTCCAAACCGCTCGCCGACTGGGTGCAACAGGAAGCCCCGCGCCCGAACGCGCCTCCGCCTCCGGTTCCCGCCCCCTTCTGGATTCCGCGCGAGCCCGAGCCGGAGCTGCAGCCGATCCCGTTCGCGCACGACGATTCGACGAATCGCCGCCGCGCGCAGACCGCCGCGCCACTCCGCGCCGACGAGGAGCCGACGGGCCAGATCCCGCTCGCCGCCGAGTTCGCCTCGATCAACAGCCGTGAGACCGACGTGCGGGAGCGCGATCGCGACCGCATCACCGACGAGACGCCCGTGGTCTCGGCCGCCCCGGAGCGCGCGTCCGAAGTCGCAGCGGCTCCGGCGCCGGCTGAGGCCTCAGCCGCATCGGCGCCGGCGCCGCCGGCGGAAGAGACGCCCGTTTCCCGCGAGATCGAAGTGCTCGCCCAGACGACGTCGATCGGGCAGCTCAAGGAGATGCTCTCGTCGGTGTCCCGCGGTGAGGGAGCCCTCAGCGACGACGAGATCGATCGCCTCGCTTCGCGAGTCGTCGAGCGCCTCTCCGAGAAGATCGTCCGGGAAATCGCCTGGGAAGTGATTCCGGACGTCGCCGAAGTCGTCATCAAACAGCGCATCAAGGAGCTCGAGGCCGGCGTCGAATGACCTGCGGAGCGCGCAGCGCCCCCGCGGGTCATCCCGAGGAGCGGAGCGACGAGGGATCCCGTGATTAGTTCGGGATCTCTCGCTGCGCTCGAGATGACCGGCCTCTCGGAATAGAAACCCCGCGCCTTCTGATATATGAAAGGGCTCCGAGAGCCCTTTTTTCATGCAAGAAAAGCCCGTCGCGGAGACACTGGCGAAGAGATTCGATCCCGCCGCGTTCGAAGAACGGTGGTACGACCGCTGGGTCCATGACCGGCGCTTCGAGCCGTCGGGGCCTCCCGGTTCCCCGCGTTTCGTCATGGTCATCCCGCCGCCCAACGTCACCGGGCGGCTCCACATCGGCCACGCCTACGGCCGAACGATCGAGGACATCCTCGCGCGCTGGAAGCGGATGCAGGGCCTGCGCGTGCTCTGGGTACCGGGGACCGACCACGCCGGCATCGCCACGCAGATGGTGGTCGAGCGCCACCTCCTCAAGGAGGGCGTGCGGCGCCGCGATCTGGGCCGCGAAGCCTTCGTCGAGCGCGTGTGGGCGTGGAGGAGAGAGTCGGGCGACCAGATCCTGAACCAGTTGAAGAAGCTGGGCTGCTCGCTGGACTGGAGCCGGCTGCGCTTCACGATGGACCCGGACCTCTCGCGCGCGGTCCGCCACGCCTTCGTGCTCCTCTACCGCGACGGCCTGATCTACAAGGGCCGCTACGTCGTCAACTGGTGCCCGCGCTGCGAGACCGCAGTCTCGGACCTCGAGGTCGTGCACCGCGAGACGGAGGGCACGCTCTACAAGATCCGCTACGACGTCGATGGAGTCCCCGGCGGGGCCGTGGTGGCGACGACGCGGCCGGAAACGATGCTCGGGGACACGGCGCTCGCGATCCATCCCGACGACCCGAGGACGGCGGCGCTGCGCGGCAAGACCGCCACGCTGCCGATCGTGGGCCGGCGGATCCCCGTGATCGAGGACCCGATCCTCGTGGACCGCGAGTTCGGCACCGGCGTGGTCAAGGTCACGCCCGCGCACGACGCCAACGACTTTGCCTCGGCGCGTCGCCACGACCTGCCCGCGGTCGTCGTCATCGGGCCCAACGGGAAGATGACGCCCGAGGCCGGCGAGGCCTTCGCGGGTTTGGACCGGTTCGAGGCGCGCAAGCGCGTCCTGGCGCGGCTCGAGGAGGAGGGCCGCCTGGTCGGGACCGAGGCCCACAAGTACTCCCTCGGCTACTGCCAGCGCTGCGACACCATCATCGAGCCGTATCTCTCGGAGCAATGGTTCGTGAAGATCGCCCCGCTGGCCGAGCCGGCGATTGCCGCCGTCGAAAAGGGGGAGGTGCGCTTCGTCCCGGAGGCGTGGTCGAAGACGTACTTCGAGTGGATGCGCAACATCCACGACTGGTGCATCTCGCGGCAGCTCTGGTGGGGCCACCGCATCCCCGCGTTTACGTGCGAGAACGGGCATCTGACCGTCTCCGACGAGGATCCCGCCGCTTGCGCGACCTGCGGATCGACCAGGTTCACGCAGGATCCCGACGTGCTCGACACCTGGTTCTCTTCGCAGCTGTGGCCGTTCTCCGTGATGGGATGGCCCGACAAGACTCCCGACATGGAGGAGTTCTATCCGACCGACGTGCTGGTGACCGGGTACGACATCCTCTTCTTCTGGGTCGCCCGCATGATCATGGCCGGCTACCGGTTCACGGCGCAGGCGCCCTTCCACACCGTGCACCTCCACGGTCTCGTGCGCATCGGCGGCGAGAAGATGTCCAAGACCAAGGGCAACGTGATCGATCCTCTGGAGGCGATCTCGGAGTTCGGCGCCGACGCCGTCCGGTTCACGCTGGCCTCGGCGGCCTCTTCGGGGCCCACGGTCTCCGTCGAACGCGGGCGCATGGAGGGCTCCCGCAATTTCGCCACGAAGATCTGGAACACGGCGCGTTTCACGCTGATGCAGCTGGAGTCGGGCGCTACGACGGCGGATCTTTCGAAGGCGAAGCTCTCTCTTCCCGACCGCTGGATCCTGTCGCGCCTCGATGCGACCGCGGCCGACGTCAACCGCCACCTCGAGGCCTTCCGATTCGACGAAGCCGCCGGGGCGATCTACGCCTTCGTCTGGCACGAGCTCTGCGACGGCTACCTCGAGATGGTCAAGCCGGTCTTCTCGAGCCCGGACGGAGAGGCGGCCGGGGCGGCGCGCGCCGTCCTGCGTAAGTGTCTGGAAGGGTCGCTGGCGCTGCTGCACCCCTTCATGCCGTTCGTCACCGAGGAGATCTGGGAGAAGCTGACGGGCAAGGCAGGTTCCCTGATCGTCTCGCCTTACCCGAGGGCCGCGGGTGCTCGCGACGCCGGGGCCGAGTCGGCGGTCGAGGCGCTGCGCGCCCTCATCACGAGGGTTCGCAACCTCCGCACCGAGCGGGGAGCGCCCCCGACGGAGCCCGTGGAGCTCTGGGTCGATCCGGCGTCGCCGGACCCGTCGGTGCTACCGGCTCTCGAGTCCCTCGCTCCGCTGCTGCGGCATCTCGCGCGGCTGTCGGGGCTCGCGTTTGCTGCGCCTCCCGGCGGCGCCGTGAGGGACGTGGTCTCGGGCCTCGCGGTGGGCCTCGGGCTCTCCCGCGGCGCGGCGGCCGAATCCGGCGAGCGCACCGGAAAGGCTCTGGCGGCGGTCGCCGACGAGATCTCCGCGCTCTCGGCCAAGCTCTCCAACCCCGCCTATCTCGAAAAGGCTCCCGCGGCCGTGGTCGAAAAGACCCGCCAGAAGCTGCGCGAGCTGGAAGAGAAGCGGGCGGCGCTGGGTCGGGTGTGATCGCGTTCGTGGACGGAGAGATTGAGACCGGGCGCTGGCGGGTGCTGGAGAACTACGTCGGCTTTCACGCGATTCCGTCGTCCAACGCCCTGGCGCGCGAGCTGATCGAGACCTACTTCGCCGAGGACCAGGTCCTTCCCACCAGCGTCATCGTGGCGGAGGCGCAAACCGAGGCCTACGGCCGCGGAGGCCGCGCCTGGCTCGCTCCGGCGGGCCGCGGGATCTACCTGACGGTCGTGCGGCGCGCCGCGGAAGGCGAGCCCCTGTCGGTCGTGCCGATCGCCGTCGCCCGCTGGATCCGCGAGGCGCTCGCCGAAGCGACCGGAACCCCGATCGAGCTGAAGTGGCCGAACGATCTCTACGTCCGCCGCCGCAAGCTCGCCGGCGTCATCGCCGAGTCGCGCACGCAGGGCGACGACACGTACATCGCCGTGGGCGTCGGCGTCAACGTCCTGGGATCGGCCGGCGATCTCGCCGTGGCCAACGCCACGACGCTCGAGGAAGAGATGGGGCGGCCCCCGGCGATGTCGGCGCTCCTCCAGGCGGTCCTGGATCGGCTCGACCACGAGCTCGAAGCCCCGCGCTGGGAGGACGAGGTCCGGCAGTGGGAGCGCGTCTCGCTCCACCGGCCCGGCGACGTGCTGACGGTGCGGCGCAACGGGGAAGACGTGACGGGGCGCTACGTCGGCCTGGATCGGGCCGGGTTCCTGAGGCTTCAAACCGAGTCGGGCGAGACGGTCGTGGCTTCGGGAGAAGTCGCGCGATGGTGAGCGCGCCCGCCGCGGGCGAGCTCCTGCTGGCGGTCGACGTCGGCAACACGAACACGGTGCTGGGACTGTGGCGCGGCGGGACGCTCGACCGCAGCTGGCGGCTGACCACGCGACGCGACGCGACCTCCGACGAGATCGCGCTGTCGATCCGGGGACTCTTCGCCTCCGGTCCCGAACCGGCGCCGCTGACTTCCATGCGCGTCATCGTCGCCAGCGTCGTGCCGTCGTTGCGTTTTCCGCTGCGCCAGGCCCTGCGGCAGCTGCTCGATCGGGAGCCCCTCTTCGTCGAGCCCGGCATCAAGACCGGCATGCCGATCCTTTACGACAATCCGCAGGAGGTCGGCGCGGACCGCATCGTCAACGCGGTTGCCGCCGTCGACCGGGTGGGAAGCCCCTGCATCGTGGTCGACTTCGGCACGGCCACGACGTTCGACGTCGTGACCGCGAAAGGCGAGTACGCCGGCGGCGTCATCGTTCCGGGCATCACGATCTCGGCCGAGGCCCTCTTCGAAAAAGCCGCGAGGCTCTGGAGGGTCGAAATCCGACGACCCGACCGCGTCGTCGGCAAGTCGACGGCGGGCTCGATCCAGTCGGGCCTCTACTTCGGTTATCTGTCGATGGTGGACGGCATGATCGACCGCATCGCCGCCGAGATGAACAGCAAGCCTGCCGTCGTCGCGACCGGCGGACTGGCCGAGCTCTTCGGCGGGGGCTCCCAGCGCATCTCGGAGGTCGATCCGCTTCTGACGCTCAAGGGGCTGCGGCTCATCGATGAGCGAAACCGAGGACAGTAGGGCGTACTACGCCGCCGCCGAGGCCGCGTTCATCCGCCGGCGCGGCACTCCGTTTCTGCTCTCGCCCCGGGACTTCGCGCTGTTGAAGGAATGGAGGGCGCTCGGGGTTCCGCTCGAGGCGGTCGAGGCCGGAATCGACGAGGCCTTCGCGCGCCGGGAGGAGCGCCGAGCGGTCGGACGCGTCAACTCTCTCTCGTACTGCCGCGACGCCGTGCTCGAGGCCTGGGAGAGGCGCGCCGAGACCTCGCGCGGCAAGGCCGCGGGATCCGGCCCCGACCCGGACGTCCATTCCGGGATGGCCCTCCTGTCGCAGAAGCTGGAAGACGTGCGCGTCCGGCGCCCCGAGCTCGCGGCTCCACTCGATTCGGCGCTGCGCTCGCTGTCGCGCCTCTCGAGTTCCGGCAAGCCCCCCGGCGAAATCGAAGCGTCGCTGGCACGGCTCGACCGGCGGCTGGCCCGCGAGCTGTCGGAGGCGCTGCCCGAGCGCGAGCGCGACGCCCTCGCCGCCGACGTGGCGCAGCAGCTCCGGGGAGCCGGGGACCGCATGGACCCCGCCACGTTCGAGAAGACCTCGCGCGCCTTGACCCGAAGGACGATCCGGGAGCTCCTCGGATTGCCGAGGCTGTCGCTGCTGTGAGCCCTGCCACCCGTACCGTCGCGATCGAGAAGCTCGCGCCGACGGGGGAGGGGGTTGCGAGGACGGCGGACGGCGTCGGATTCGTGGATCGCGCCCTGCCCGGCGAGTTCGTCGAGACAAATGTATATGAGGTGAGAAAGCGTTTCTGGCGGGGGGCCGTCCGCAGCGTGCGCCTGCCGTCGCCGGACCGCGTCGGAGGGCCCCACGCGGACTGCGCCGGCTGCGACTGGGCGCACTTTGCCGCGGGCCCCGCGCTCTCGGCGAAACGGGAGCTGTTCCTGGAGACTCTGCGGCGCATCGGACGTATGAATCCTTCGAACGTCGGCGAGGTTTCCATCGGGAGGGTCTCCCCGGCAGGCTACCGGCTCCGCACGCGCCTCCACGTCGAGGGCGTCGAGCTCGGGTACTTTTCCCCGGGCTCGCATCGGGTCGTGCCGGCCGACGCCTGCGAGGGGATCGCGGAAGAGACCCGGGCGCTCTTTCCGCAGATCCGCAAGGTCCTCGAGAAGAGCGACGCGAACGTGCGCGAACTGGCGATGCTGGAAACCGTCGACGGTGCTCGTCGTCTCGCGCGCGTGACGGCCGACGGAGACGAGGGACAGGCGGCCGGGCTCGGAGAAGGCCTCGCCCGGCTGTTCGACGGGGTGCGCGTCGAATCGGGAGAGCGACGGCCGCTCCTGACGAAAGGGGAGACCTCGCTTCCACTGGAGGTCGGAGGCCGCGTCTTCACGATCTCCGTCGACACTTTCTTCCAGGGGAACCGCTACCTCGTCGGCGATCTGTATGCCGCGGTCGCCGAAGACGCGCGGCTCGCGTCTCCGGGCGAAGCGCTCGACGTGTTCGGAGGGGCGGGCCTCTTCGCCGCCGCGCTGCTCGACGCCGGGCATCGCGCGACGTCGGTGGAGGGCCACGAGGGGGCAGCGGCGGATGCGCGCGCGACCCGCGAATCGTGGGCTGACCGGGATCGTCTGGAGACCGTCGAGGCGCCGGCCTCCGAGTTTCTGGCCGATGACGATCGGCGATGGGCGTGCGTCGTGGCGGATCCGCCGCGGGCGGGCCTCGACCGGGAACTCGCCCGCGAGCTCGCACGGCGGACGGAATCCGTCTTCGTGTACGTGTCCTGCGACCCGGCCACGCTCGCGCGGGACCTCTCCGCGATCCTCGCGGAGGGGTTCCGCATCCGCCACACCCGGCTCTTCGACCTCTTCGCGTTCACGCATCGGGTCGAGGCGGTCGTCACGCTCGAGCGCGCGGCGTGATCCGCCCGGTCCTCGCCGGCGCCCGCGCGCCGGCAGCCAGGGCCGCGGTGTGCGCGGTGATCGGCATCTTCGCAGGCTCCTGGTCGGCCAGCGGCGCCGTTCTGGCGGCGGTGCTGATCCTCGCCAGTGCGGCGGCGCTCGCCGTCCTCGCGGCTCGCCGGAGCGAAGGCGCCGCGTTCCGCCTGGCGTTCGTTTCCTTCTGGCTGGGAGCCGGGTTCCTCTCCGGGCGGGAGAGGATCGCCGGACCCGCCCAAATCGCGGCCGCGGCGGCGGCACGCCTCCCGGCGACGCCTGGCCGCACCGACGTCGTCGAGGGAACGCTCGCCGACTTCTGGAACGGCCGCCGGCCGTCGGTCCGCGCGCGGATCGACGCTCGGCGCCTGCTCGTCGGCGGCGAATGGCGGGATTTTCCGGCCGAGGTTTCGCTCTTCGTCGCGGGACAGGAGGATGTCTGCGCCGTCGCCGGCCGCGGCGAGCGGATCCGCGTTACCGGGCATCTGGAGCCGGAAGATCTTCCCGTCTCGGACCGCGAGCTCGCCATGCCGTGGACCCGCTTCCGGATGTCGGTCAAGAGCCCGCTGATGATCCAGCGCATCGGCGGCGCCCTTCTGTCGGTGCTGGCGAGCCCCAATGGCTGGCTCTACTCGCGAATGCCGCCTCCCGGGACTCGCGACGCCGCGTACGAGCGGGACGTTCGGGGACCGCTCGCGGCGCTCCTTCTCGGGCGCACCGCTGAGCTCGATCGCGGAATGGTGGCCCGCTATCGCCGCGGCGGGCTCTACCATCTCCTGGTCGTTTCGGGCCTCCACGTCGTTCTGGCCGCCGGACTCGTGCTCGCCTTCCTGCGGCTCCTGCGAATCGAGGGCAAGGCTCGCGACATCGCCCTGCTTCTCTCCGTTTTCCTGTTCGTCCTCGTCGGAGGCGCCAATCCGCCGGCGGTGCGGGCGGGACTCGTCGTCGGGATCTTCATCGCCACCCGCTTTTTCGAGCGGCCGATCGGCCACGCGCAGGCGATCGGGCTTTCCGCTCTGATGCTCTTCCTGGCGGCTCCCGCCCAGATCTTTTCGGTAGGCACCCTTCTGACGTTCGCGGCGGTCTGCGGAATCGCCCTGTTCGCCGCGCCAATCCGCGCGCGCCTTCCCGAACGGCCCGAGTGGCTCTTCGCCGGGCTCGCCGCGGCCGTGGCGGCGGAATGCGCGACGGCTCCCATCCTGCTCTGGCGGTTCAACGTCGTCGCGGCCGGCGCTTGGCTGACGGCGCCCCTGACCGTTCCGTTGTCGGGAGCCCTCATCGCCGGGGGCGGACTCCTGCTGCTGCTCTACGCCGTCGGGCTGCCGGCCGGACCGCTCGAGGCCGCGTTTGCGTGGGGCAGCCGGGCGCTGGAGCTCCTGGCCGATCGTGCCGCGGGCGCCGCGTTCCTGCGCCCGACTCCTCCTCTCTGGGCCGTCGTCGCGGTGGGAACGCTCCTGGTTCTCGCGGCCGGCGCGCCGCGGGCGCTACGTGCGCCGGCGGCGATCGGCGCAGCGGGGCTCTTCCTGGTGCTCGCCGTACGCCGGGGCCCCGAGGGCCCCGCGCGCGGCTTCTCGATCGAGGCCCTCGACGTCGGCCAGGGAGACGCGATACTGCTGCGCTGGAAGCGGCATGCGATGCTCGTCGACGGGGGAGGGACTTTCGATCCGACAGAAACCGACTTCGGTCGGGCGCACGTGCTTCCGAAGCTCCTCGACCGCGGGGTGACCCGCCTGGACGCCGTGGCGATGACGCACCCGCATCCGGACCACGCGCTCGGACTCTTCGCCGTCCTCGAGGAGCTGCCGATCGGAGAGCTGTGGCTCTCCGACGGGGACGACGAAGGTACCCTCCGCGAGCGTCTTCACGCGGTCGCCGCGCGGCGAGGCGTGCCGGTCCGGGTCCTCTCGCCGCTGGACGTCGTCGACCTCGCCGACGGGGCCAGGCTCTCGGTGCTTCACTCGGGAGGCCGGAAGCGCAAAGCGGATGGCATCAACAACCAGTCGCTCGTGGCTCTCTTCGAGCGCAACGGGAGATCCGCGCTCTTGACGGGAGACGCGGGCGCCCCGACGGAGCGGGAACTCGGCTTCGACGGAGCCCTCTCGCACGTCGACGTTCTGAAGATCGGACACCACGGCAGCCGCACGGCGACGAGCCCCGCCTTCGTCCGCTTGCTCTCTCCCCGCGTGGCGGTGCTCTCCTGCGGCCGCCGCAACCGCTTCGGGCATCCCGCGGCCGACACGCTCGCGACTCTCTCCAGCGCATGCGTGCCCGTGCTCCGCACCGACCTGCGTTCGGACGTGCGCGTGGATCTGGCTCCCGAGGCAACGCGACTCTCCTGGAGAGGGATGGAGCGGCCCTGACGGATCCCGCGCGCCCGCCGCTCCTCGTGGTACTCGGTCCGACCGCGTCGGGAAAGAGCGAGGTCGCGCACGCTCTCGCTCTCGCCCGCGGGGGAGAGGTCGTCTCGGCGGACGCGTTTGCGGTCTATCGCGGCCTCGACGTGGGGACTGCCAAGCCCGACGCCCGCCGACGCGCCGAGGTCCGCTACCACATGCTCGACGTGGCGGAGCCGGAGGAGGCCTTCTCGGCGGGTCGCTACGCGCGCGAGGCGCGTCGCGCCGTCGAGGACTGCATTGCCCGAAGGAGACTTCCGATCGTCTGCGGCGGCAGCGGGTTCTACGTCTCGGCGCTCCTGGGAGCCCTGCCTCCGGGCGCCGAGCAGGACAAACGAGCGCGGTCCGCGCTTTCGCGGTGGGCGGATCTGCGCGGTCCGGCCGCGGCGCACCGCTTCCTGGCCGTCAACGATCCGCTGTCCGCAGCCCGAATCCCCGTTGCCAACCTGAAGTACACGCTGCGGGCCTTGGAGATCCTTCTCTCCACCGGCCAGCCCGCGTCGAGCAGAGTGCCCGAAGGGGACCTCTGGTCCCGGCAATTTAGCGTTCTGAAAGTTGGACTTCGGCCTACTGCCGCGCAACTCCATGCTAGGATTGAAGATCGAGTCCGCCGCATGCTCGATGAAGGGTGGGATGTGGAAGTGCGGCGGCTTCTCGACCAAGGGCTTTCCTGGGATTCGAACTCCTTTCAGGCGATCGGTTATCGCGAGGTGGCCGAGTGGGTTCTCGGACGCATCTCGCAGTTGGAGGCAAGGGAGAGGATCGCAGCGGCGACGCGGGGCCTCGCCAAGCGCCAGAAGACCTGGTTCGCGCGGGAACGTAACGTGCACTGGGTAGCGCCGGAGGATGGCATGGATATGGCGCTCGCGGTGCTCGACGAGGCGAAGGGCAGGGAGACGCAATGAACAAAGCCCCCATCAACGTGCAGGACTCGTTCTTCTACAATCTCCGGAAGGACAACGTACCGGTGACGGTGCGCCTGACCTCCGGAGAGGAGCGGATGGGCCGCCTGCGACGTTTTGACAAGTTCGCCCTCGTCCTCGAGGTCGAAGGCCGCGAGGAGATGATCTACAAGCACGCGATCGCGTCGATCCGGCCCGAGAGTCTGCCTACAGGTTGAGCCGGGAGCCTCTCGCGCCCTTGGGTCCCCGGCTCCCGTCGGTTCCCATGTCCCGTGCGCTCACACTCCTGCGGTTTTTGTCGTGCGCGATCGTCGCCGCCGTGGCGGCGGCCTGCGCCAGCGGGCCCTCGACCTCGGTTCCGCGCGACCGATTCCCGCTGGATCCCCGCGAAGGACTGGCGGGTCCCTTCGATCCGACGGTCGAGAAAGGATGGCAGGCTCTGCTCTCGCGCGATACGGCCCGCGCGGAGAAAGAATTCGCGCGCGCGGAATCGGGGCCTTCGCGGCGAGCGGCAGCGATCGGACAGATCGAAGCGCTCGTGATGTCGGGCCGCTCGAGCGACGCGATCCCGCTGTGCACGCAAGCCCTGGCCGACCCGGCGCCGACCGCGGCGTTGCTGTCGGCATGCGGCGAGGCGAGCGCGAGGACCGCCCAACCCGCCGCCGCCGTCGGCCTTTACGAGGAGGCGGCCGCCCTGGCGCCGAACCGCCCGGGCCTCGCGGAACGCGCGAACGAGCTCCGCACCGCGGCGGCCGAAGAGCTTCTCGACGGCGCGGCGCGCCATGCGTCCGCCGGCGAGCGCGAGCAGGCCAACGCGGCGCTCGCGCGCGCGCTGGCATGGAGCCCGCGCTCGGGGCAGATCCTGGCCCGGACGGCCGCCGTGGAATGCGAGTTGGGCGAGCGGAGCCTGGCTCTGGATCATTACCGGGAAGCGCTGGCGCTGGGCGATCTGCCGTCCGACGCCGAAGCCGCCGCAGCCGCACTGGCGCTGGAGGAAGGAGACTACGAGACCGCGGTCTCTCTCTACACGACTCTGGCCTCCCGGGACCCGGAATACGCGGACCGCGCCGCGCAGGCCCGCCTGGCCTTCCGAATCGCGAACTGGCCCGAGCCCGAGCGGGCGGCCGCGAGGGCAAGGCGCCTGACCCGCTCGGGGGCGGCCAACCTGACGTGGTGGATGTTCCCGGAGGTCCGGGAGGCACGGGTCACGGCGGGGCTCGTGGCGACGGACGTGCTGGAGAGGTCTGATAGCCGGCCGGTCATGCGCGCGATCTCCCTGGGGCTGCTGGAGGTGGATCCCGACACGCACCGGGCGCGTCCCGATGCGGTTCTGACCCGCGCCGCGGCGGCCCGATGGCTCCTGCGGCTGTCCGCGGTCCTGGGCCGGACGGCCCTCAAGCCGGGCTGCCCGGCCCCCTCGGGGACCCCGGTTCGTGCCGGTTCCGACACGATTGCCATGGCGGTGAAGTGTGGTCTTTTGTCAGAATCGGGCGGCTCGGTCATCAGTGGGGAAGAATTCACTCGGGGTCTGGATCGTCTCCGCTCGATGTTTCCGACGGGGGAGGGCCGCGAACCGTGATCGATGCCGCCGTGTTTCGCCGGGTTTCGCTCTTTTCCGAGCTCGAAGCGGGAGAGCTCGAGGCGCTGTCGCGCGTCGCGACCGTCCGCCAGTACCCCGCGGGTGCGACGATCCTTCGAGAGGACGAGCCCGGAGACCAGTTCTTCGTGCTCCTCCGGGGAGAAGTCAAGGTCTTCGTGGACTCGCCCGACGGGCGGGAGGTCGTTCTGACCCACCTGCAGACCGGCGAGTTCTTCGGAGAGATGGCCCTGTTCGAAGGCGAGACACGAAGCGCCTCGGTCTCGTCTCTGACCGACACGGAGCTCGTGGTCCTCGCCCGCCCCGATTTTCTGGCGGTCCTTTCCCGCGACTTCTCTCTGACGAGAAAAATCCTCGCCACGCTCTCCTCGCGCCTGCGCAAAGCGAACGAGGTCATCGAGTCGCTCGCCCTCCAGGACGTCGGCGGCCGGCTCGCGCGGTATCTGCTGCGGCTGGCCGACGAATCCGGAAAGGCTCCGGTGGACGGCTTCTTCGTCGTCAACCGCCCGACCCACCAGGAGATCGCCAACTCGATCGGCGCGACCCGGGAGACGGTGACTCGAATGCTCAAGCAGTTCGAGGACCGCAAGCTCATCCGCGTCAAGGGACAGACGGTCTGGGTGCCGTCCGAGATCCCGCCGGGCGCGCGCGAGAACGAGTGGAGAAGGCGTTGAAGGGTCCCTGGACGCTTCCCAACTTCATTACCCTCGTCCGACTCGCCGCCCTCCCGTTCTTTTTGGTCGCCATCGGCGACGGCCGCTTCGACATCGCCCTCGCGATCTTCGTGGCGGCGGGTCTCTCCGACGGCGTGGACGGGTTTCTCGCCCGCCGGTTCGGGATGAAATCCGCGCTCGGCGCCTATCTCGATCCGATCGCCGACAAGCTGCTGCTGATGTCGTCGTACCTGTTCCTGGCCATTCCCTCTTACCCCGCGCAGGTGAAGGTGCCCGTCTGGCTGGCCGTGCTCGTCCTGTCCCGGGACTTTCTGCTGTTGCTCGTCGCCCTGCTCCTGATCCTGACCACCGGGAAGAAGGCCTTTCCCCCGACCTGGTGCGGAAAGGTCACGACGGTGACCCTCATCGCGACGGTCCTGATCGTCCTGTGCGCGAACCTGTGGGACTGGCCGCGGCCGGTCGTCCTCGTGGCCTTCGGCGCCGCCGCGACGATGAGCGTTCTCTCCGGCTTCGACTACCTCTTCCGCGTCGCGCGCGAGCAGCCGTTGGCCACGGCATGATCCGCCTCCGCCTGCTTTCGCGGGCGGGCTGTCGTCTCTGCGAAGAGATGCGGGCGGAGGTGGACCGCCTCCTCGCCACGGAAGAGCGGGAGTGGGAGATCGTGGACGTGGACTCGGACGACGAGATCGCGCGGCGCTGGTCCGATGCGATTCCCGTCCTCTTCGTCAACGGCCGCCTCTTCGCCAAGACGCGCATCCCCAAGCTCGCGCCGCGCCTGAGGCTGCTGCGCGCGGCCGCGGGGGAACCGGAGCCGCGGTGACGGCGCTCCTGATGTGGGCGGTACTCGCGCTCGGCCCGGCGCCGGATCCGTCGGCCGCGGCCGAGCCCGGGGTCGAGCTCGGAGACCTGACCTGGGTCGAAGCCGACAAGGCCCTGACTCCCGACGCGGTCGTCGTCATCCCGCTCGGCGCGGCTTCGAAAGAGCACGGCCCGCACCTGAAGCTGAAGAACGATCTGATCCTGGCCAACTACCTGAAGGACCGCGTGCGGCGGCGGTCGAAGGTCGTCATCGCGCCGACGGTCCCGTACAGCTTCTATCCGGCGTTCGTCGAGTATCCGGGCTCGACCTCGCTGTCGCTCGAGACCTCGCGCGACACGATCGTCGAGATCTGTCGGGGTCTCGCCCGGTTCGGTCCGAAGCGGTACTACGTCTTGAACACCGGCCTCTCGACGGTGCGCGCCCTCTCTCCCGCCGCCGAGATTCTCGCTGCCGACGGCATCCTGATGCGGTACACCGACGTGCTCAAGGCGACCGAGGCCGTCGAGAAGCAGATCTGCAAGCAGGAGGGAGGAACGCACGCCGACGAGCTCGAGACGTCGATGATCCTGTACATGTCGCCGGATGACTGCGACATGAGCAAGGCCGTCAAGGACTACCACCCCGGCAAGGGCGGCCTGACGCGCGACGCCAAGAAAGACGGCATGACCTATTCCGCCTCCGGCGTTTTCGGCGATGCCACCCTCGCCACCAAGGAGAAAGGAAGAATCGTCACGGAGGCGCTGGTCCAGGCGATCCTCAAAGACATCGAGGAGTTGCGGAGCGCATCCCTGAAGCAGAATTGAATTGTGAGGCGCTGGGGGATCGCCGCCGCCGTGGCCACTGCCGCGATCGCGGTGCGCTGCATCACGGCCATCGGCGGTGCCAGTCCCGGTAAGCCTCCGGTTCCACTGGTCGGCGTGCGTGTGCCGGCTCCGGCGGCCGGGGGAGGCGTCACCAACACGCCGCCGGATGGCACGCGGACGGCGACGAGGACGCCCACGCGGACCCGGACCTGGATCGAGACGCCCACGCGCACGATGACACCAACGGCGACCCCGTCCCCGGTCCCGACGGAAGATGCCCCCGCGACGTTCGCCCGCCGGAATCCGGGAATGCGGTGCGCCCGCCGTTGTTCTTCCTGCGGACAGTCATGCTCCACCTCCTGATCCTCGCGGGCGCGTTTGCCGTCTCCTCGCCGTCACTTCCGGCGCTCGAGAGGCAGGTTCCCCCTGCTTCCCACGCCGCGCTCGAGGCGGGAATCGAGGCCTGGCGGCATGCCGTCGCGTCCAGCGCGGTCTCGCGCGCGGACGTCCTCACGGTCATCGACTATTCGCGACCGTCGACCGAGCCCCGCCTTTTCGTGGTCGACGTCGCGTCGAGCCGCGTGCTGTTTCGCGAGCGCGTCGCCCATGGGCGTGGCAGCGGCGAGAACGCGACGGAGCGGTTCTCGAACCTGCCGCAGAGCCACATGACGAGCCTGGGCGTCTTCCGCGCCGGGGATGCGTACACCGGCGCACACGGCCTTTCGCTGCGCCTGGAAGGCCTGGAGCCGGGTTTCAACGACCGCGCGCGCGAGCGCGCCATCGTCCTCCACGGCGCCGATTACGTCAGCGACGCGCTGATCGCCTCGCAGGGACGGCTCGGCCGGAGCTGGGGATGTCCCGCGGTTCGCCCGGCCATCGCGAAAGCGCTCATCGCCGCAATCCGGGACGGTTCCCTGCTGGTTGCGTACTATCCGGATGCCGACTGGATGCGCCGGTCGTCGTTCCTCGAGCGGGAGCTCCAGCCCTAACGAGCCGCCGGCGGCGGGTCCGAGTTCAGGACGTTGAGCGTCGGTCCGGTCGTCTCCGGAAGCACCGGCGAGTCCGTCAAGTAGAGCGTCGCCCCGGGCGTCAGGATGGCGAAGACGTCGGTCACGAACGCCGGCGGGACGGTCACGCGCGCGGCCGCCTTCGGGGAGATGCCGACGCCGCCGCCCACCGTCGCGCCGGGAAGGGCGATGCCGGACCAGCGCATCCCCGCCGGAGAATCGGGAGCGGGCTGCGTGTCGGAGCGGGTCTGCAGCACGAACGCCGAGTTGCCGATGGGCGTCTGCGGATCTGTAATCGTGATTCGCGCCCGGCCGATCTCGATGCCGTTGCGAAAAACGATGATCCTCCGGTCTGCAGCGCTGACGACGACCGTCACGGGGCCGGCGGACGACTTCTCCGGTTCCCAGCGCATCGTCTCGTCCGCTGAGAGGCGGGCTTGCTCGTCTTCGGTTCCGGTCGCGCTCACCGGCGCCAGGAACGCCGGATGCGTGACGTCGACCGGAGCGACTTTGTCGTTGGCGATCACGACGGTCATTCCGACGTCGGTCGCGGAGAAGAGGAGCTGCGCGAATCTCGTCGGCAAGTGCACGCAGCCGTGCGACTCGGGATAACCGGGCAGGCCTCCCGCGTGGAGTGCGACCCCGTCCCAGGTCAGGCGCTCCGAGTAGGGCATCGGGGCGTTGTCGTACGTCTTCGAACGATGGTCCTTGTCCTTGTTGAGGATCGTGAATACGCCGGTCGGCGTCACGTGCCCCGGCCGGCCGGTCGAGACGGTCGAGACGCCGATCGACACGCCGTTTCGGTACACGCGGGCCCGTTGCTCCGGCAGGCTCACGACGACGACGAGCGGGCCTTTCGGCGCCGCGTCCGCGTCCCAGATGAACTGGCCCGGCTTGAGGTTCTTCGGATCCGTCCCGATGGGCTCGGAATCCTTCGCGCCCCAGAACGGCACGGTGTCGGCGCCGAGAGGCGTGATCGAAATGAGAAACGCGGCGGCCAACGCCGCAGCCCGCCTGGCTCGAGCTTCCATGATCGGATCCGTCTGGTCGCAGCCTACGCCTTCCGCATCCAAACGCAAGGGTCGCGGTGATATCTTCGAATCGGATGCGGGCATAGTTCAGCGGTAGAACGCCAGCTTCCCAAGCTGGATGTCGCCGGTTCGATCCCGGTTGCCCGCTCCAGTCTCCCGCGGTTCTGCCGTCACGTGATACAGAAGCGCCACGACATGACGATTCCGCAGGCTCAAGCCCCAGTCGCGCCTACGAAATCCGGGCTCGTTCGCGAGATGGGGCTGCTCGGACTGGTGGCCACCGGAGTCTGCTCGATGATCGGCGCGGGCATCAACGTCATCCCGTTCATGATCCAGCGCCACGCGCCCGGCATCGGTCCGAACGTGCTGCCCGCCTTCCTCTTCGCGGCGCTTCCGGCCGTGCTGGCGGGCCTGGCGTATGCGGTGCTGGCTTCGGCCATGCCGCGAGCCGGCGGCAGCTACGTGTACGCGAGCCGCGCGCTCGATCCCTACCTCGGCTTCGTTGCCTCGTTCTCGCAGTGGTTCTCGCTGTGCGTGGCGATCGGGGTGGTCTCCTACCTGATCGTTCCGTTCCTGCGCGACATCGCCGTGGCCGCGGGATCGACAGCGGTGGCGGCGACCCTGGAGACCGGACCGATCCGGCTGACGATCTCGCTCGCGTTCCTCTGGACCGCGGTGTTCGTGAACCTTCGCGGCGTGAAGGCCTACGAACGCCTGATCGTTCCGCTGATGTTCCTGACGTTCATTCTCGGCGCTGTGGTGATCGTCGCCGGGTTCTCCTTCGACCATGACGCGTTTGCCGCCGCGCTGCAGGCGCGCGGGGGTGGTGCGGTGGCTGCCGTGGAAGCGCCACTGACTCTGTCGGTACTTCTTCCGGCGTCGGCGCTGCTGTTTGCCTCGTTCATCGGTTTCGATTCGATCGCGCAGGCGGGTGGCGAGGCCAGGAATCCGGGACGAAATCTGCCGCTCGCGATCGGCATCTCCGTCGTGTCGGTTGGCCTCTTCTACATGCTCTTCACCGGCGCGGTGTATCACGCCGTGCCGTGGCAGTTCATCGCCTCCGAAGCGCCGCATCGCGACCTGACGGCCCCGGGTCTTCTTGGATACCTGCTGCCGCCGGCGTGGACGGTGGTGATCGTGACCGGTGCGGCGGTCGCCTTGATCAAGGACTTGCCGGCGATGCTGCTCGCGGTATCGCGCCTGATGTTTGCGTGGGCCGAGGATGGAATCTTTCCGCGGCAGATCGCGGCCGTGCACCCGCGGTTCCACACGCCGCACGTGGCAATCCTGGTAAGCGCCGCCATGGCCACGCTCGGCATCATCGGTTGCCACGTTGCCGGCGACTTCTTCCTCGGCATTGACATCCTCGTGACATCGATGCTGGTCAACTTTCTGCTGATGGCAATCTCGGTGGTGACGCTCCCCGCGCGCAACCCCGCGCTCGCGCGCGAGGTCACCGTGCTCCCGTCGCGCGAGGCGCAGGTGCCGCTGGCCGTGGCGGCCATCGTCGTCCTGTCGCTGTTTCTCGGCGTTCACACGTGGAGGGATGTGACCTCGCCCGGTGCCGCCTGGTATTTTCGCTCGACGCCGCTGTGGCTCCTCGTGATGGCCGCCGGCTCGATCATCTATCGCCGCGAAACGCGGAAGCTGCGCCGCCAGGGCGTGGACCTCGACGCGCGCTTCGCGACGCTGCCTCCCGGATAGACTCGTGACGCTCACCGTGGACCGGGTCGCACTGGCCCCCGATCTCTCCATCTCCCGCGTGCTCACGGGTCTGTGGCAGATCGCCGACATGGAGCGCGACGGCCGCGCGCTCGACCCCGAGCCAACCGCACGCGCGCTTCGGTCCTACGTCGACGCCGGCTTCACCTCGTTCGACATGGCGGACCACTACGGGTCGGCCGAGATCGTGGCGAGCCATCTGCGCGAAGGAACGAGCGATGCGCATCCGGTGCAGCTGTTCACGAAGTGGGTGCCGAAGCCGGGACCGCTGACGCTCGGCGACACGCGCGCGGCGGTCGAGCGATCGCGGCAGCGGCTGCGCACCCGACGGCTCGACTTGCTGCAGTTCCATGCCTGGAGCTATGCCGATCCGAGCTGGATCGACGCCCTGCTGCATCTGCAGGCGCTTGAGGCCGAGGGTCTGATCGCGCACATCGGCCTGACGAATGTGGATGCGGCGCATCTGAACATGGTGCTCGCTACCGGCATCGAGGTGATTTCGAATCAGGTCTGCTTCTCGCTGCTCGATCGGCGCGCGGCGGGTCGGATGTCGGACGTGTGCCGTGCGCGCGGCGTGAAACTCCTTGCATACGGAACGCTCGCCGGCGGCTGGTTGTCGAATCGGTGGCTCGGACAGCCCGAGCCCGACTGGGAACGCAACGGCACCTGGTCGCAGATGAAGTACGGCCGGTTCATGCGTGTCGCCGGCGGGTGGGATGCCCTGCAGCGAGTGCTGCGCGCCGCGGATGCGGTGGCACGGCGACACGACGTGTCGATCGCCAATGTGGCCAGTCGGTACGTCCTGGAGCAGCCGGCCGTGGCCGGCATCATCATCGGGGCCCGGCCCGGCGAGCGGGAGCACATTGCCGACAACCTTCGCGTCTTTTCCTTCTCTTTGACCGGCGAGGATCGCGAGGAGTTGCATGCGGCGCTCGCGACTCTCCACCCGATTCCCGGCGAGTGCGGCGACGAGTACCGCAAGCCGCCGTTTCTCACGGCCTCGGGCGATCTGAGTCACCACGTGGATTCGTTTCCGGCGCCGTACGCGGTGCAGCGCCGCGCCGACGGCCGCGTGCTCTGCCTGAGCGGCACGCCGTGGGAAGACATCGCCGGTTTCTCCCGGGCGACGCGGCGGGGCACGCGCGTGCACGTGTCGGGGACGACCGCGACCCACGGCGATCGCGCGATAGGCGGCACGGATGCCGCCGCGCAAACGCACTTCGCGATCGACAAGATCGAAGGCGCCCTCCAGTCGCTCGGGGCGAGGCTCGAGGACGTGGTCCGGACACGGGTATTCGTGAAGCGCCTCGAGGACTGGGAGGCGGTGGCCCGCGCGCACGGCGAGCGCTTCGGTCACATTCAGCCTGCCAATACGCTCGTCGCCGCGTCTCTGGTGGGCGACGAGTACTTGGTCGAGGTCGAGGCGGAGGCCGACGTTTCAGGCGCGTGACGCTCACGGCATCTCGATGAGGAGGAGTGAGGCAAGAAATGGGTAGATGGTCTGAGATGTTCCGACGAATCCGGCTTCTTCCGCTTGCGCTCGTACTCGCCCGCCCCCTCGCGGCTGAGGAGCACGCGGCGAAACTGCGCTTCGAGCTCTCCTTCCCATCGAGCGTTCGGACCGAAGCGGCCGACGGTCGGGTCTTCGTCATCCTGACGCGCAAGGCCGAGCTCGAGCCGCGTCTCCAGTTCGGCAAGTCCGGCGGGCAGTACAAGTCCACGCCCTTCTTTGGCGAGGACGTGGACGGGTTGAAGCCCGGCCAGCGAGCCGTCATCGGAGCTGGGTCCATCGGCTATCCCGTCGAGCGCCTCGCCGACCTGCCCGCGGGCGACTACTACGTCCAGGGAATGCTGAACGTGTACACCACCTTCCACCGCGCCGACGGCCACGTCGTGAAGATGCACATGGACCAGTGGGAGGGCCAGAATTTTCCCCTCTCGCCCGGCAATCTCTACAGCGAGCCGCGCAAGATCCACGTCGATCCGGCGGACGGCAGGCCGATACAGATCGTTCTCGATCGGAAGATTCCTCCGATCGAGATGCCGAAAGACACACCCTGGGTCAGGCACGTGCGCTTCGAGAGCCCGCGGCTTTCGAAGTTCTGGGGACAACCTGTCCTCATCGGGGCGACGATCCTGCTGCCGAAAGACTACGAGCGCGACTCCGGGGTGTAT